>CAZQMR010000102.1:0-10951 GCA_964594465.1 uncultured Rhodobacterales bacterium
GGGGAGGTTTCGACGGTGAATGACGACCGGACGGACAACATTTTTGAGATGGATATCGGGCGCTTTGCCAAGGTCGAAGAAGACGTTGAGCCGGTGCATTTGCTGGTTTCAGACTATGATCAGTGGATGGGGAAAATTGAGAATTGACAATTCCGATAAAATAACTCAGGTATAGGATATCGCTCTAGCCACCTGTATGAACCCATGGGAAGCCCGACGCATTTTTTGTTGAAAGGACTTCCCCGATGCAGACTGTACTCTCCCTTCCGAATGCAACTGATCGCAGGGGCATAAAGACCGCGCCGACCAAAAAGACGGTTGAGGCGGCGGTTTTGCCGACATATGCGGCGACGGATTTGACGGAAGGCAGTGATTTGGCGCAAATCGCGCATCTGGGCCAGACATATACGTTGCGCATTACCCGCGCTGGCAAGCTGATCCTGACCAAATGATCGGCGCACAAGAAACCTAAATCGCTTATTCGCTGCCAATCGCTATGCTCAAACGCGAAAAGTGATGTGCGATGGCTCAGGTATAATTTAGTAGCTTAGCGCTGGGTACCAGTCCGCGCCACGGCCCTCTGGCGACAGGTCGAGCATGTTCCAAAGAGGCCACAGCCCGTCCACATGGCGCGGGTGGCCTTCAACATCTGCAAAGAAGCCTTCAGTGCCCCAAAAATGGAAAATACCCTCTTCTTTGCGTTGGAAGACATTCAGAATTGGCAACTGGCTGCCACTGTCGGTTTCTGCGTGATAATCGCGCTGGTAGTTGGTGTTTTGCGCAGAAAGCAGCTTGAGGTTGCTCCAACCGCGCGCCGAGGAGAGCCGTGCCAATTGATCGGGTGATGCGGCGGCAACCACGGCAAAGGACATGCGCTCTTTGATGTGAAAGGCTTGCGCGTTGAGGCCATCGAGCAGGGAAACGCACATGCCGCAAGCGTTGGTGTCGCCAGGGGCGTACATAAGTGAATAGAGCGCAAGGCTGTCATGTGGTCCAAACAGGTCGGACAGGGATTGTTCTTGCAAATTGCTCGCGGTGAACTGGTAATCTGCAACGGCGCCCCCTTGCGGAAGAGATCTGCGTAGGGCTGCGACCTCTTCGATCTTGGCGCGTAATTCAAGTTCTGCCGTGAGCAGATCATTCCGAGCGCTGCGATAGGCAGGGCTTTCGTTGGGATAAGTCACTGACATTTAGGGGCCCTCTTACATGGAGTTCGGTGCCAGCTTAGAACGACTCCCAAGATTCGACAAATTCCCGGTCTTGGGCATAGGCTTCAAGGCTTTTGATTTCGTCCATGATCCAGGCGAGGAAGCGGGCGATGTTGGGGCGGGTTTCGTGGCCTTGAGGACAGACGAAGCGGTAGTGGGCTTTGGTTCTGAGCGCGATAGGGAAGGGAGCGATCAGACGGCCATCTTTGAGTGCGCGCTCCGCCATTGAGGCGCGACCCAGCACGACGCCGCCTGCCTCTTGGGCCAGATCAATGGCGTGATCCCCTTGGGAGAAGCGCAGGCCGTGGGTGTCGTTGTGGTTGATCCCATTGACCCAGAACCACGCCTGCCAGCAGGGCTTTGGGTCGACAAAGCCGGGGCTTTCGTCGTGGATCAAAGGCATATCGATGAGATCGGCAGGCTGCATGTTGTCGCGTGCAAGTGAGGGGTGCAGCATGGGGGTCATCCAGTCGGTAAAGATGTCTTGGGAGAACATGCCCTCATCATCGCCAAGGCCAAAGCGGATGGCGCAGTCCACTTCGTCGCGGGTGAAATCCATCATCCTGAGGGCAGCAGAGAAGCGCAGGTCGATATCCGGGTTGGCCTGAGCAAAGCGGAACAGGCGCGGGGCCAGCCATTTGGAGGTGAAGCCGGGGCCTGCCGTGACGGTGAGCGAGGAATGGTCGAGGCTGCGGCGCAGTGTGGACCAGCTTTGCTGGAGTTCGGTGAAGGCGGAGGCGACGCCGGGTTTTAGTGTGCGGCCGGCTTCGGTCAGCTCAACGGCGCGGTTGAAGCGGCGAAACAGGGGTGCGCCCAGATGCTCTTCGAGGTTCTTGATTTGGTAGGAAAGTGCGGCTGGGGTCACGTTCAGCTCATCTGCGGCGGCAGAAAAGGACATGTGTCGCGCGGCGGCATCAAAGGCACGCAGGGCGGTTAAGGGGGGCAGGCGGTCGGGCATAGTTAACACCACTTCAAAAAAACTTAATCGAAAGCATAGAAAGACTCGTTTGTCAGATCAAGCCTGAGGGCGCATATAAGTCACAACAGACAAACGGACCCAGAGGCGGGCCACACCAGAAGGAGACATCAAATGTCTATCAATGAGATCCAAGTTACTGAAAAAGATATTCAAAACGCGCTCATGCTGGCACGGATTGAACGCGCAAAAGCGTTCCGCAGCTTTTTTGCGGCGATCCCGACCTTCTTCAAAGGTCTTGTGGGCGTGTCAGTTCCAAACAATGCGGATCACCGCACAGTTTAGAAAAATTTGCATACCCGGTATGCTGTAGAGGCATACCTCTCCCTGAGAAACCGGCGCGTTTTCCCCCGCGCCGGTTTTTTTGCGTTTCAGGAGCTGGCTCGCGCACCGGTCTGGTTTGCATTTACCGAGCACAGGACTTATCTGGGGCAAGAGGAAATGACTGAGCAGGCACCGGCGCATGAACTGGATTTCGAACTACGTTAAACCGACCATCAACTCGCTGTTTTCGCGACGCGAGGTGCCGGACAATCTTTGGACCAAATGCGATGGCTGCGGCACGATGCTGTTTCACCGCGAATTGGCTGAGGCGCAGCATGTCTGCCCGAATTGTGGGCATCACATGATGATCTCGCCGCGTGAGCGGTTTGAGGCGATGTTTGATGGCGGCTTGTTTGCCGAGGTTGAGGTGCCGGAGCCAATTGCCGACCCGCTCGGATTTCGGGATCAGAAGAAATACAGTGATCGGATGAAAGCGGCCCAAAAGGCGACGCTTGAGAGCGAGGCGATGTTGGTGGCGGAAGGTGATCTTAAGCGGATGCCAATTGTCGCGGCGGCGCAGGATTTCCGCTTTATGGGCGGCTCGATGGGCATGGCTGTTGGCAATGCGATTATTGCGGGCGTGGAAAAGGCGGTCGAAAAGAACGCACCGTTTGTGCTGTTTTCCGCAGCCGGTGGCGCGCGGATGCAGGAGGGCATTTTGAGCCTAATGCAGATGCCGCGCTCGACCGTGGCGGTGCAGATGATGCGTGAGGCGGGACTTCCTTATGTGGTGGTGCTGACCAATCCTACCACGGGCGGGGTGACCGCGAGCTATGCGATGCTGGGCGATGTGCATATTGCTGAGCCCGGTGCGCTGATCTGTTTTGCAGGCCCGCGCGTGATCGAGCAGACCATTGGCGAAAAGCTGCCCGAGGGCTTTCAGCGCGCCGAGTATCTGGAGGATCACGGGATGATCGACCGGGTGATTGCACGCGGTGAGATGCGCAACGAGCTGGCGCGGATTTTGCACATGCTGATGAAGGCGCGCCCGCCGGTTGATGGGGATTTGCCAAAGCCGGACGCTGTTATGCCTACACCCGCTGAGGAACCTGCGGAGTCGTGAGCGCGGCCAAGAGCGATGTGATCCTTGAGCGCTTGATGGAGCTGCATCCCAAGGTGATTGATTTGACTTTGGATCGGATGTGGCGGGTTCTTGACGCGCTCGGCAACCCTGAACAGCGTTTGCCCCCGGTGATCCATCTGGCGGGCACCAATGGCAAAGGCTCGACGCAGGCAATGATCCGTGCGGGGCTTGAAGCTGGCGGCGGACGTGTTCACGCCTATACCAGCCCGCATTTGGCGCGGTTTCACGAGCGTATTCGGCTTGCCGGTGAGCTAATTTCGGAGCCTGATTTGGCCGGGTTGCTAGAGGAGTGCGAGGCTGCAAACGGGCCAGATGCGATTACCTATTTCGAGATTACGACCGCCGCCGCGCTGCTGGCTTTTGCGCGAGTTGAGGCCGATTGGACCCTGCTGGAAGTGGGGCTTGGTGGGCGGCTTGATGCGACGAATGTGATGGATCCGCGCCTTTGTGTGATCACGCCTGTGTCGATTGATCACCAGCAGTTTCTGGGCGAGACGCTGGGGGAAATCGCCTTTGAGAAGGCTGGGATTTTGAAGCCGGGGGTGCCGTGCATCGTTGGGCCGCAGGAAGATGTGGCGCGGGATGTTATTGAGGCGCGCGCGGCTGAGATCGGTGCGCCGCTGGTGATTGCGGGGCAGGATTACACGGTTTGGGAAGAGCGTGGTCGGCTGATATATCAGGATGAACAGGGGCTGGAGGATTTGCCGATGCCTGCGCTGATCGGGGCGCATCAGGTGGCGAATGCGGGCGCAGCGCTGGCCGCTTTGCGCAATCGTGGCTTTGGCACGGAAGCGTTTGAGGCCGCGATGACGGAGGCCAGTTGGCCCGGGCGGCTGCAACGGTTGGACAAAGGCGCATTGGTTGATATCGCGTATCCAGCGGAGCTGTGGCTTGATGGCGGGCATAACGAGGCCGCAGGTGCGGCCTTGGCGGAGGCGCTGGGGCGTTTGCCTAAGCGCAAGTTGTTCATGATTTGCGGCATGTTGCGGACCAAGGACGCGTCGGGTTATCTCGCGCCACTGGCGGAGATGGCGGAGGAAATCCATACGGTGTCTATTCCCGGTGAGACTGCGACGCTGAGTGCTGAGGAAACGCAGGCCGCCGCGCAAAAGGTCGGTGGCAATGCGTTTCCGGCGCAGTCCGTGCGCGCCGCGATAGAGGACATCACTGCCCGCTGCTCTACCGCGCGCATCCTGATCTGCGGCTCACTCTATCTCGCTGGGCATGTCTTGCGCGAAAACGAACACAAGTAGCACACCACCCGTCTTCGATTTTCCAAAAATACTTCCGCCGGAGGCTCCTGCCCTTAGCCACCCTCACCCAAAATCCCCCTGCACGAACCATCCGCCTGCCGTGAGCGCTTGAAACAGCCAGAGCTTTGGCCCCTCCTGGGTCTCCACGCGCCAGTAGTCGCGGGGGCCGGAGCGCCAGTTGGGGTCATCGAGCCACCATTCCGGCGCGATGCGTTCGGGGCCTTGGGCTGTGCTGAGCACGAAGTCACGCCGGCGCCAGCGGAAGCGCGGCGGGGGGCGGCCGATTTCAGTTTCTGACACGGGTTCGGGTGTGAACATCAGCAAGGGGCGGATGCTGCGGGGCTTGGGCCAGCTTTCCACCGCGTCGCAATAGGCGGCGGCCATCACGGTTGCGGTTTTTTCGGGGATGTTGCTGTCCGCGGGGGCGAGGCGGGTCAGGGCCTCCATTCCGATGCGGGTGCCGATGCGGTTGAGCAGGGCGGTGAACTCCGCGCCGCCGCCGGGATTGAGCCGCGCCTCGGCCTCGGCTGCCGCCACGAGATGGCCCTTGTGCTGATAGGGCGTGAGTGGCTCGGTGACATGGGCTTCAAGGCGGATCACGTCGATACCGTAGCCCGCATCCAGATCCCCGAGTTTGAGCTTGAGCAGGGGCAGGATCACGTCCGGCTCGCGCGAGGGTTTGGCGAGACCGATTTCGATGCTTTGCAGGCTGTGATCGGCGCGAAAAATGGTGAAGCGCAGGCGGCGCGCACCTTGAGCGGCAGATTTGAGCCGAGCACAGAGCGGGTGGAGGATGCGCACAAGGGCCGCCTCGATGTCATCTGCTAGGCCAACTGGATCGGGCAGGGTCAGGCGGGTGGCGAAGTGGAGATCGGGGCGGGCGGGGGAGACCGGTTCGGGCTCGGATCCAAAGGCTTGATCGAGGCGGCGCACGACATAAAGCCCAAAGCGGCGGCCAAGGGCGGCGCGAGGGATACCTGCGAGATCACTGATACGTCCAAGGCCAAGCCGGTTGAGATTGGTGATGACATCGGTTTCAAGGCGCAGGGCCGCGACCGGCAGATCGGCGAGCCAGCGGCGGGTTTCACCCGGTGGAATGATGCGCGGTGCGGTGCCGGAGGCTTGCACGGGCGTAGGCGCGGCCCCGCCACGTTCCCAGTTGCGGCGTTTATGGGCGCGGGAGCGCGTGGCGCGGGCCTCTTGATCGATCGCGTCGCCACTGCGGTGCCCGCTTGGTTTGTGCTGGGCATATCGCGCCACGGCCCATGCCGCGCCGACCGTGTCGGCAAGACCAATGCGGTGGGTGATGCCAAGCCGGGTGAGGTCTTGTTCGATCCGCTCCGCCAACCCGGCCTCGCCGCCAAAGAGATGGGCGCAGCCGGAAATGTCGAGGATGAGGGAGCCGGTGCCGAGGGTTGCAGCACTGGTTTCCTCAGCCACCCAAGGCGTGAATTGCCCGGCCCAGCGGCGCATGGCGCTCAGGAATGCGGCCTCGCGCAGGGGTTCGGATGGGCGGGTGACGAGGCCGGGGCAGACAGTGCGCGCATCCGTCAGGGACATGTCGCGGCGCAGGCCCGTGGCGGTGGCCTCGGCGGAGAGGGAGGTGAGGGAGAGCAGATTGCCGTGGGAGGTGGTGATCGCGAAGGGTGCTTCCGAAAGCATGGGTTCCTGGCGCAAAACCCGCTCTGCGGCGAGGCGCGGGAACCAGAGCGAAAGGATGCGGCGGGCGGGCATGGGCGAATCTGTTTCTATATGTTCCTGATTTGTTCTATTTATTACGGCTATGGGGACGAGTCGAGTCTCGGATTAAGGCGTGCGGGCGCCGAAGATCGCTGAGCCGACGCGAATATGGGTGGCGCCAAAGCGCACGGCCAGCTCGAAATCGGAACTCATGCCCATGGAGAGGCCGGAAAGGCCGTTGCGCTCGGCGATTTTGGCGAGCAAGGCGAAGTGCAGGCTTGGTTCTTCGTCGACGGGGGGGATGACCATGAGGCCTGCAATGGGCAGGTCCATGGCGCGGCAGTCAGCGATGAAGGCATCGGCCTCGCTAGGGAGGACGCCGGATTTTTGCGGCTCTTCGCCGGTGTTGACTTGCACGAACAGCTCGGGCGATTGGCCGCTGGCTTGGATCTCTGCCGCGAGTTTTTTGGCGAGGCTGGGGCGATCTACGGAGTGGATCGCGGAAAACAGCGCGAGGGCCGGTTTGACTTTATTGCTCTGTAGGGGGCCGATCAGATGCACTTCAGCCTCGGGGAACTGAGCCTTGAAATCGGGCCATTTGCCTTGGGCTTCTTGCACGCGGTTTTCGCCAAATAGGCGGTGACCTTGCTGTAAAACCGCTTCGACGCGCTCGTTTGGTTGGACCTTAGAGACTGCTAATAGCGAAACAGAGATAGGATCGCGGCCAGCAGTATGCGCGGCGGCGGAAATGCGTTCTGAGATTTCTGAAAGTGACATCCGAGACCCTCAGACAGACAAAAATTGGGTGGTCAAAAAAGAAAAGAGCGGACGCTAGCGCCCGCTCTTCCCTAAACAAATAATCCGTTAGGATTAGAATTTAGCGCGAATACCGAAGTCAGCACGCATGTTTTGGTTGAAGTCAGACACGACACCACCAGCGAGCGTTGCGCCGCCCAGGCCGTATGTGAAGCCGATACCGAAAGCAGTGTTAGCACCACCGTTGTCAGCTGCGAAAGCGCTGAGGCCGAGGCCGCTGTCCAAAGATGTGTTTGCAGACAAAGACATGGCTGTTGTGCCGTTGTTGTCAGAAACAACTGCGTCGATGCCGAAGTTGCCGAAAGAACCACCGAGTGTTGCAGTTGTTACGCCAACACCGTTTGTGTCTTCGTGACCAACAGCTACTACCCAATCGCCGAATGTGTAGGCGATGGAAGCAGAGATCGCATCGTCAGTAGTGATAGAGTTGTCGCTGTCTGTGAAAGCAACAGCAAGATCAGCACCGCCGAAAGAAGCGTCGAGACGAACGCCGTCCTGGCCGGAGTTGTTAGACTGGAAACCAGCCGCGCCGCTTGTTACAGCAGAGAGGAAGCCGAGACCAGTAAGACCAACTGCGCCATCATAGAGGTTTGGCAGGCTGTCCAGAGCGTCAGCAACGTTACCAACTGTCAGGCGGAAGCTGTCGCTTGCAACGTAAACAGAAGCACCAGATGTGTTGTCTGTTTGCGGTGAACCGCTTACGTCTGTTTCGTTTGAACGAATACGAACACGTGCGCCGACTGTCAGACCACCATCAGTAGATGTTGAACCGTCGATGTTGAAGTTTGTACGCTGTTCGATATCTGTTTTTCTGCCGGTGTTACCTTCGTTGTATGTAACGCCGAGACGTGTGTCGCCGCCGATGGTGACTTCTGCGTGAGCAGCGCCAGCCATAAGAGCTAGCATCGAGCTTGTGAGAAGAACTTTTTTCATTTTGCCCTCGTTGGGTTGAGAAGATTTTGAGCGTCAAGAATCCTAGTGATTCAGGCCGAGTGGGTGAACATTTATATTTTGACGGGGCAGGGTCAACCAACGCTCGGCTTAACACCGGTGATTGACTGAGAGCTTGGTGCATTCATGTCACAGTGAAGTTGGCCTGCTAGTCATGGTATCAGCTCAATTGGCGGCTTGAGGTGCGGCGCGTGAGGCGCTACACCTATGTCAGATCAAATGGGCTGGGAAATAGCATAATGAAATCGCGCTTTTTACTCAAGGGTTTAGGGGTTACGGCCCTTGCATTGCTCACTGCCTGTGGTGGTGGATCCAACCCGTTCAGCCGAGATCCGAACGCTCCAAGGGGCAAGCCTTTGGAGGTTGCTGAGTTCAACGAAGTGTCTGGGCAATATGAACTTGCGTCGGAGCGTCGTACCATTTGGGATGCGATTGCTGGCCGGGGAGATCCGAATCTCCAGATCGGTGTGAACAAGTATTTATGGCGCGCGTCGCTGGATACGCTGTCCTTCCTTCCGCTCGAATCGGCTGATCCGGTTTCGGGTGTTTTCACAACTGGTTGGGGCGCACCTGCGGGACAGCGCGGTGCAGTTAAGGCGACGGTTTACATTCAGGATGCAGCTCTGGATGCGCGGTCCTTGCGCGTGGCGGCCTTCCGCAAGTCGGGCAGCCGGTCAATCCCGCTATCAGACGAGGCGATCCGTGAGCTGGAAGACAGCATTCTGACCCGCGCACGTCAGCTGAAAATTGCAGATCAATAGGCGCAATCGCGCCCTCAAAATCTAAGGATAAGACCCATCATGTCGCGCTATAATGCAGCAGTGGTGGAGCCAAAATGGCAGGCCGCGTGGGACGGGGCTGAGCTGTTTAAGGCGACACGCGATGAGACCCGTGAGAAGTATTATGTGCTGGAGATGTTCCCCTATCCATCCGGGCGCATCCATATGGGCCATGTGCGCAATTACACCATGGGCGATGTGGTCGCCCGGTTCAAATCTTCCCGTGGTTTCAATGTGTTACACCCAATGGGTTGGGATGCGTTTGGGATGCCCGCGGAAAACGCGGCGATGGAAAAAGGGGTCGCGCCCGGTCCTTGGACATACGAGAATATCGAGACGATGAAGCGCCAGATGAAGCCGCTTGGTTTCTCGCTTGATTGGTCTCGCGAGTTTGCGACCTGTGATCCTGAATATTACGGTCAGCAGCAGGCGATGTTCCTCGACTTTTTGGCGGCTGACATGATTGCCCGCAAAGAGGCGGTTGTGAACTGGGATCCGGTGGACATGACCGTGCTTGCAAATGAGCAGGTCATCGACGGCAAAGGTTGGCGCTCGGGCGCGCCGGTCGAGCGCAAATCGCTGACGCAGTGGTTCTTCAAGATCAGCGATTATTCGTCTGAGCTTTTGGATGCGCTGGATGGGTTGAAGGATTGGCCCGAAAAAGTGCGCCTGATGCAGGCAAACTGGATTGGCAAATCATACGGTTTGCAATTCCGATTTGCGCTGAATGGTGCGGCTGATGCCGGCATGGAAGAGTTGGATGTTTACACTACGCGGCCGGACACATTGTTTGGCGCGAGCTTTGCTGCGATCTCCTGTGATCATCCTTTGGCCTTGGCGCTGGAGAAGGACAATGCACAGCTTGCGAGCTTCAATGCAGAGTGCCGTCGGATGGGAACATCTGAGGTTGAATTGGAGACGGCAGAAAAGCAGGGCTATGACACTGGTTTGACGGTCACGCATCCGTTCGATTCAAACTGGCAATTGCCGGTTTATATCGCCAATTTTATCCTGATGGATTATGGCACTGGCGCGATTTTTGGCTGTCCGGCGCATGATCAGCGGGATTTGGACTTTGCGCGCAAATATGGCCTAAATGTCACACCTGTTGTATGCCCAGAAGACACAGATGCCGCCGAGTTTGTGATTCGCGATGAGGCTTATGTCGGGCCGGGGCGCTTGGTGAACTCTCAATTTTTGGACGGAATGGAGATTGAGGCGGCCAAGGCTGAGGTCACAAAACGCATTGAGGCGGCGGATCAGGGTGCCGGGAAAACCAATTTTCGCCTGCGTGATTGGGGGCTTAGCCGTCAGCGGTTCTGGGGTTGCCCGATTCCGGTCGTGCATTGTGAGGATTGCGGCGTGGTGCCGGAAAAGGTGGAGAACCTGCCGATCCGCTTACCTGATGACCCTGATTTCAGCATTCCGGGCAATCCGCTGGATCGGCATCCAACATGGCGCAATTGCATCTGTCCGCGTTGCGGAAAAGACGCACAGCGCGAAACGGACACGATGGACACGTTTGTGGACAGCTCTTGGTACTTCGCGCGCTTCACAGCTCCGCGTGCGGATACCCCCACGGATATGGATGATGCCAATTACTGGATGAACGTCGATCAGTACATTGGCGGCATTGAACACGCGATCCTGCATCTGCTTTATTCGCGCTTCTTTGCCCGTGCGATGGCTAAGACAGGGCATTTGCCTGATGGGGCGATTGAGCCGTTCAATGCGCTGTTTACCCAAGGCATGGTCACCCATGAGACCTACTCGACACCGAGCTCGGGTCGTCCGGTCTGGCATACGCCCGATGAGGTGAAGCGCACGGAAACGGGCGCGACCTTGCTGGATGGCACGCCTGTGGATGTTGGGCCGATCAT
>CAZQMR010000103.1:0-10884 GCA_964594465.1 uncultured Rhodobacterales bacterium
GAACACGGTTTCGACCAGCACAGCGCCCGAGACCACGGCTGAGAGCTGCAAACCTGCGAGCGTGACCACGGGCGAGAGCGCGTTTTTGAGCGCATGTTTGTAAACGATGAGGTTCTCGCTGAGGCCCTTGGCCTTGGCGGTGCGCACATAATCTGAGCCCAGCACTTCCATCATCGTGGCGCGGCTGAGGCGCGAGTAGAGTGCTAGAAAAATCGAACTTAGTGTTACGACGGGCAGTACGAGATGCCGCGCGACGTCTAAGAAATGCACCCAAAAGCCGCCCTCAATCGTGACATCGCGCATGCCAGCCACTGGGAAGATCGGGACATGGAGCGAGAAGCCGATGAGCAGGAGGATGCCGGTCCAGAAAACGGGCGCGCTATACCCAAAGAGCGCCAGAATTGTCACGAGATGACTGGAGATGCCATTGGGATTGCGCGCGGAGATCACGCCAAGCACCACGCCTACGACCAGCGCCAAGAGCTGGGAGACGATGACCAAAAGCAGGGTTGCTGGCAAGCGCTCCAGAATGAGCTGTGTCACCGGCTGATTGTAGAAAAACGAATAGCCCAGATCAAATTGCAGCACATTGCCGATATAGCGGCCAAGCTGCACATAGAAGGGCTGATCAAGACCGTAATCCGCACGAATCTGGTCCAGAAGCTCTTTATCAGCGCCGCCCATGGATTGCGAAATCGTGTCTGCCACATCGCCGGGCGCCAGGTGCAACATAGAGAAATTCAGCACCAGTACCGCCATCAAAAGCAGCACAGCATAAAGCACGCGCAAGGATAGAGTTTTGAGGAATGTCACGAGGTTATTCTTTGAAGAAATGCGCGGCGAGGGCAGCCCCCGCCGCGCAATCGTTTACTTGAGGTAGGTCATGTCGATTGGTGTCGACGTGCCCCAAATGCCAATCGGTGGGTTGCCCACTTTGTCGGTCTGATAAACCGTGTGATAGGGCAGTGTATTGGTGTGATAAACTGGCAGCTCGTCCGCAATGATCGCCTGGAACTCTGCATAAAGCGCCTTGCGCTTCGCAGGATCCGCTTCAACCGCGGCCATTGCCAGGATTTCATCAACACGGGCGTTGGCATAGCCTTGCGTGTTGGACCAAACGCCTTTGCCAATGTTGTCAGACACATAGGTCCGGTGAACTCCAATCACTGGATCGCCCCAGTTGAACACAGTGTCCCAAGACAGATCAAAGTCCATCTCGCCCATGCGCTTTGCCCATGTCGGGAAATCCGCACTTGCGCGGACCTCAACAGCAATGCCGACCTTCTTGAGTGCGGCCTTCACATACTCAACCTGCGGCTTCACACCGGGCCAGCCAAAGTCGATCGTCAAGGCAAAACGGCTGTCGCCATTCATCGGAAAACCAGCCTCGTCCAGCAGGGCGTTCGCCTTGTCCAGATCCACGTCATAGGCATCAACGCCACCGTTGTAGAACGGGCTGTCTGGATGAATGCCGGTCCGGCTATCGGATGCAGTCCCTTGCATCAAAGCTTTCTGGATGAAGTTCTTGTCCACCGCATGCGCAATCGCCTTGCGAACACGCACATCCTTAAGCGGGCCGCGCTGGGTGTTCATTGCCAGCCAGTCAAGCGGCCCAATCGCGCCGTAACCATTTGGCGTCACGGTCAGATTGTCAGCCTTTTTCAAGCGGTTGATCACTGTGGGAAGCGATTCAAACGCGCCCATGTGCAGCTCGCCATTCTCATAAGCAATCGCGCGTGCGGAAGGATCGGTGATGATCCGCATAACAATCTTATCAAGATAAGGACGCCCGTCGATGAAGAAGTCATCAAAGCGCTCAAGGATCACATGCTCGCCGGATTTATACTCAACCAGTTTGAACGGGCCAGAGCCAACTGTGCCTTCGTTGTTTCTGGCATGAGCTTTTACATCTGTGATTTCACCATCGCCATAAACATGCTTTGGAATGATCGACATCAACTGACCTGACATCGCGAGCATCAAAGCAGGGTGTGGCTTGCTGAGATTGAGCACAGCCGTATGTGCGTCAGGCGTGCTGACGCTCTCAACTGGTGCAAACATCGACTTGAAGGGGTGGTTTGCTTTGATCACATCAACCGAAAACGCCACATCTTCGGATGTCAGCGGTGCGCCATCATGGAACTTCGCGTTTTTCACGAGATTGAGTGTGACAGTCAGCCCATCCTCAGAAACCTCCCAGCTTTCCGCGAGATATGGCTGAGGCTCCCAGTTTTCGTCATAGCGCAGAGGCGAGGCAAATAGTTGCGCGCCGGGAAAGCCAGTGACAATGCCCGATTGCACGGCGGAGTTCAGATTACGCACGTTCGAGCCAAGAACCGTCACAAGCGTGCCGCCCTTCTTGGGCTCTTCAGCAACGGCGCCAGTGGCAATCATCGATGCCAGCGCGCTCGCTGTCAGCAAACCTTTGAATAGGTTTTTCATATGGAATTCTCCCTGTTTTTATTTCTGGAGCAAAGCCTAGCTGAGTCGTTTGGCGATGCAATCAAATTCAGCAATTGACCTTTTGGCTTGGTCACGCCCTACTTGCACCAATCAGGGAGCCCAAAATGACCACGACGATCTTCGCCGCCAAAAAAATCATCACAATGAACCCGCAACGCCCAGAAGCGAGCCATGTTGCAGTCCGCGATGGGCGTATTTTGGGAGTCGGCCCTTTGGCTGATTTGGAGAGATGGGGCGAATACAAGCTCGACGAGCAATTCAAAGACAAAATCCTGATGCCGGGACTTGTGGAGGGTCATGCTCACACCATGGAGGGCACGCTTTGGCGTCATGTTTATTGCGGCTTTTTTGATCGCACGGACCCGGATGGCAAGGTTTGGGAAGGGCTTAAGAGCATTGATGCGGTGCTGGATCGCTTGCGCGAGGCTGAGGCTAAGTTAGACGACCCCGATGAGCCGCTGCCGGGATGGCAGCTTGATCCGATCTATTTTGACAACCAAAGAGTGTCGCGTGCTGATCTGGACAAGGTTTCTGCGACCCGCCCCATCGGCATCCTGCACGCCTCTGGCCATATCATGAACGTCAACACCAAGGCGCTGGAGCTTGCTGGGCTGCTCAAACCGGGCCTCAATCATCCGGGCATTCCCCTTGGCAAAGACGGCTTGCCCACAGGCGAGCTGTTTGGCCCCGATGTGATGACGCCCGTGGGCGTGCATGTTGGCTATCAACGCGATATGCTGGAATGCGACGAGCGGGGTTTGCGCGATTTTGGCAAGCTCTGCGTGCGCGCCGGCGTCACAACCGTGACCGATCTTGCGGCGCGCTTGCCCGATGAGAGCATTCCAATGCTCACCAAAGTCACCGGCGAGGCGAAATATCCGGTGCGCGTGGTGCCCTTGCGCATTTTCATTGGCCTCTCCCCCAAAGACCTGATCGACCGGGCCGTTGAACTGAAGAGCAAATCCACTGAGAACCTGCGCCTTGGCCGGATCAAGGTGGTCGCCGATGGCTCGATCCAAGGCTTTTCGGCGCGGATGCGCTGGCCCGGATACCACAATGGTGCGCCCAATGGGCTGTGGTATATCCCACCAGAGCAGATGGCGGAAATCTACGAGCTGGCGCTTGCGCATGATTGCCATGTTCACACCCACACAAATGGCGACGAGGCCACCGAACTGGCCCTTGATACGTTGGAGGCGGCCCTGCGCAAACAGCCTCATCCTGATCATCGCTTCACACTCCAGCACTGCCAACTCGCTGATCGTGCACAATTTTCCCGCATGTCCAAGCTTGGCATGTGCGTCAATCTATTTGCCAACCATCACTTCTATTGGGGCGATGAACACTATCGCCTGACCGTTGGCCCAGAGCGGGCGGAGCGGATGAATGCCTGCGCCACGGCTCTAGAAAACAACGTACCAATGGCGATCCACTCAGATGCGCCGATCACGCCCCTTGGCCCGCTTTTCACGGCTTGGTGCGCGGTCAACCGCATCACGGCCTCGGGCCGGGTGCAGGGCGAGGCGGAGCGGATTCCGGTGGCTGATGCGCTTTATGCGATCACGATGGGGGCAGCCTATACGCTCAAACTTGATGATGAAATCGGGTCGATTGAGTCTGGTAAGAAGGCGGACTTCGCTGTGCTGGAAGATGATCCAACTGAAATGCGCGGCGAAAAGCTCAAGGATGTAAGCGTATGGGGCACAGTTCAGGGCGGTCGAGTCTTTGCAGCGGCCGATGTCTGAGCAAAGCCTGCTGCCGATCACGACGATTGCGGGCTATTTGGGGGCAGGCAAGACCACGCTGGTTAACCATATGCTGCGCAATGCCAATGGCCTGCGCCTCGCGGTGCTGGTGAATGAATTTGGCGAGTTGCCCATAGATGAGGACCTGATCGAAGCAGAAGGTGACGACATTATTTCCATCGCAGGGGGGTGTGTGTGTTGCAGCTATGGCAATGACTTGACGCTGGCCCTGCTGGATATGCTGGAAATGCAGCCTCGCCCGGATCACGTGATCATTGAGGCCTCTGGCGTGGCTATCCCAAGCGCAATCACAGCCTCGGTTGGTTTGCTGCCGGGCTATCGCAGCGATGGCATTGTCATTCTGGCGGATGCGGAAACGGTGCAGCAAAATGCGGCCAACAAATATGTCGGGGACACGGTTTTGCGCCAGATTGCGGATGCCAACATCATCCTTTTGAACAAAACCGACCTTGTCCCGGCTGAGCAAATAGGAAACCTGACCGAATGGCTAAAGGAGCTGAACGACACAGCTGCAATCGTCTCCGTCGTAAACAGTAAGCTGGCCCCCGCAACTGTTCTAGAAAGCCATCTTGATCAGGCAGCGGAGCAAGGGGCACATCACCGCGCGGAAGCGTTCGACATGCAATTGTTTGCACCGGAAATCGGTGCAGATGCGACAGAGCTGGCGCGCGAAATTGCGACCGGCGGATATGGGGTGATCCGCGCCAAAGGCTTTGTCGTGAACGGTGCTGCGGTTCAATTGATCCAGATCGTGGGTCAGCGATACGATGTGACCCCAGCAAAAGGTGATTATCGATCTGGAATTGTGTGCATTGGGCTAAAGGAACAGCTTGATAAGACTGGTCTTTCGCGTTTATTTACCAAGAAAAATATGTGATTTATATGTGCGTGAAAGTCTGTATAAATGTACAGACTTGGATAGAATACCGAGACCTGCTGTCTAGGGCAGCTAAGCAAATTCCATCGGGAGTGCACGCAATTTTGCGAGCCCTTCCACAACTAAGAGACGGGGAACACGTGCAAGGAGTGGTCGCAAAGTCATACGGACACGTGAACGGATGACTTCCCTTAAGCGCACAAATCCACCGACGTCTCACCGCAGCCTGAAAAGCGGTAAGGTTGTGCGCATACACAGCCACAATCGCCACAGCGAGATTGGCGACGACGGGGCGACCACACCCGATGTGAATTTGACGGTCAATTTTGAAGATCGTTTTTTGCATCAAGCAGAGCAAAGTCCCGAAGGATCGCTTGAGGGATCGGTCCGGCTGAAATTCGCGCCGGCTCCACCTCCTGATCAACCCGATGTGGCGGAAACGGGCATTGCGGAAACTGGCATTGTCGTCCCGCGCAGAAAACAACAAGACAGATCAAATGCTGCGTCCGTGAGGCCAGCCGCAGCGGTTGCTCCACCGCCCAAATTTCCCGAACGCAAGGCGCCCAGAGTTCAAAAGCGTCCCATCAAAAGGCCCAAGGGCGATCGGCGCCGCATGCTTCCGCTGGCCATGGCGGGCGTTGTTGCCGCTGGAGTGATGATCCCAAGTCAAATTGATAACGCTCAGGGCAATTGGGACAGCTTAGCACCACCCGCTGAACCGATTACAAAAAACGCAGCGCTGCAAGAAAACGCCCCTCAACCTAAGGCGACTGAGACTGCTCAGACTAAGACGGCCCAGATAATTCCCGCGACCCAGCCAGCCAGCGAGCCGTTGGTCGCAATGGAGCATCGTGTGGCGGTGAATTCCGAGCCAAAGTTGCAAGGAGATGCCAGTAATCCAGCAGTTGTCTTGCCCAAAGACCCTGTAGCGGAAACGGAGTATAGTGCGGCGCTCAAAGAGCTTGATCGTCTCAAGACGGAACGTTTGCCAGCACCTAAGCCACAAAAACTTGCCAGCCCAAGTGCTGCGGGCAAGCTTGATTTTGTGTTCTCAAAACCGGTGGGGACACCTCCTGATCCAAATGAAATGGCAGTGGTCCCAGACAATCCGTTCGTTGATCTGTTGATTGTAGAAAAAGGCGCGCAAGTCGCCACGGCTGAACCTGCACTTCCAATTGCGCCCTTTTGGGCGGCGGCTGCACTTACAGTCGGGCCTCAAACTGATCAACCGGCTGTTGCTTCGCCCATTGCACCGCCACCACCGGCTAAGCCGGGTCCAAATGTACTGGCGAAGGCTCCTGAATTACCTTTGGCCAGACTTCAGCAAAATCACGCAAAGCTGCCAGTGTTGAGCGATGGCCCGACCTTTGCATGGAGCGCCGCCGCCGCTCTTGAGACGCCGGGCAAAGGAGAGCTTCCTTATACTCGCCCGGTCCAGGTCGTGAACTCACAGTTGGTCGCGGCCGTGGCAATTCAGCGGCCCGATGAACCTAAAGAGCTGGGTTCAGAAATTGTGAACCCACCCGCCCCGCCAGAAGCCCAGAACGCGGATCTTCGCCAGCGCTTTATCAAACCGCCCAAAGAATATCTCAATCCCGATAAGGCGGTAGATGCAGAAATCGCAAAACCTGCGACGCCTCCTCCGCCTAGATTGGGCGTGGGTGATCTAAAAGTTCTGAGCCAGTTTTGGCAAACCCAGCTCAATCTTGAGTTTGATGATCAAAGCGGGATCGTTCGCATTGCTAAGGACCAAGCCTCTGATCTTGATTGGCTTGTTCCCGGACAGCAGGTTTCGGCGCTCAATGGGCAAGATATTCAGTTTCGCGCTGATTACCTCACTGAAATCAAACAGCTTTGCGAAGGCGTGACATCAGGCAAGGCCGACCTCTCCCTAACTGTCGACGGGCAGGAGAAAACCCTGCCAGTGTCGTGTTTGCGGCGCACGGCCTTGTCCAACGGCTTGGTGCTTGAGGCGAAGTTCAAGCGCCGCAAGTGGAAGATTTTTGTGGTTGAGGAGGCTATCAACAACCTCTCTGATCTGCGTACCGGGGATCAGTTGGTGGTGGATTACAGCAGCGACACCTCGCTCAACACGCCCCAAGCAGTGCGGGAAACGATTTCTGCGGCGGTGGAACGCGCCGCAAAATCAATAGAGTTAGGAATAATTCGGGACGGAGCAATCGAGACCGCCTTTATGCAAATAACTGACCCCGATAAGTAGGCCAAACAACGTGCCTAAAACGGGTTGGCTTCCGCGTTCGCAATAATCGCCGCGTCGATCAGATCAGCATTCACGGTTTCACGAAAATTTTCGACCAAAGGTGCCAAGGCCTCACGCCAAACTTCCAGCTCGCGAGCGCGGAGCCGCACAATAACCCCGTCGTCATCCAATATATCCTGCCGTCGTGCCTGATTTATCTCATAGGCAAACCGATTTTGCTCGTGAGTTACCAATGTGAAAATGTTTAGGAGTTTCTGTCGCGTAGAGGCGTCTAAGCTATCGAGAAAGGCACGTGACGTAATGACCGGATAGCCGAGATATCCATGGTTGGTTTCCATCACTGCAGCTTGGTGCCGATAAAATCCCATGCTCTGAATGTTGGACCATGTGTTGTACTGAGCCTGTACGTCACCGGTTTCAAGTGCTTGAAAAACTTTGGAAAAGGCAAGCTTAACACCCTTGGCCTGCATCGCATCCAAAAGCCCCTGAACCGACGGAGACAGCGACTGAACGCGGAAGGTCAAGCCTTTCCCATCAATGGGACGGCGCAGCGGTCGCGTTGCGGACATTTGATACATGCCATTGGTCCAAAACCCCAGAACGGAGAACCCGTCATCCTCAACGGTTTTGAGCATGTCACCTGCAGCGTCTGTCTTTAGAAACTCCATCACATGCAACGCGCTGTCAAACACGAACGGCACGTCAAACAACTGCAACTCGTTGGAATATTTGCCAAATTTGGAAGCCGAAGGGGCTGCCATTTGCACATCCCCGCTCAAAAGCGCATCAAAGACGTCATCGTCGTTGTAAAGCGTGCTGCTGGGATAAAGCTCCATGCAGAGCATGCCTTCCATCTGCTCGTTCACAACTCTGGCCAGCGCCAATGCCGCCTCGCCCTTTGGGTGACCTTCAAGCTTGGTGACTAGGCTGAATCTAACAACTTTCTCGCCGTCTTGGCACTCAGTTGCCACGGCGGGCAGGGCGAAAACGCTGGTTGCAAACAGCGCTGTGATAAGGCGTGAAATCGATTTCATAAGAGGCATTTTGGTAAACTTTCGATGGAATAGTGTATGGAACGGCGCATCGATCAGTTGCTTGCGGGTTCCAAATCCTCTTTGAGCCAGACCTCAACACGGCGATTGATCAGTCGCCCTTGATTGGTTTCGTTGCATCCAAGCGGCGACACTTCGCCGTAGCCCGCCACCGTAAATTTCACGTGATCTTCAAGTGTTGAGTTCGCTTCCAGTAATGCGTCGCGGATTTGCAAGGCGCGTCGTTCTGAAAGCTGCTTGTTCAGCAGCGGATCTCCAATTGAATCTGTAAAACCAATAAGTTGTACGACTTTTCCGGCATGTTGCGGCAATTGCAATTCTTCGGCCAAACGCACGATATCGGCTGTGGCGCGGGTGTCCAAATTGCTTGATCCGGTTAAAAAGCGGAAGGTGGTGGACAAACGATCAGAGCTTAACATGTCTGCGACCATGCGTTTGAGCTCGGGTAGGCTGCTGGCATTCCGGTTGGCGATAATGGCCGAAGCAAAACGCAAGCCTTGCGTGTCGACCGACGCCGTTGAGATACTGTGATTTATAAAGCCCGCTTTCTGCACCGCGTCTTGAGCGAAATTTGACTTGGCAAAGTTAAGAAATTCTTTGACATGGTGGGGATCATCACGCTCAGCCGAATACGCGAAAAGCCTGCGGGTCAGGGGGTATTCTTCGGTCTTTATCGCAAACTCTGTGGCTGGGATCTGCAATCCACAAACGCCTTCAATCGCAAGCGGTTTGGCGTTTTTGACATGGGCAAAGCTAGTGAAACCAATGCCGAACGGATCAGCCGCGACAACGCGCGAAATTTCGTCATCGCTGCCGATTTCTGTGGCGTCACCACGAAGGCTAAGCCCTTGAGAACGCAGCAACAAAAAGTCGAACTGTTCACCTGTTCCAGTTTCGATGGGGCGCGTATAGACCTTGATTGGCGCATCTGGGCCGCCAAGTTCGCTCCAATTGTTGATTTCGCCGCCAAAAACCAATGCAGCGTTTTCTTGGCTGATTGCACGAACCGGATTGTCTGGCGACGTGATGATCAAAAGCCCATCAAGTGCTAATACGTGTTCCTGCTGGTCTTGACGAACATCGCCCAGATTGCTGGCCTCAAAGGCTCGGGTTTCTCGCGCGCGAGCTGGACGGGTGGCAAGTGCGATGCTGCTGTCGCCTTGCAACAACTCGGACAAGCCAGTGGACGAATTGGAGGGGTAAATCTCAATCTTGGCAAGCGCGTCGTCTTCGCTATCGGTGATCGTGAAGAGCTGTCCATCGTCAATTTCGCCAACGCCAATTCGGCTATCCAGTTGATTGGCATAAGAATTAATGAGTGCGGGGATCAACATCTCACTCAGAGATTTGGAACCTGAAATTGCAAACTCTGATGTAGGTGGTTTGATATAGGGGCAGGCGTCGCCAATGCATTGCACAGCGCTTGCAGCAAAAGTGAGCTCTCCCAGACTGGTGCTGATTATATAGTTGGCACCATCGAAATTCACCAATTCACCTGTGATCCGTACGCTTTGATCAGGGGATACGAGCTCAATGGATTGAGCTGTTGCAGCGATAGGAGCCAAAACTGTCAGAAGTGCTAGCGATTTTAATTGGTTGCGGACTGACATTTGTGCCACCGGTATCTCCCTTGCTCAAAATTCCCGCACGCAGAGTACGCGGCCCATGCACGGACCTCCAGACCGAGTATTCCCCTTTTTGTGTGTAAAATCGAAGGTTTGGCAGAAATTTGCCGAATTCGTTTCTAAATCCTGCCAAAACACTTTTCACGGGCGAGAATTAGAGCCGAAATTTTGGGGGTGATCTATTGAATGATTCGAACAATTAGTCCGGAATGTCCCAACTGTCGGAGAGCGGTTCGAAGGGTGCGTTTTGCGGGTTTTGGTCGAACTGGAAGCCGGGGTATCCGGCTTGGGCTATTTCGGTGCAAATCTTGCGATAGCGGACCATGCCGCCGGCATAAGGCATGAACACGCGGGGTTTTCCGGGGATGTTGGCGCCGAGATACCAGGAATGCTTAACAGTTGGTAAAAGGGTGGCGTTGGCGGCGCGTTCGGTGTGGTAACCCCATGATTTTGTTGCATCTTCTTGGGGTTCGATCCGGGCAATTCCGCGCGCTTCACAATGTTCTATGCAGTCGGTGACAAAATCAACGTGTTGCTGAATGGCGGTGGGCATGTTGGTCAGGACCGAGGGGCTGCCGGGGCCTGTGATCGTGAACATGTTAGGAAAATCAGGCACTTGCAGGCCGAGATAGGTTTTTGGGCCAGCGCTCCATTTCTTTTCCAGCGTGGCACCATTGCTGCCGGTGACGTTGAGCTTGATCAGTGGGCCGGTCAGCGCATCGTAGCCTGTGGCGAAAACGATGATGTCGAGAGGATGCGCAGATTGCGCAGTTTTGATGCCTGTCGCGGTGATGCGCTCAATGGGATCGTGGCGCAGGTCAATCAAAGCAACATTATCGCGGTTAAAGGTTTCGAAATAGTTAGTATCAATGGGCGGTCG
>CAZQMR010000104.1:0-10795 GCA_964594465.1 uncultured Rhodobacterales bacterium
ATATTCTTAATGCCCAGCGGATTGTAAACGCTTTGGGGTGCTACAAAGGCCAGCGCAATCATCAGAAAAAGGACGCCAGCAAAGGCACCAATCTCTGGGCGTTTGATCAATCGCATAAGCGCTGAATCTTTTTTGCGGCGGTCGGCTTCAGCCCGGTTTGAACTGGTCATCTCTCTCCCTTTTTTAGGTAACTTTGCCCATCCAACGCCAGCAGGGCAAGCCCGTAATGCGCGCTAAAGGACTGGAAGCTATGGAAAAATGGCTCTCATCGCCGGAGCCATAAAAGACACTCATGGATGCAAAAGCATTTTGCGTTTTGAAAGCTCAGTTTGAGACGCTAGTACCAACCTGCAAGTCGAGAATTGCTGTTCGTGCAATCACACCCAGATTTCTGGTGCGCAGCGGCATAGCCCTCTTACTGAACCCCCCAATTTCGGTAAGAGGGCGTCCATCGCGAAAATGCCCGAAAAACAAAAAAAGGGCGCCCAAAAGGACGCCCCTTCAAAGTTTTTTGCCTCACAAGGATTAGCGGTTCACGCCAGCCTGTGCCTCAACAGATGCCGCATTGCTTGCATCCACAAAGCCTGGGCCTGATGGAATGCTTGCGCCTGGCAGCATGCCTGCATTGGTGTTGTAGAGATGCAGAACAACAACTGGCATATAGCCCTGAAGGCGCTGCTGCTGGTCAATTGTGTACTTAACTTTGCCGGATTTAATCAGGTTGATCACGCCCGGTGTCATGTCAAAGCAAGACAGGTGAACGTCGGCACCAACTTCGTCAATCGCAGTAGACGCAGCTTCACAGACATGCGGACCAACAGCCAGAACGGCGTTGATGTCGGCATCGGCCTGAAGTGCCGCAGCAGTACGTGTTTTGATCTGTGCAACATCGTTTGAAACGTCGATCATGTTCAGCTCTTGGCCAACACCATCAAAGTACCCCTGGCAGCGATCAACAAGCGCTGTGTTAAACGCTTCTTGGTTCAAGCAAAGCGCTTTGCCAGCGCCCTCAGCTTTTGCGCGCTGACCTGCTTTGAGGCCGGCAAGCTTTTCTGGCTGACCAACATGCATCAGCGCACCAAGTGCTGCGGAGCTTTCAAGGCCAGAGTTGATAGTGATCACAGGTACACCTGCTGCAACCGCAGATTTGATCGCATTGCCAAGCGCATCGGCATCCGGCAGCGAAACGATGATACCATCGGGCTGTGTTGCTGTTGCGGCTTCGATGAGCGCTGCCATATCGGCCATGTCACCAGATGCTGCAAAGTTGTACTCAAGATCGACACCGAGTGATGCAGCCGCGTCCTTGCCGCCCTTCTCAACAACAGGCCAGAACGGGTCTGTACCTTGTGTGTGTGTGATCATGACATAGCGTTCCGCCATAGCCGCTGTGCCAGACAGAATAAGCGCACCGAGTGCACCGCAAAGGAATTTGCGCATAGAATCTTCTCCCAGATATGTTTCACGATGGGGTTGTTCCCCAATTCGATGGCGATACGCTCACACAGCTAAATCGGCGCGTCAACCAACTTCCTTGGTTCCATTATTTGGCACACGAATATTGAGACAAACGACGCTAGGTCGCTCAAATCAGTAATCTTTTTCGTAAAATATGCCGACGCTGGTATTCCCGCGAAGGTCCACGGACGTTCGTGCCTTTAGGGCGTCTGAAATGTCCAAATTAAGGGACACTTCGCTTTCTCCAAGCGAGTTCACTTCGATCGTCGAATATAAGTTATCCTGCAGGTACTTCCCGGCCCGAAGAGCCGTTGCACCATCCGCCTCGGTGCGGAAATCCAAATCATCCAACCCGGTTGAGCGGCGGATTTGCTCCCAAAAACTTGGTCCACCCCGCCCGGTCAGCTCTGCAGCAGCCGCGGCAAGCCGGGCGACTTGAAGGCCGGACAACTCCGCCAACGGACGATCAAACAAGATCCGCGCCAACACTTCATCTTGCGGCAGTTCTGGGTCAGAGCTGACTGTGATCTCCGGTTCTGAGACCGTGCCTTGCACCCTCACCACCGCAGTGACCGCATCGGTTTGCGTCCGCGCTTCAAGCCCCAATTGCGGATCAAGCGTTCCTGTCAGGCTGATCGCGCCTTCGGTCAAGTCGATCCGCTGCCCCAGCAGGTTGATCCGCCCCCGCACCAAGTCAAATTGCCCGATTGGCTCGGGCCCACCGGTTGTCCCGCCAATGAGAACCTGCCCCCCAAGCTCTGCGTCCAGACCACGTCCCCGCAGGAAAATCTGACGCGGCGCATTCAGCGTAATCGCCAGTGCCATATCGCTGGAGCCGGAGGTTTCAATGCGCACGCCATCCAACCGTCGCTCCGCACGCGCCAGTGTTTGGCGCACCTCAAAGGGCGCGTTGATATGGGCCACGTCAAGCCGCGCAGCTCCACTTGCGCCAAAGCCTTTGGGCAGCGTCACTTCGGTTTTGCCAAGCTCAATCGTCCCGCCAAGCTGTGATCCGCGGGTCAAAGCCCCTGTGAGCTTCAGATCCGCATTCACTGACGTTGAGAAAATGCGACCGTCTGTGTAGCGAAATCCACGCACTTGCGTTGTGATATCCACAGGCAGCCCAGCCAGCTGGTTGAGCGAAACCGATCCGTTGGATGTAATCGTGCCCCCACGGCTGTTGCGTGCAAAAGCCTTTCTGATCTCTAAGCGCGTGCCGGAAAAAACACCATCAAACCGCACATCTTCCAACCGAATGTTGGTTTTGGGGTCCACGATTGTCCCCCCCACCAGTTTGATATTCCCAGCCACAACAGGTTCCGCCACACGCCCTGTTGCCTTGAGCGTCAAGTTCGCAATGCCCGACGCACGCGCCCCACGTTCTGCCAGCACCACATTGGCCACACTGAGTGGCAAACGACCGTTGGCGTCAATGTTCAGGCCTGAACTCAGCAACGGTGCTGCGCCCTTGATATCCAGTGACAGCCCATCGCCATTTGACAGACGCCCTTGCTCTAGCGAAATCAGATTACGCTCATAACTGCCTTTAGCGCTCGCCGCGATCGGCGCGATCCGGTTGGTGCGCACGATCCGCGCGGACAGGCCTTCGCCGGTAACATCAAAGCCAACACGCGGATCAGATTTGGGCCCGGTGATCTCTGCCGTTCCACTGACCACCCCCGCCAAGCCCGGACGCCCCGCCACGCGCTCCAGCAGCGTCAGCGGAAATCGCTGCAATTTGGCGCTCAGGTCCATATCGCCCCGCCTCAGCGGGACAGTTCCACCCAGCGACGCATCCAACCCACCCCCACGCAAATTGCTCGTGAAGTCCAAAACATCACTGCTGGTCTCGCCTTGGGCCGAGAAATCCACATTCGGCGCACCAGCATTGCGCAGCGCGCGTGCGGTCAGATCATTGCCCGCGAATGTAAAAACCACATCCGGCGCATCTGGGTTGCCATTTGCCTCGGCTTGCCCCGTAAGCGTGCCCGACAGGCCGAGGCTTGGATCAATTGCATTGGCAATCGACAGCGGCAGCGCGTCCATGTCGAATTTTAGCGTCACCGACGGCCCGTATTCGCCCTCTGCCTCCAGCAATCCTTCGCCAGCCCTAAGCCGAAGGAGCTGCAATCGGATCACGTCATCCGCAATCTCCAAGGATGCGGGCTCTGCAAGCGTTAGCACAGATTTGCGCTCAACATCGGCCAGATCAAACGCTTCTAGGCCAACCACAAATCCATTCGCGGTTGGTGCCAGATCTGCCTTGGCGCTCAATCTTGCCCCACTGCCAAGGGTCATGCCCATCTGGGCTGTCGTTTCACCTTTGCGCCCAAGTGCTGCAAGGCTAAGTTCCTCGACCTCCACACCGGCCACAAAAGCCTGTTCCGCATTCAAGCGCCCATTGACCTCAGGCAGGCCCAGTGCATTTTTCACCACCAGCTCTAAATCACCATTGGAAAGCCGGTTTTTCCCAACCCTAAGCTGTGAAATTTTGGCATCAATCTCAGCCGTCTGGGTGCCATTTTCCGGCGACAGAACCAGATTGGCATTCAGAGCGCCGGACCCTTCTTGGAGCGCAAGCAAAGCAAGCGAGGTAATGTCACGTGCATCAATTTTGAGTGCACCGCTGAGCAAACCATCACGACCCTGCGCCAAATCCCCACGGATCCGCGAACCGCCCGCCACAAAGTTCAGATTGGACAAGGTACGCCGGCGGTCGGAGTTGAAAAGATCGGCCGAAAGGGCAAGCCGTTGGCCGTCGACTTCACCCGCACCTGTCAATTCTGCGCGCAAGACCCGACCGGCCAAAGTGCCCTCAAGGCCAAGTCGCGCGCCCCGCAATGGCCGCTTGATCAACTCACCGCTCGGAATTGACCCGGAAAGTTGCAACGCAATGGGTTGCCCGTCCGTGCCTTCTGCCCGGCCTTGAAGCCGTGCCCGCCCTCTGAGCTTGCGCGATGTGAGCGACAGATCATCAATCGCCGCCGCAAAACTGAAATCGGTCAGCGGTGTTGAAATGACACCATCGGTTTTCACCTCAAATTGCGGGTTCTTCAGGGATAAATTTTGCGCCCTAAACCCGGCCTCATCCCGTGTCACCCGCCCGGACAATTTCGTACGACCCGCGATCAGCGCGTTCAGCGCCGGGTCAAACCGCAGATCCTGTGCGTCCCCCTCAATATCCAGATCGAACCCGCTGATCAGCGGCGAAACGCTACCCTCCAGCGCCAACGCAATTGCTCCGCGCAGCTCGCGCCCAGCCAACCCGGAAAACGGAGCTAAGTCTTGGATTTTGCTGTTAAGAGCGCCTGCAAATACCCAGTCCTTCAGCTCTCCGGCCAGTTCGAGCAAAATTCCATTGCCCAAAAGTGCGAAATCCTCGAATACCAGCGGTGCCCCGTCAGACCAAGTTCCCTCACCCCCAAATGTCACATCCTGACCAAGGGCTGCGCGAACGTCCCGATCATCGGAATCAAGCCCAGTCGCAGTTCCACGGGTCCTAAATGTGATCGACCGCGCACCCGGTTCGTCAAGATTTAGTGCAGTGCCAAGCAGCCCCAGAGATGTCTGTGCGACCCGAAAGTTGGGCGTTTTCAGTCCATCCAGTACGATTTCCGAAAGCCACCGCCCATTTTGGGCATTGCCAAAGTCCAGATCGATACCGGCTCGGCGCAGCGTAACGGCCCCACCGGTTCCCGGCAGCAAAGTCGCAGACACGCCGTCACCCAGAACACCTTCGAATTTTGCTTGGCGCAAGAAACCATCCGGTGTCGTGCGCAGGGTGCCATCCATGCGCAGCCGGGCGGTTTCCAGCACCATATCCTGCAATACAAACCCGCCGCCGCCAAGTTGCAGCCCATCAGCTTCCAGCCGCGCCACGCGCCCGAAAAACGGCTTGATGTCTTGAGGCAAAAGCGGGCGCAAATCACCATTGATCGCCAAGTCATAAGCCAGATCTTTTCCTGCGCCACGCAGTCTGGCGCGCCCCTGCAATATGCGTATGGGGCCTGTGTCGAGCGTGAGATTTAGATCAAGGTCTTCAATCGGCCCCGACCCGTTTAAATCAAGTTCAATCGCCGGATAGCCCTCAATATTGAGCGCCTTTGCAACGATCCCACCCTCAGGCTCGCTCAGCTTGAGGTCCAGTTCCAGCTCGCGGCTTTCTTTCTGAAATGCCGTAACCAGCTTGAAGCTGCCACCGGGCGCATCCAGTCGCGTAATCCCCAGATCAGCCTCCAATGAGCCGCCTTCAAGCCGCGCCTTACCACCAACCGATAGTCTCGCCTCGAAATCCAGAACAGGTTTGGACAGCACAACTTCGCCGATCTCTAGCTTTTCCAAAATGATCGCAACTGGCAAATCTGGCAGGCTAAATGGCTGAGCTTCTGGCGTAATCGACGGTCTATCAGGCAAAGGGCGGCGCGCGACGTCAATGCGTTTGGCCTTGAGCTCTTGAATATCCACACGCCCACGCAACAATGAGGCACGGGTCCACAAAATATGAGCCTCATGAATGGTCAACCAAACCCCATCGCGATCCGCAATCGTGATCGTTTCAACATCCGCCTCCGAGGCCAAAAGCCCAGATACGCCGTTCAATCGCAAAATGAAGTTCTCAGTTGAGACCGTGTCCTCAAGGTATGAAATGATAAACCCGTTGTTTTCGCGATCCTGCGCAAATGCGGCCACGAAACTGGTGACAAAGACCAGACAAGCGATGAGAATACGCGCCATCAAAACGACTGCCCCAACCCAAGGTAAATCGCAAAATTGGGATCACCGGCTTTGCGTTTAACGGGTGCAGCCACATCAAGCCGAAGTGGACCAAGCCCAGTTTTGTATCGCATGCCAAGCCCCGCGCCGGTGCGAAAACGACCTGCGAAATCAGGTAAAGAATTCTCGCTCACGGTGCCTGTATCCAAAAACCCAACGACCCCGAATTTATCCGAAACCCGCGCCCGTAACTCCAAAGAGCCTTCAATCAACGAACGCCCCCCAATCGTGCTTCCACTTGGCAGTTCAATCCCGACGGAGCGATACTCCAATCCGCGCACCGACCCGCCGCCCCCCGTGAAGAACAGCAATTGCGGCGGCGTTTCAATCGATGGGGCGCCAGTGAGCGTGCCAAAGCGAACCCTCGCTGCCGCAACAAACCTCTTATTTTCATCAATAGCGCGGTAGACCCGGCCCTCAGCGGTGGCTTGTGCAGCGTAATTCCCAAATTCTGCCTCGTAAAATGGCTTTACACGCCCGGCCAGATAAAACCCACGCGTGGGATCCAATGTGTCGTCCCGCCGATCCCAAGTCAGCCCACCGGCCAAACCAAAAAGCGAAAAGCGACGCGTTCCAAGATCGTCTTCAATATTGGACCGCTCCAGTTCTGCATCTAGAAAACCGGTCAGTGTGTCTGAAAACCGATACGCAAAGCCCGCAACAACGCCCACAGATCGCTCGCGATAATTCTCAAGCACCAGTTGGCGCAAATCCCCGCCAAGGCGAAAGCTGTTATCAGGCGTGAAAACGCCGGGGATCGTCAGCGTCGCGCCGAGCGAATAGTCGTAGTCCAACGGATCAGAAGAACGCCCAACACCCTGCACCGACGCATCAAAACGCAAACGCTCGGCTCGGCCAAACAAGTTACGATGCAACCAAAAACCTTCGAGACCTGCGCCGTCCAGCGTTGAAAGCGTGCCCCCAATTCCAAATCGGCGCGGTTTGCGATCCTCAACAAAAATCGTCATGGGCAAACTGCCGTCGGGCGCAATCTCTTGGCCCTCTTCGATCCGAATGGCCCGAAACGTGCCAAGCGCCGAGAGCCGCTTATTTGCCTTGGCGACATGCTCTGGCGAAAAACGCACGCCTTGGGGAAGATCGGCCATATAGGCGATGAATTCTGGCGACAGTTTGGTTTGACCTTCGACCTCAACAACGCCATATCGCGCAATCGCGCCCGGTACGATTGTGACTTCAGTCGCTAAAGTCGCGCGCGCGTGGTCCGCTTCAGCTTTGATGTCCCCAACCGTTGCTTTGGCGTGCCCACGATTGCGCCACTCCTCAACCGCCAAGCGGCTGGCCGTGGCAACTGCGCCTGCATTCGCCGGTTCGCCCACCCGAAATCCCGGATCGGGATCAGGCGGCAGCGGATCATCGACTTGATTGACAATTTTAGTCTTGGAAAAGCTGAACCTCTGCCCCGCGGTAATCTTAACCAGAACCTCCGGCGTGCCATTCAGGCGCACATCAAACGGCAAATCTGTCACTTCGCGACCGGCAACGGTTATCGAAACTTCGCCGCCGTAATACCCAATCCCGTAAAGCCCATCCAAAATCTGCGCATAATCACCCCGCGCTTTGGCAAGCAATCCTGCGGTGCCAGAGGCCGGACGCTCCCGATCGCTCCAAAGTGCGGAAGCCGCGCGCACTGCCGTGTCCACGCGACCATCGCCCGACACCAGAATCCGAACCGTGTAAGGCAATGGATCGATCAACTCGACCGTGTCTTCTTCTTGGCCCTCAAAAATTTTGATGCCAAAAATCTCGATGCTATGCGCAGGCAAAACCCCAACCAGCATCATCGACACTGTTGCAGCAATCAGCAAACGCATTAGGAAATGCCCCACGGAGGATCCTCAATTAAAACTCTAAAGGCCGACAATTTACGCCTGCCCATTTACCCCGTCCCACAACAGCTAATCCTGCGCCGCTGATTCTGCCAGTCACGGACGATCACCATCTTGCACAAATTGGCGGAATTTCGCGACATCGAAAACCCCGATCCATGTGCCAAGACTGTTAGGGCAAACAACACCTAAACCTGTCGCCAAAAACAGTTTTTTGCACCAATTGGATGGTTCAACTGGACAAGCTCCCCCTCTCTACTTCATAAAAAGGTGGGTAGGATTACTCGTAGTGTATAGAAATTTTGCGTTTTCGGCTTGCCTGTGTGAGGCAACTACGAATTCGAAATTCGCTTGGCATTTAGGTCAAGCCTGCGACGGAGAGTAACTTTTGGGGACTCGGCTAACACGACGCCATACGTTGGGCGTGCTCGGTGCGGCTTTCGCCTTGCCCCGTGCTGCGAGGGCTGAAAACCACTATTCCCTGACACCTGTCGAGGTCTCTGACAAAATTTGGATCATTGAGGGCAAACGAGAAGCCTACTCGCACGCGAATGGAGGGGCTGCAGTCAATTCCATCCTAATCGGGACCGAAACAGGCATCATCATTGTCGATACTGGACCAACCCAGAAATATGGAATTGCGTTGCGACGGCTGGCCAATGAGCTAAGCGCGAAAGGCGTCGCCGCCGTCATCAACACACATCACCATGCCGGGCACATTTTGGGCAACCAGGTGTTCAATGAACTTCAAATACTGGCGCTTCCCGGCACAATCCAAAGTGCGAAATCCGGTGGTGAACAGGCACTTGCAAGAATGTCAAACCTTGTGGGTGATTGGGCCGATGGCACAAGCTTGGTTCCACCCAATACCGCCTTGCCAGATGGCATGATTGCTTTTGGCGAGCGGCGATTTGAGCTTATACCGCTCCAAGGCCATTGCGAAAACGATCTGGCTCTGATTGACGGGGCAACCGGCACATTGATCTGTGGCGATCTGGTGTTCCACAACCACGCGCCCAATACCCAAAGCGCCGATTTCAAAGCTTGGCTTGGCGCGTTGGACGTGCTGGAGCAAACCGGTCATTCTGGAATCTTGCCCGGCCATGGACCATTTGACGCCACCAACCAATCGCTCAACCAAACCCGCCGCTATCTGGAATGGCTGGAAACGCGGTTGAATTCAGCCGTGGCTCTTGGCCTTGATGAGGAAACCGTTGCGGCAATCGGCCAGCCAGACGACATAGCAGCCCTTGGCGCAATGCCCGGCGAATATGAACGCGGTGTCTCTGCAAATCTACCAAAGTTCTCGCAAGAACAAGGCGTCGGCCAGAACTGATCGACGCCCTTTCTCTAACGTCAGCCCATTACCGCCAGAACGACTCGTGAACTGTCAAATTGCGCGACTCATCCGGCGTGGACACGACAAGTTCGCGACCAGCATCCCAATAGTCTCGCTCAATCATTGCAATTGCAACGTTCGTCTCTTTGTAAGGCGAATAAACCGCCGACGTGACCTTACCGGCAAACGTGCCATCGGGTGCAAAGATCGGCCAATATGTTCCAACACTCGGCACCGCGTCGCCTGAGATGCTCGCAGCCCTCAGCTGACGCTCAGGCTCCCGCTTAGCGCGCAGCGCATCCATGCCAAGGCACTCAACTTCGCGATCAACATGGCAAAACTTGCCAAGGCCAGCTTCAAACGGCGTGTTGGCGCGGCTCATATCATTGCCATAGGACAACAAGCCGCCCTCAATGCGCTCGATCAGGTTCGGACAGCCAGCGCGCACGTCCAGATCCTGACCCGCCTCCCAAAGCATATCCCAAAGTGCGGCACCGTCTTCGCCGCCATCCAGATAGATCTCAAATCCACCCTGCAGCGACCAACCAGAGCGCGCAATCACTTGGCTCTTGCCGTTTACTTCAATCCGCTTGTGGCGGAAAAACGTCGTATCTACAATGTCTTGGCCGAAAACGCGCCGCACCAGCTCATCGGCCATCGGCCCCTGAATGGCAAGCGGCGACACATCCGGCTCAAACACATCCACATCGAGATTATAGCCCGTCGCCAGCCCCATGAAGTAGTAAAGCATGTCGCTATCAGCCAGCGAAACCCAGTAGCGGTCCTCTTCCACTTTGACCAAAACCGGATCGTTCAGCATGTAGCCCGAGCGGTCCACCATCGGAATATAATAGCACTGATCTTCCTTCATGAAGGACAGATCGCGCGGCGTCGTCATCTGCACAAGGCGCGCCGCATCCGGCCCCTTGATCTCCACCTGACGCTCCGCGCCCACATCCCAAAGCTGCACCGCAGACTTCAAATGCTCGCAATCTTCCTCCAAAGAACGGAAGTGACCCGCCAGCAACATGTGATTGTAAACCGTATAACTTTGCGCACCCTGAGCGTCAGAACGCTCAAAGAATGGCGACCGCCGCAGGCGGTTCGAAAAGGCGATATGGCAAATAGACATGGCGGCGAATCCCTCAACTCACAGACTTCCCAGTGGCATGAAAAAACGACGCAGAACTATTCCAATTCCGGCACTCATATTCTGAAACCGACCATCATGTGGTGACAAAGCAAAATTAACCCTTCAAAAATGCATCATTGTGAAACCAACAAAGATGCGCGCCATGACCTTGCCAGACTTCGACACCCTCGCGATCACCACCCCCGCGCCGCACGTCCTCCAGATCACGCTCAACCGCCCCGAGGT
>CAZQMR010000105.1:0-10774 GCA_964594465.1 uncultured Rhodobacterales bacterium
GCACTTTATTGGCGTAAAAGGCGACTAGCCTTTTTCCTTTTGGCAGAACCGGTCAATGCGCGCGAATGCTCGACGTGTACTTGTCCCCGTCCAGATCGCTGAACATTGCTTCAACTTCTGGGTGCTCGACCGGGTCGCCGGACTTGTCGCGGACAAGGTTCTGCTCTGAGACGTAAGCTACATAGTAGGACGTGTCATTTTCGGCCAGCAGATGATAAAAAGGCTGGTCTTTTTTTGGGCGCACATCTTCAGGGATGCTGTCCCACCATTCTTCAGTATTGGAGAATGTCGGATCGACATCAAAAATCACGCCGCGAAACGGGTACACCCGGTGTTTTACCACCTGACCGATTTCAAATTTGGCTTCTGCACTGAGCATGATTTTCTCTTTTATTCGTCTTTCGGACTTCCACTTAGCGCTAGATGTGCAACCTGTCCATATCTGCATGCATCAGATTTGTCGTATTGTGCGTCTTGGGGGCCTGACAACTTCTTTATTTGAACCCTGCGTTTTTCCTGTTAGAATCACAAAAAACATAAAGAGCAGTTACCAGTGAGGCATCGTATGATACGGCTATTTGGACTTGTCCTATTGCTTGTTGTGGGATCATGTGCCGCGCGCATTGATCCGCGCCCCTCTGACATCCGAAATGCCTGTGTGATCAAATCTGAGCAGCCAAGCTGGATTGCAGCCGCCCGTGCCACTGAGGCCAAATGGGGCGTGCCGGTGCCTGTGCAACTGGCCACGATTTGGCGCGAAAGCCGCTTTGTCGGCGATGCGCGCACGCCCAAGAAATACCGTTTTGGGGTTATTCCGGCGGGTCGTGTCTCGTCTGCATTTGGCTATTCTCAGGCGCTTGATGGCACCTGGGCGGAATATCAGCGCGAAACCGGAAGTCGCCGCGCCAAGCGAACACGGTTCAGTGATGCCACTGATTTTATCGGCTGGTACATGAACCACACGAAGAACCGCAATGGCATTGATCTGAGTAACGCATACCATCAGTACCTCGCGTATCATGAGGGTCATGCTGGATATCGTCGTGGTTCTTATAATCAGAAGTCGTTTTTGCTGCGGGCCGCGCGGGAAGTGCGTGAGCAGGCTAAGGATTATCAATTGCAATTGGCGCTCTGTGGTGGCTGAAGGCGGGAGCCTCCGGCGGAAGTATTTTAAGAAAATCGAAGGACCTTAGGTAAGCTTTGCAATTCTGAATGTTGGGTCTAGGATCATCCCATATTACTGGGAGGTCTTATTGTGGATTTATCGTATTCAGAGAGCGAGTTGGCATTTCAGGATGAGGTGCGGAGCTTTTTTGCTCAGAATTTGCCCGCGGGTTTGAGTGGTCGCATCAAGGCAGGCAAGCGGCTTGGGCGCGAGGACTATGTGACTTGGCACGAGTTGCTGAATTCGCAGGGCTGGCTCGCGTCGTCTTGGCCTAAGGAATTCGGTGGAACGGGATGGGGGCCGGTTGAGAAGCATATTTTTGACATGGAATGTGCCTTGGCCCATGCGCCCCGGATCGTGCCCTTTGGGTTGACGATGCTGGGGCCGGTATTGATCAAATATGGCTCCCAGGCTCAGAAGGATTATTGGTTGCCGCGAATTTTGGATGGGTCTGACTGGTGGTGTCAGGGGTATTCTGAACCGGGGGCTGGATCTGATTTGGCGGCGCTCAAGACCTCTGCGGTGCGCGATGGCGATCATTATATCGTCAATGGGCAGAAGACTTGGACCACGATGGGCCAGCACGCGAATATGATTTTTACGCTGGTGCGCACGGATCCGGACGCGCCAAAGCGTCAGATGGGGATTTCGTTTCTGTTGATTGATATGGATCAGCCCGGTGTGGAGGTGCGCCCGATCATCACGCTGGATGGGGAGCATGAGATCAATGAGGTTTGGTTTTCGGATGCGAAGGTTCCGGTGGAGAACCTTGTGGGCGAAGAAAACATGGGCTGGACCTATGCCAAGTATCTGCTGAGCCATGAGCGGACCAATTTGGCCAATGTGGGGCTGACCACGGTAGCGCTAGAGGGGTTAAAGCGGATTGTGGCGACCCAAGAGGGCTTGGCGGAGGATCCGCATTTTGCGGCGCGCATGGCCAAGGTTGAGATTGAGCTGGAGGCGCTGTCGACCACCAATCTCAAGATGATCGCGGATGCGGCGAGCACAGGCGCGCCTGGTGCTGAGGCGTCGATCCTGAAAATCCTAGGCAGTCAGATCAGGCAGGAAATCACGGACCTGTCGCGCCGTGCGATTGGGCCCTTTGCCTTGCCGTTTATTCCTGAGGCGCTGGAAGAGGGCTACAACGAGGAGCCGATTGGGCCAGAGGGGGCTGCGGGGCTTGCGCCGGGCTATTTCAACCACCGGAAATACTCGATTTTTGGCGGCTCCAATGAAATACAAAAAGGCATTTTCGCCAAAGCTGGATTGGGTCTCTAGGAATGGATTTTAGTCACACTGAAGAACGGCGGATGATCGCGGATCAGCTGAGCCGTTGGCTGCGCGAGAACTACGATATGGAAATCCGTGCGGCAGCGATTGAGGCTGGCTACAGTCGGGATGCCTATGCGGCATTGAGCGAGTTGGGCATTGGTGCGGCATTGCTAAGCGAGGCGTCTGGCGGGTTTGGCGGCAGCGGGCATGATATTGCGGTTGTGTTTGAAGAGCTGGGCCGGGCCTTGGCGGTGGAGCCATGGATTGCCAGCAATGTTTTGGCGGCGCGGTGTCTTGAGGCGGATGATCCGCTTTTGGAAGAGATTGCAACCGGCGGCAAAACGGTTGCGCTGGCTCACGGCGAGGCCGGTGGGCGCTATGCGTTGGATTTCGTGAAGGCTGAGGCCGTGAAAGCGGCTGGCGGTTGGGAAATTACGGGCGGCAAGTCGGTTGTGGTGCATGGGGACAGCGCGGATGTGCTGTTGGTGAGCGCGCGGACGGGCGACAGTGTGTCGCTGTTTAAGGTGGATGGGGCGGCTGTGGAGCGGCGGGCTTATCCGACGATTGACGGGTTTCCAGCCGCAGAGATTACGCTGAGCGGTGTCGCTGGTGAGCTGGTTGGGCAAGAGGGCGATGGCTTGTCGCGCATTGAAGCGGCGCAGAGGGCGGCGATTTTGGCGGTGAGTGCGGAGGCGCTTGGGGCAATGGAAACGGCTCAGGCGATGACGTTGGAATATATTCAGAACCGCACGCAGTTTGGTCAGGCGATTGGGAAGTTTCAGGTGCTTCAGCATCGCATGGTGGATATGGTTACGAAGATCATCCAGACCCGCTCGATGGTGGTGAATGCGGCCTCGGCTATGGGCACGGTGGATGAGGCGCGGCGTATTGCGGCGCTGAAATACTACGTGGGCGAGGCCGGGCGCTTTGTGGCTGAGGAGGCGATCCAGCTCCATGGGGCGATTGGCTTGGCGGGGGAAACGCCGATCACGCACTACGCCAAGCGGCTGGTGATGATTGACCATATGTTTGGCGACACGGATCATCATTTGCAGCGCTATATTGAGCTGAACACCGCATGAGCGTGACGCTCGCCAATTATGTCGAGAAATCCGCGCGGCTCTACACCAACGACCCGGCGGTGAGCTGTGATGGGCGCACGCTCACATGGGGCGAGCTTTGGGAGCGGATCAAAGCGCTGGCGGGTGGGTTTCAGGCGATGGGGCTGCCGCGCGGGGCGCGGGTTGGCTATTTGGGGCTAAATTCGGAGTGTTTTTATGAGAGCTATCATGCGCCCTCATTGGCGGGGCTGGAGCTGGCGGCGCTGAATTATCGCTTGTCTGAGGCGGAATTGCATGACTGCCTCAAGGATTGCACGCCGACGCTGCTGATTTGTGATCCGGCCCATGAGGCGCTGGGGCGCGCGGCAGCGCAAGGCACGTCTGTGGAGCATATTCTGGTGACAGGTGCGGGTGGTGGTTATGAGGCGTTGATCGGCCAAGGCCATGCGCCGAGCGGGCCACCGACGGCGGATAATGACACGCTGATCATCTACTATACGGGCGGCACCACCGGGCGCTCCAAAGGGGTAGAGCTGAGCCATATCAATGTGCAGGCGAATGTCTTTGGCTCGATGAATTCCTATGATTTTAAGCCTTTCGAGACCCATCTGGCGATTGGCCCGCTGTTTCACACGGCTGCTGGCGCGCGGATTTTTGCCTGCCCGGTGCTGCATTCGCATCTCATCCTGATGTCGAAGTTTGACGTGGTGGAGTGCTTGCGGCTTATTCAGGATGGCGGCGTCAATGTGGTGCAGTTTGTGCCGACGATGATCCAGCGCATTCTGGATCACCCGCAATTTGGTGAATTTGATCTCTCCAGCTTGCGCCAGTTGACAGTTGGGGCCTCGCCCACGCCGCTGGATGTGTTTGAACGGCTGTTTGAGACCTTTCCTTATGTGAATTTGCTCAATGGCTATGGCGCAACGGAAGCTGGGCCGCTGATTTCGGCGCTTGGTACACATCAGCCGGAATTCTCACCCTCCAAGATTGGCTCAGCCGGGCCCTCGGTGCCTCATGCGGAGATTGCAATACGTGCGCCGGATGGCACGGAGTTGCCGCGTGGCGAGATTGGCGAAATCACGGTACGCGGGCCGAACATCATGAAGGGCTATCTCAATCGACCCGAAGAGACGGCGGCGGTGCTCAAGGACGGGTGGTACTATTCGGGCGACGCGGGGTATCTGGACGCGGACGCGGTGCTGTGGATTTCGGGGCGCATAAAGGACATGATCATCTCGGGTGGGGAGAATATCTACCCGATTGAGATTGAGAACCTGATGTCTCAGCATCCGAGCATTTCAGAGGTTGCGATCATTGGTCTGCCAGATCCTGATTGGGGCGAGCGGGTGGAGGCGATTGTGATCCTGCGAGAAGGGGCGGAGGCGAGCGAAGCGGAACTGATTGCCTATTGTCGCGAGAGCTTGGCCCATTACAAATGCCCGCGCAGCGTGACCTTTCGCGACACACCAATGCCGCTCTCAACGGCCAACAAAATTCTCAAAATCGAGCTGCGCCGGGAATATGCGCCGTGAAGTGGGAGGATGTGGAGCCGGGATTGAGCGTGGTGGAGAACTGGAGTACCGGGCCGTTTAACGCGCATGTTGGACTGGAGCTGTTTCGCTGGGGGCCGGGGGCTGCTGAGGGGCGCTTGGACGTGCGGGAATTTCACGCCAACTGGCTTGGGGTGGCCCATGGCGGGGTCTCGATGACGGCACTTGATTTTGCCATGGGGATGTCGGGCTGCTATGCGCCGGATTTCAAAGATCGCCGTGCTTGCATGACCCTGTCGATGAGCACGAATTTCGTAGCACCCGTGCAGACCGGGCCGCTTGTTGTGCGCGGCTGGGTGACGGGCGGTGGTTGTAAGACGTTCTTTCCAACCGGGGAAATCCGCGATGATAAGGGCAAGCTGCTGGTGTCAGCGACGGGTGTGTTTCGATATGTGAGTGCTCAACCGGTAAAGCCGTAAAGCCAGTCGAGCCTGCGATGTGCTTCGCGCGGGAGGATGCGGGAGCCGACATAAAGCGGGCCGTATGTTAGGGCCTTTTGCAACACGCCGCGCTTGTGGAACAGGTTTAGGTTTTTACGCGCATCTTCTTGCACGCGAGACACTCTGTCGATGCGCATGGCGTAGAACTCTGACAGACCGTTCGCGCTTTCTAAGCAATTGGCCAGCGCGACTGCATCCTCCAGCGCCATGCAAGCACCTTGCGCCAGTGAGGGCAGTGCTGGATGGGCGGCATCCCCGAGGATGCCCACATTTTGATCTGACCAATGAGGCAGCGGTGCGCGATCATAGAGCGCCCAGTGACGCACTTGATCGGCGGCCTCAATGGCGCTGGTGACTTGCGGGTGCCAGCCAGAATAAAGCGCCTTGAGATCTGCGATATTGCCCGTGCCGGTCCAGCTTTCCAGTTCTGTGCTCGGCGTTTGGGTGATGCCGACGAAATTCAGCAGATCGCCGCCACGCAAGTAGTAAGTGACCGCGTGCTTGCTGGCACCCGCCCATGCGCAGGTTACAGGCGGCGGTGGATTGGCTACAGCAGAGGTTGGAACTGTAAAGCGCCAAGCCACATTGCCGGTAAATCGAGGCCTTTCCACGCCATGCATTTGAGTGCGGACCGCGGAGTGCAAGCCGTCCGCACCGATCAGGATGTCGGCGCTGAGCTCTTGGCCCCCTTCAAAGCGGGCCGTGACATCGCCGCTTTGCGCATAACTGACGAGCCGCATGTTGAGCCTGATGGTGATGTTGCCCATCGCACGGGCGCGGACAAGCAAAGCCTCCAGCAAATCGGCGCGATGGATGTTGAGATAGGGCGCATGCCATCGGGTTTTCGCACAATCGGCGAGGGCGATGCGAAACACGCGGCGCCCGCTCTGCCCCAGCCGCATCTCGATGGCCTCTGGCGTGAAGCTTTGCGCAGGCTCGACCCCAAGAGCCCGCAACGCACTCACCCCGTTTGGCGACACCTGAATGCCCGCGCCAACTTCGCTGAGCGCGTCAGCCTGTTCTGCAATCGTGACCTGCCACCCCTTCTGCGCCAAGGCAATTGCAGTCGCAATGCCGCCGATCCCGGCCCCTATGATCAGCGCGGCGCGGATGATTTAGCCTTCGGTCAGGCGATAACCCGCGCCAGCCCGCTCAAGTCGGGCAAATTTGGGTGCAATGATGTGCCCGCCCGAAAACACTGCCTGTTCATTTGCAAGCATATCCAGCGTGCGTTTGCGGGTCGCGCGCGCCACATCTGCATCCAGATCGAAGACCACTGCAATTTCCGGGTCCGCGAGCTGCAAATCCTGCGCATGAACAATGTCAGCCACGTGCAAAAAGCTCTCAGACCCGTCATCAATGCGCACCCCGACATGTCCGGGCGTGTGACCGGGAAGGGGCATCAAGGACACGCCAGACACAATACCCGCACTGTCCGCAACAGGTGTCACCCGTTCGCCGTAAGCCCGATTAAGGGTCAATGCGATTTGATGCCAATTGGCGACCATCTCATTGGCGGTGGTGAAATTGCCCGGATCGGTCCAAAAGCTGTGATCTGCCTCGGCAATAAACATCTGAGCATTCTCAAACACGGCCTGCCCATCCGCGGTCAACGCCCCGGCCACATGATCGGGATGAATATGGGTGATCACCAAATGAGTGATGTCGCCGGTGCTCAGCCCAGCCGCCTCAAGCGCGTTTGCCAAGCCCCCCGAAGACGGCCCCATCAAATCGCGCGGGCCCGCATCAATCAGAACCGTTGCCGTACCGGTTTTCACCAAAAACGCATTGAAATTGGTCTCAATGTCGCTCTTGCCAGCCGCCTTGATCAACTCGCCAATATGCGCCGCATCGGTGCCCGGAAACAGCTCCGGCGTGAACTGCGCACTGCCATCGGTGATCGCCGTGATCTCAATGTCGCCAACCTTAATCTGTGCCATCTAAAAGCCTCCCAGTTTGCTTTGTTATGCCAGTGGCGCACCCAGCTGAACATTACTTTCTTCAAATATCCTCGCCGAAGGCATCTGCCCTCTCACCCTATCCAAGCCCAAGCAGTTCAGGAACAGTCTCGCGCAACTTGAACTTCTGCACTTTGCCCGTGGCATTGCGCGGCAGCGCTTCCATGAAGGTGATGTGGTTTGGGTGTTTGAACTTGGCCAGAACCCCGGCGCAAGCCTCTTGTAACTCACTCAATGTCACCTCGCAGCCCTCGCGTAGCACGACAACTGCACATCCGGTTTCGCCCCAAGTCGCATCCGGCACGCCGATTACGGCGACCTCTGCAATGGCGTCGAGCCCATAGAGAATCCCTTCGATTTCAGCGGGATAGACGTTTTCGCCACCTGAAATATACATGTCCTTGAGGCGGTCTTCGATATAGATGAACCCGTCCTCATCCGTACATCCGATGTCACCTGTAAAGAACCATCCATCGCGGAAAGCCTCAGCTGTTGCGTCGGGTCGGTTCCAGTAGCCGGGGCTGACGACCGCACCGCTGATGGCGATTTCGCCCATTTCGCCGGGTTTGGCGGTTGCACCGGATTTGGCAACGATTTTGAGGTTGGAGTTTATCAGCGGCTTGCCAGCGGATCCGTTCTTTGTGGCGACATCCTCGGCCAGTAGCAGGCAACCTTGGCCAGCGGTTTCGGTTAGCCCGTAGCCTTCTTGCAAAACCACGCCGCGCTGGCCCCACCATGCCACCAGCGGCGGCGGCACGGTTTCGGCGCCTGAAATGACGGTCACAAGCCGGGAGGTGTCCATGGTTTCGCAGGCCGGGTGCAAGCGCATCGCGTTGAATGCAGCGGGGACAGCGAAGAAATGAGTGACACCTTTGTTTGGGTCACTAATGGCTTGGATCACGCCTTCTACGTCGAATATGCGCATTACGCGTACGCTCGCCCCGGCAAAGAGGTAGGGCATAATAGTGACGTTGAGCCCGGCGATGTGAAACATTGGCATCGCCGCAAGCGAAGTGCTGTCGCGCCCGCCGCGACCCGGCGCGTAGCCTGATTGGGCCGAAAAGACGAGCATACCATGGGTGATGATCACGCCTTTGGGTTTGCCGGTTGTGCCTGAGGAATACATAAGCAGGGCTTGATCCTCTAACACTTGAGGCGCGCGCTCCAAGATCGGCTGTTGCGCTGCGATCCCATCTTCAAATGCGCCCGGCGCTCCGGTTCCGTTGCACTCAATCCAATATGCGACATCTGTTTGATCGCGCAGCTCCTCAGCCAATTCGCTAAGCGCGCTGTCGATCACGATGATTTTGGGTGTTGAATCCTCAATAATAAATTTTAGCTCTGAGGCCGTAAGTCGGTAGTTCAGCGCCAATCCCATCGCGCCAATGCGCCAGCAGGCAAAGCAAAGGTCGATCATGTCAGTTGAGTTGAAGGCGAGAAAGCCGATCCGATCACCCGCCTCGACGCCCAGCGACTTTAGATAGGCCGCAAGTTTGCCAACACGCAGGTGCATTTCAGCGTAGGTTTGGGTGCGCCCACTTGCCAAGTCTTCAACCGCCAATTTGTCAGGCGTGAAGCGGGCATGGTGGGCGATCCAGTCAACGACGGGGTACGGCATGTCTCTCTCCCAAGCATTTTGTCCAAGGAAAGCAGTTTGCGTGCGATTGTCAAAGGTTGGGTTTACTCAAATATCAGTTTGACGCGACGCCCTGCCTCCAAGCGGCGGTCGTCAAGGCCATTGAGCACAGTGATGCGTTCATGGCGCAAGTTGCTGAACGGGAGCGAGGTGGCGAGCATATTTACAGTATCCCCGCGTCGCACTTCATAACTGTAAATGCGGTAAGGTTTGAGCCGCGCTGCCTGAGATTTGCTCAACGGTTCAAATCCGCGCAACGCCGCGCTCAGAGCACGCGAAAGCTCGCGATTGTTGCTCGGTGCATAGCCTTGCAGGCGGTAAATCCGATTGTTGTGGCGCAGCGCCATGAGTTGAACGAGATAGCGACGACCGTTTATGTCCGCATCCGCCAGCCCAATCGCGCCTTCAAGGCCATTCACTTTGATCGGTTTCAGCTCTTTTAGGCGGCCTAACTTGGTATGACGCTTAAGTTGCGGAACCCATCTGCCAGTGATGTAATCCACAAGCCTGCCACCGGGGTCTTTGTCGCCATCCATCACCATCCGCGCGTTGTCCGGCCCAATTGCACGGACATGGGAGGAGGCGTTTAGGATGGTAAAGCCGCGCGGCACTTCAAAACCAAAGCGCAACTCGGGATGATCAAATCGGCGCCCCCGCACATAGCCCTGATTGGGGCTGTCGCCATAGATCATGCCATCGATTTGGCGCATGAACCGGTTCTGATTGCGCCGTGTGGGTGTTTTTCCGCCAGAGGCCCGTTTGGCTTCTTGAATGGCTTTGCGCACGCGATCGGCTGTTGCGGGGTGTGAGGCAAAGAAGCTGACTTGGTTTGGATTGTACTGCTTGCCGCGCATTTTGGCTTCAAGCCCGGCGGCATCTCCCATGCTGTCAAGGAAATCAGCCTGTGCGGTGGGGTCGTAGCCTGCACGCAGGAGGTAACGCACGCCAAGCGTATCGGCCTCGAATTCCTGCTTTTGGGAATATTGTGCAGTATATCCGGCGGCGGCTTTCGTGCCAAGTTTGAGACCTTTCTTAAGGCCGTCCTTGCCGCCAAAAATCCCACCGAGCACCGCGCCACCTATGACCCCGATTGCGCTGTCACTGTTTCGTTTTTGGCGTTTGGTCGGGTGATTGGCCGTTACATGTCCGATCTCATGCCCCAGAACACCGGCCAGCTCTGCTTCATCATTGGCCAGCGCGAGAAGACCGCGTGTGACATAGACATAGCCGCCGGGAAGAGCGAAGGCGTTGACAATCGGGCTATCGAGCACCGTAAAGGTCCATTTGGCATCCGCGCGCTCGGATACGGCTACAAGCTTGCGACCGATCTGATTGACATAGTCGGAGAGCGCTTGGTTTTTGATCGCTCCGCCGTATTGGGCCAATATTTTCGGGTGATTTGCGTCCCCGATTTGCTGATCCTTTTGGGAGTGCTGTGCGGCTTGCGCAAAGGTGGCAAGGCTCAGAAAGACGGCGGCAATTAGGCTGGTTTTCATAAAACTCTCCCTCTGCGAGAAAATATAGGGGTTTTGCGTGATGGCGCAATTGGGGGAATTGCAGATAGGCGCTGACAGAGGATCAGTTTGGGATTAGGACTGTGCAATAACGGCCCCGTGGCTCAACTGGATAGAGCAGCCCCCTCCTAAGGGGCAGGTTGCAGGTTCGAATCCTGCCGGGGTCGCCATTGGTGGC
>CAZQMR010000106.1:0-10772 GCA_964594465.1 uncultured Rhodobacterales bacterium
TCATCGCTGACGACACCGTCGATGCAGAGCTGTGCGCGACGGACCTTCTGGGGCAAGCCGAGCATGGTTACAACTCCCCCGCCTGTCTGATCACCAATTCGCGCAAACTGGCGCAAGAGACGATGGCCGAATGTGAGCGCATCCTCGACATCCTGCCCACCGCAGAAACCGCCCGCATCAGCTGGCAGGATTACGGCGACGTAGTGCTCTGCGATACCCATGAGGAGATGCTCAAGGTCGCCAACGAAATGGCCTATGAGCATGTGCAAGTGATGACCGACCGCGACGATTGGTTCTTGGAAAACATGCACTCCTACGGCGCCTTGTTCCTCGGCCCGCGCACCAATGTCGCCAATGGGGACAAGGTGATCGGCACGAACCATACACTGCCCACCAAGAAAGCCGGGCGCTATACCGGCGGGCTTTGGGTCGGCAAGTTCCTAAAAACCCACAGCTATCAGCGCATCACAAGCGACGAAGCTGCAACGCTTGTGGGCGAATACGGCTCGCGGCTTTGCATGCTCGAAGGCTTTGTTGGCCATGCGGAACAATGCAACATCCGCGTGCGCCGCTATGGCGGCAAAAACGTCGCCTTTGGGTCCGCCGCAGAATGAGCCGCACCGCACATGACATAAACCGCGCTGCCATCGACGTTTTGCGCGCCGCCCAGTACAACTGGGATGAGACCGCCCTGCTGGCAGCCCTTGATAAATACGTGACGCCCGACGCCGTTTTCCACCTCGCCCATCCCTTCGGCGACATGATCGGCCCCAAAGCCTTTCACGATAACGCACTGGCCACCCTCAAAGCCGCATGGCCTGATGTCGAACGCCGCGACTGGATCGTGATGGCCGGCGCGGATGAACATGGTGGAGATTGGGTCGGCTGCGGTGGCCATTTCATGGGCACCTTCATCGCTCCCTTCCTCGACATCCCGCCAACCGGCCACCTTGCCCACATGCGTTTCCACGAATTTTACCGCTTCGAAAACGGCAAAGTCATTGAATACCAAGCCATCTGGGACATCCCCGAAGTAATGATGCAAGCCAACGCATGGCCCATGGCACCGTCACTGGGCCGCGAGTTTTGCATCCCCGGCCCCGCCTCTGGCGACGGCCTGATCCGCGCGCCGCGCAACCCTGCACAAAGCGCGCAAAGCCAGCAGCATATCATCGACATGCTCAACCACATGAAGCGCCACCCGTCCCAAGGCGGCCCAGAGGTCATGGAAATGCCTCGCTTCTGGGATCGCCGCATGAACTGGTACGGCCCCGCCGGGATCGGCACCGGGCGCGGCATTGAGGGCTTTCGAAACTGGCACCAAATCCCCTTCCTCAACGGCATGCCTGATCGCGGATCAAAGGTCGCCGAAATCACCTACCACTTCTTTGGCGACAACAACTATTGCGCGGTGACCGGCTGGCCCGACATGATCCAAACCGTCACCCATGACGGTTGGATGGGGATTGCACCCGCTGGCACAGAAATCACCATGCGCAGCCTCGACTTCTGGCGCATGGAAGATGGGAAAATCCGGGAGAACTGGGTAATGGTGGACATCCTTGACGCCTACCAACAGCTTGGCGTCGATGTTTTTGCCCGCTTGCGCGAGTTCAACAAAGCCCGCAACATGGGGCCCATTCCGCTCAGAGGTGGGGTCCCGTGACGGCGCCACGAATAACTGCGGAAACCGTGGCTGCGCGTGCAGGCGTCAGCCAATCGGCAGTCAGCCGCGTCTTCACACCCGGTGCCTCCGCGTCAAAGCGCACAACCGAAAAGGTGCGCAGCGCAGCCGCAGAACTCGGCTACCGCCCAAATTCGCTGGCCCGCGCAATGGTATCTGGCCGCAGCCGCATCATCGGCCTCGTGGTCGCTTATCTCGACAACCAGTTTTACCCTGAAGCGCTGGAAAAACTCTCCAACGCATTACAGGCGCGAGGCTATCATGTGCTGGTCTTCATGGCCTCCCAAACCGCCGGAAACATCGATGAAGTCGTCGAAGAAATCCTCGGCTATCAAGTCGACGGGATCATCGCCGCCTCTGTCGCCCTGTCATCGGATCTCACCAACCGATGTACCGCCGCTGGTGTGCCCATCGTCTTGTTCAACCGATATCAGGACGGCAGTGACGTCTCCGCTGTTACTTCCGCCAATTACCAAGGCGGCGCCAAGGTCGCTGACTTCCTTCTGGCAGGCGGGCACGCGCGCATCGGCTACATTGCAGGCTGGGAAGGTGCCTCAACGCAGCGTGACCGGGAACAGGGCTTTACCGAAGCACTCACAAAGGCGGGCCACACGCTATACGCCCGCGAGGTCGGGCAATTCACCCTCAAAGATGCCGCCGACGCCGCCCACAAAATGTTCGCCCAAACCGCCCCACCCGATGCGGTCTTCGTTGCCAATGACCACATGGCCTTTGCGGTCATGGACGTGCTTCGAAACGAACTCGGCCTTAAAATTCCGCAGGACGTTTCGGTTGTGGGATATGACGATGTTCCGGTTTCTGCATGGGGGGCTTACCAACTGACCACAGTGCGCCAACCCGCGAACCAAATGGCCACCAAAACCATCGAAATCTTGCTAGAGCAGATCGAGAATACAAGCGCCACAAGCCGTCGCATAGAAATTGATGGCCCGCTCGTAGTTCGAAGCTCTGCCCGCATCCCAGAAAGCCAAAAGTCATGAAAAATTTCGACCCAAAATTTGCGGATTTTCCAGATTACATCCTCGGGATCACCTATGAAATTTGGGAGGGTCGCGGGATCGAAAAACTGAACCATTACTATGCGCCAGACCTCGTTGTGCGCTCACCCTCGTCTGTTGTGGTTGGAAATCAAACCGTTATCCAAGCCACCCGCGCCACATTGGACGAGTTTCCAGATCGTCAGCTCTTGGGCGAGGATGTAATTTGGTCTGGCACACCTGAGGATGGCATGCTGTCCTCGCACCGCATCATGTCAACAGCCACTCACACTGCAGACGGACTTTACGGCAAGGCCAGCGGCACTAAATTTCAGTACCGCATCATTGCCGATTGCCACGCCAAGGCGAATACCATCGACGATGAATGGTTGATCCGCGATCAGGGCGCGATCATCCGCCAAATGGGCGTGCAATCGGAAGCCTACGCACGGGATTTGATCGCGCGGGAAGGTGGCCCAGAAAATTGCGTAAAACCACTGACGCCCGCCACTGACATCCCCGGCCCCTACAAAGGGCGCGGCAATGACAATGCTTGGGGCGTGCAACTGGCTGACATCATCGCCGGTATCATGTCGGGCGCACCCGAAGTTATCCAATCCAAGTATGACCGCGCTGCGCAAACCGAGTATCCCGGCGGGCAGACCGCCCATGGTTGGGGTGGCGTTGAGACCTTTTGGACAGAGCTGCGCACCGCCTTTCCATCCGCTAAGTTTGAAATCCACCACCAGATCGGGCGCGATGACCCGCTCATGCCACCGCGCGCGGCACTGCGCTGGTCGCTTACGGGCACCCATGATGGCCCCGGCCTCTTTGGCGCACCAACCGGCGCCCCCGTTTATGTGCTTGGCATCACCCACGCGGAATTTGGCAGTCTGGGTGCCGCCGCACCGAAACTACGCCGGGAATGGACGCTATTTGATGAAACCGCGATCTGGAAACAGATCCTCCTATACACGGGTGCAGTATGACTCCACAAGACATGGAAACCCGCATCGTGCGCTACGGCGATTTGATCCCCTGCCGCACCGCCTTCATCGACGCGCATACACCCGGCAGCGACCAGAAGGAGAATTTCACAATCGTTGGCGGTGGTGTCTCAGAGTCCGCCGATCAGCACGTTCACATATCCATCCCGCACGGTTTCAACATCGGCGCCGCAGGGCAGCCGCCTCGCTGTCGCAATTCCTTGCATGATCACAACACAGCTGAAGTTTTCTTTGTTCATTCCGGCCGCTGGCGTTTCTTTTGGGGTCGCTGGGGCGATGCAGGCGAAGTGATCCTTGAGCAGGGCGACATCATTAACATCCCCACTGGAATTTTCAGGGGGTTTGAAAACATCGGAACGGACTATGGAATGATCATGGCTATTCTTGGTGGAGATGACGCAGGTGGTGGCGTTATGTGGGCACCACAGGTGATCGAAGATGCCGCCGAGCATGGTTTGATCTTGGCAGAAACTGGAAAACTCTATGATACGAAAGCCGGCGCCGAACTGCCTGCCGGTGTGGGGTCAATGCCAGTGATGTCAGACAGCGAACTTTCTAAGCGAGGAGAGCCAACGACCAAGGACGTGCTTCCCAACCACGTTGCACGCTTTTGGGATATGATGGCCCTGTCTGACAAAAATCTACTGAACGTCATTGGTGAGAACGGCTTGTTGCGCGACAGGCCCGGTTTTGAGGTCAACTTTATCTCGCGGGGATCTTCCAGTCAGGAAAATCAGTCCCATTCAGTTCCCTCGATCCTAATGCCCGCCCGCGGACATTGGCGCATTGAGTGGTCTAACGGGTCTGCGACACTTGCACCCGGTGACACAATGAGTGTTCCAGAAAATCTTGCTCATTGCGTTGTGCCGTCGATGACGGGTGAAGCCGCGATATATCAAGTGGTGGGAACCAATGACCCAGCTGGACCAACCTGGAAGGGCTAGATCCGAATGTCGCTAAACCCCGAGCGAACCTTCACGAGATGTCATAATTTTTGACACGGCTCGTCGTGCGTTGGACATTTCATCACTGAGCACTTTCGGATCGTTTTCGAAGATCAGGGCATCAAGCCCACTTGTCCATTCAAGCCTCTCAGCTTCACCTAAATCTGTTCGCGTACTCAGCAGCTCCATCAATTTGGTACGAAATCCAGCCACATCACCGAGCTTTTCCAAACGCTTTAGCTCAGCTTTCGCCCGTCTGCGTTCATTCCAATCAGTCAACCGCTCAATAGGAGCAGTCGTGAATTTCATGCCCTGGAGAACCGTCACCAGTGCGACCAGCATGCCGCCAATCACTGCGGTCCAAATCAAACCATTGGCCCGAAAACCGGCTTGCCAAGATGCACTATCGTTGCTTGAAAAGCTTGCATACCCAATCGGCGCAGCAGGGATAACAATGGATTTTGCCTGTCTCTGAGTAGTGTCAAAATAGGGTATAGAAACTTCTGAGATGACGCCCGGCTCGCCGGTTATGGGACGCAATTTCCAAACCCAAACTACAGTTGAAACTGGGCCTTCCTTGGTGTTTTGCACATTTCGTTCTTCGGGCGGAGTAAACGTGATGAGCCAGGGCTCGCGCATCGCTGGTTGTTCAGGCAGGAGCTCTGGCGTCACCCCCAAAGCCCGCAAAACAACTCGGCGCTCAACAAGCTGACCATCAACAAGGCTTTTTGGATCAGCGCTCCAAGTTTCGGAAAATTCCATCGCCCGCACCGGAAGCCAATCAGACCCGGCATCTACCGGCTTTGACACCACTTCAAGACTTACAGGCTTGCTGCGCACATTTACGATCTCTCGCTTGTTTTCCTTGTTCACCAGTTCAAGCTCATGCGCGATCGGCAAGATCGTGAGCTCACCGCTTCTCTTGGGAAACAATGCGATCCGGCGCTCAAGAACGACCGTCGGAAGCCCGTCGATGACTTGCTCAGTCCAGCGATCCGGCGCCAATTGAATCCAGTCAAAGTCTGTCATCCGGCGCAATTTCAGGTCTTCGTTGGCGATAGTCTCCCGGTATTCGCCACGAAGTGTGGCCAGCACCATTTCTCCCTCAAGTGGCAGCGTGTCAGACGTCTCAATTACCAGTTCAAACATGACGTCGAGTTCTTCGAGCGGAGTTTGTGCGGCAGATGTGCTTGCAGCAAAGAGCGCCATGAAAAGAATGAGCGCCCTCACCATTGGTCCTGCTCCGCTTTGTGTGCTTGACCAAGTTCTTTGCGCCGGTTCATTTCCGCTTTCAGCCTTTTGACCAAATAGGCACCGGGGGCATCAGCAAGCGTTTCGAGCCAATCTTCTGATGCGCTAACTGTACGGTTATCAACTTTACGATCCAATCGCCGCACGCCATCCAACGGATCCTTTTCTATCACATCCTGCTGGGGTTTATTGGGATCAAAGGTCTTTGCGTTTAATCCCGCAGCTTCCAAGATGGTCTTGATCCGACCGTGGCCGTTCGCCTCGCCTATTACCGGCTCGACCAATCGGTTTACAATCGCGCGGCTTTGGGCTGCATCTGCATCGTATTGGTTGGCAAACAAAACAGCATCGAAATAGGCAACGGAGAGCTCATATTTCCCGGTCATCGCGAGGGTCAAGGCTCGATTATAGGTCGCGCTGCGCCCTACATCCGCAAAGGCTGCGTCCGCCTCGGAATAGCGACCAGATTCATAAAGTGCCGCAGCTCGAGCAGCCTGATCAGTAATGAAAGGCAGGGCCAGACTGGGTGCGCCCGCCCACCACAAAAACTTCGACCATGCCTCTCGACCAGCCGCAGCCCCACAGATGATTGCAATCACCAACAAAATAAGGGTTGAGCGTCTCATGTCTCTCGCCTCTGCTGATAGATCGGCAAGAGGACTAACGCACCAAACGCAAAGAACCAAATGCCATAGTCGCGAAACAAAACGGCGCGACGTGCCTTTTCGGTGGCACTTAACCCACGCTTTGTCGCCAGCGCTTCTTCGAGGCTTGCCAAGTTTCGCGCGTCCGCAAATTCGCCTCCACCGACCTCAACTGCTTCTTCCAGCTGTCGACGGTTCGCTGGTGTGACGCCGAAAGGTGGTTTTTCATGGTTTATGTAAACTCCTGAAACGCGAATATCGCTGCGAGCCATCGCATCGATTTCGTGTAATGCCTCTGGCCCTAACCCTCCTCCATCGCTAACCACAATCACATCCGCATGATTGCTTTTTGCATCGTTCAGCACTTGCATAGCTAGCTTCAGGGCACGGTCAGGTCGACTACCGCTGACTGGCATGGTTTTCGTATCAATAACGGCAATGGCAGATTTCAGAGCTTGTGGTTCCCGTGTCGGCACGCTGACCAAAAAGCTCTCTCCGGCATATACGATAAGGGCCACCGGGCGCGTAGCGTTGCTGTCTAAAAGCCGTGCGACAGCAGACTGTGCATCACCAAGCCCACCGCCCTCTACGATAGACGGAGAGAGATCCACCAAAATGACAATCGCGTCCATATTCCGAAAAATTGGTGCACCGGGATTGCGTAAGGATGGTCCTGCAAGGCCAATAGCCATGAGTGACACCGCAAATGCCATGAAAACTGGCCGGTAATCCCGCGCACCGACCTCAACTTGTCCGAGTCGTACCAGAACTGGCAACAAGTCAGGATCAATCACTTCACGCCATCGCCCAAACCCGTCAGCCTTGCGCCAAGCCCAAACTGCAAGCAGGATCACCGCTGGGATGGCTAGCAACCACCAAGGGCGCAAAAAAGCAAATTCTGCAAAACCGATCAAACGACTGTTCCTTTGCGACCCAAGCCCAAAAAGACTGCAAGAAGCAGAACCGCCATGCCACCCGGAAACACCCAGTACTCACGCCATGTCCGTATCGGTGGCGCTTTTGAAGGGCTTGGCTCCAGTGCATCAATGGCCTGTGTGACAGCCCGTAGGTCATCTGTCGTTTTAACACGGAACATTTGACCATTTGCGGCCTCCGCGACTTCGCGGAGCGTTGCTGTATCCACAGCATCTCGCACGGACGGATTACTCTCCAGATCTACTGGCCCAAGCGCAATTGTGTAGATACGAATCCCGTATTTCTCTGCAACTACTGCAGCAGCAACCGGATCGGTGTTACCTGATGTATCCTGCCCATCAGATAGCAGGATGATCACTTTGCTTTTTGAGTCTCGCTCGCGCAGGCGCTTGATCGCCAAACCAATGCCATCCGCAATCGCCGTGGACTTACCTGAAATGCCAATTATCGAAGTCTCAATTACATGCGCGACCGACGCAACATCTTGGGTTGGCGCCGCAGCGACATAAGCGCGCTTTCCAAAGATGACCAAACCGACACTATCACCCAGCCGCCCAAGGACAAATTCGGAAGCCACGGCCTGAACTGCCGACAATCGAGAGACCACGTCCCCATTCAGATTAAAGTCTTCACGTTCCATTGACCCCGACAGATCAAGCGACAGCATCACATCGCGGCCAGAAGCAGGCAACACATCCAGAACCTGTTCTTGACGCGGGCCAACAAGCGCCAAAACAATCAGCATCCAAATGATGATGGGCGTAAGCCTGTTGGCTCTGCGAAGCACAGTATGCTCTGATTGCAACTGAAAAGACCGCTCAAAAGCAGATGGCAAAGCCAGAGCACCACTTTTCCGGTTTTGAACGGGCAAAATCCAACGCAGCAGCCATGGCATCACGACCAAAACAACAGCCCAAGGATTCGCAAAATCCATCATTCAGCACGCCGTTTGACTGCAGTTAAAATGGCTGTTTCCAAATCGGTCGGTTCAAGCTGCTTAGCGGGGTCATATAGACCATTGCCTGAAGCAAGCTTTGTGAGTTGCTCGGGTGCGTGCTGTTGCAACAATTCAGACAAACCGACGAGCCGCCGATCTGGTGCCATCTTCGAAAGAGCATCAATTTTCGATTGCGCCAAATCGATTGCACTGACAGAACGTGCCGTTATCAATCCGATCAGTTTGGCCAAAAGCAGCCCTGCGAACAGCCCTAAGGAAACAGCAAGAAGTGCGTCCTGTTCAGTGAATTTTGCATAGCTGATCGGGAGCCGAATAGCTGAAAGCTGCTGGAACAATTCTTCTTGCGTCACGATGCCAAATCCGCCTCAATCCTATTTGCAGATCGAACGATTTGAGCCTCAATTCCCAATTCCTGCAAATACTCTTGCGCTCTGGATTTCTCCAACCTTCCACGTGACAGCGCGTCCCCAATCCGAGCGGTAAATATACCCTGAGGAGGTTCAATTTCCAAAGCATCTTGCACCAGCAAAACCACAAGCCGGCACTTGCGCATAACTGATTGCGCGGTAGCAGCAAAATCAGCACCAACATCATCCAAACCCGTCGCTAAAATCAAATCGCTACCCGGCTTGACCAATGTCGCAGCCTTGCTCAACATCTCTGCAAGAGTGGTGCCTTCCGCTTTGTCCCTCGGCAACTCTGCAGCCTCCAATGCCTCAGCATGAACGCTTGCCAACATTTGCGCTATTCTAAGCATAGCCGCTTCTCTTGGTTGAGGGGCAAGGCTTTCATGCCTGCCATCCTGATATGTCATGCAACCGACCTGACCACCCGCTGCAACAATCTTCCATCCCTCAAAAGCCAAAACCTCAGCCGCAGCAACGGAACGCAAACGACTTTGGCTTCCCCACAGCATCGAAGAGCGGAAATCAGCAACCAAAAGCGCTGTGCGATCCACCTGTTCATGACGCGTGCGCAGTTGAGTGCGCCCACTTCGTGCAGACGCAGCAGGATCAATTTGCCTAGGGTCGTCACCATCCTCAAATGGTCTCAAATCAAAGATGTCACCACCATCGCCACGCCGAGGACCAGACGCACCACCAATAGCAGAATGTGCAAAACTCGCGTCCTCACCAAGACCAGCATAAGCGGCCAATGAAATCAGTCTGTCCACACTGACTTCAACGCCACTAAAATGCTGTAATGACTTCATCGCACACAACTAATCAAAGGGGTTTCACACCATCTAAAATGCCAGCAAACAATGACCGCGAAGTTTCGCCAGCCGCCTGCGCACGCCATGTAGGAACCATTCGGTGGCACAATACATCTGGGGCCAAGGCCGCCACATCCTCTGGCAATCCATGAGACCGCCCATGCAAGAAAGCGCGTGCCCTAACTGAAGCCGCCAAAGCAAGCGAACCACGCGGCGAAACCGCATGGCGGATCTGATCCCCGATGGGCACATCTGGCGCATCACGTCGGGTCGCCATCACAAGCGCGACGATGTATTTCTTTAGCGCGGCTGACAGATGCACTTGCAACACTGCCTCTTTCATTTGCACGAGTAAGCCGCGATCCAAAAGTGGTGCGTCTGGCGCTGCATGGGTTTTCAACTCTTCCTCTACAAGTTCGAGAATTGCCAACTCATCGTCCTCTTGCGGAAGTTCCAAAACTACATGCATCAAAAATCGATCCAGCTGTGCCTCAGGAAGCGGGAAAGTCCCTTCATTCTCTAACGGATTTTGAGTTGCGATGACCATAAACGGATCAGGTAGCTTGTGGGTCTTTCCACCTGCAGTGACCTGCCCTTCCCCCATTCCTTCCAACAAAGCTGATTGGACTTTGGGTGGTGCCCGATTAATTTCGTCGACCAAGATAATATTGTTGAACAGTGGTCCTGGGCGGAATTCCATGTCGCCGCTATCTTGGCGGAAAACTTGCATCCCAGTTATGTCACCAGGCATCAGGTCCGGCGTGCACTGAATGCGGGCGAATTCACCTTCTACACCATCTGCCAACCGCCTCACTGATCTGGTTTTGGCCAATCCGGGCGCACCTTCGATCAGGATATGTCCACCCGTCAGCAGTGCGATGACTAGCCGTTCGATGAGCGCATTTTGTCCGACAAGACCAGCCTGCATGCGCGAAATCAGAGTTTGGGCCGGTGCATTGGTCAGACCATTGTTCTGCGTGTCCATCCGTTTTCCTTAGAGCTACCAAGGCATACGCATGAGTTCACTCAGCAGGGCCTTTTCCTTCAGAATTTGGCTGAGCCTAGGGTCAACAAAATAGCCCGTCCACCCCAACTTTAGGATGCAGAACATAAGTTCTCACAGTCATGTCAATC
>CAZQMR010000107.1:0-10672 GCA_964594465.1 uncultured Rhodobacterales bacterium
AGATCAGCTTCCAGATCCGCAACATCATCGTCTCCCGCTTCTCCGCCGCACTCGCCTCCTCCGGCATACCCGTGCTCGACATGGCCGCCAACACGCCCGAGCTTGGCGCATTGATCGCAGAGCGCATCGCGCCTGATCTCGCAGAATACGGCCTCGCGGTGCCGGAGCTTTACATCGAAAACATCTCGCTGCCTGAAAGCGTCGAAAAGGCGCTGGATAAACGCACCTCGATGGGCATGGCAGGCGATCTGGGCCGCTTCACCCAGTATTCCCAGGCCGAAGCTATGACAGAAGCCGCCGCCAATCCATCGGGTGGCATGGGCGCTGGGCTTGGCATGGGAATGGGCATGGCCGTTGGCACCGCGATGCAGCGTCCCGGCCCATGGGGCTCCACGCAAGCGCCACCTCCCCCACCGGCAGTCGAAAAGGTCTGGCATATCGCGCTCAATGGCGATGTCAGCGGCCCGTTTTCCCGCGCAGATCTCGGCCAGATGGCCGCCAAGGGCCAGCTCACCCGCGAAACCCATGTCTGGACCCCCGGCCAAGACGGTTGGCTCCATGCAGGAGAATTGGACGAGTTAGCACAGCTATTCACTGTTTTGCCACCGCCACCCCCAAGCGCCTGAGGCCGCTTAGCCCAGCCGCGCCATGACTGTTGAACTCGAAACCCACCGATTCCCTTGTGACAGCTGCGGCGCGGACCTGCGCTATGAGCCGGGCACGGACAAGCTGACCTGCGATCATTGCGGGGCTGAGCAACAGATTGACGGGGTCGGGTTCTGGAGTGGGATCACCCTCAAAGAACTCGACTTTGAGGCGGCTGTAGCAGGCACTTTGCCCGATGCCGAGATCGAAGAAACCCGCGTCCTTGATTGCCCAAATTGCGGCGCTCAGGTTGAGTTTGACGAGGCCACCCATTCCGATGAATGCCCGTTTTGCGCCACGCCCGTGGTCACTGGCACCGGAACCCATCGCCATATCAAACCGCGCGGCCTCATGCCTTTTGTGCTGACTGAAAGCGCGGCCCAAACCGCAATGACCAACTGGCTCGGCCAGCTTTGGTTCGCCCCCTCAGGTTTGCGCCAATACGCCCGCAAAGGGCGTCGGCTTACGGGCGTTTATGTGCCTTACTGGACCTATGATGCCCAGACCAACAGCCGCTACACAGGCGAGCGCGGCACGGTCTATTATGAAACTCGACGCGTGCAGGTGCGCAACGCGGACGGCAATATGGTAACCCGCGAACAGCAAGTACCAAAGATCAGATGGCGGAGCGTATCCGGGCGCGTCGCGCGCGCCTTTGACGATGTGCTCGTGCTGGCCTCCAAAAGCCTGCCCAAGAAATATACCGATGCGCTCGGCCCTTGGGATTTGGCATGGCTTGAGCCCTATCGCCCTGAATTCCTTGCCGGATTTCGTGCCGAAGCCTACACGGTTGCGCTGGAGGATGGATATTCAGAGGCCAGTGATCGCATGCAGGCCATGATCGTGCGGGACGTAAAGTTTGACATTGGCGGGGATCGTCAGCGCATCCATGATCTGGACACTGACATCCGCGATCTCACCTTCAAACACATCCTGCTGCCGGTCTGGATGGCGGCCTACAAGTATCGCGGCCGCACCTATCGCTTTGTGATCAACGGGCGCACAGGGGCGGTGCAGGGTGAGCGGCCCTATTCATGGTTCAAGATCGCAGCGACGGTGGTGGCAGGCGCCTTGATCGCCGGGGCAATAGGCTTTCTTGTTGCCCAAAATCAAGGCGGTGCTGGCCAGATCAACTGGTAAAGCTCAGCCCAGTATTTCTGGCGTCACATAAATCAGCGTTGGCCCTTTGCGCGCAAAAGCCGCTTTGATCTCGTCCTGCAATTTGCCGAGCTTACCCGGCGTCGCTGCGGTTGCCCCAAACGCCTCCGCCAGTTTCGGGAAGTCGGGATTTTGCGCCACCACTGCATTGGGTTCAATCTGCGAGGCGACCATGCTGTCCTCGATTTCCTTGAGCTTGCCATTGTCCCAAAGGATGATCGGCAGGCTCAGGCCCAGCTCCACCGCCACGCCAAGCTCTTGCATCGTGTAGTGAAAGCCATAATCGCCAATCAGCGCAATCACCGGCGCGTCCTTCAGACCAACCTTGGCCCCAATCGCCGCGGGAAGCGCATAGCCCAGCGTGCCAAAACCTGTGGGGTGATGCCAGCGCCCCGGCTCAGACATGGGCACAACCTCTTTGCCCACATAAGCAAACTGGGTCATATCGGAAACGATGGTGATGTCGTCGGGCAATACCGCCGCCATAGCCTCCAACACTGGCACAATGCCCGGACGTTCTGCATCTGTGGCTGCACGAAATCCTGCCCGCAAGCTGTTGAGTTCGCTGGTGTTAAGCCAGCAATCACGCCTTGAGGTGCCCATCGCAGCATCCAAGTCAGCGGCAAATGCGCCAGCATCCCCAAGCACTTGAATTTCAGCGCGATGATCGTCCATCAGCACATCTGGGTCGATATCAATGCGCACCATTGGCGCGGTCTCACCGAGGCGGTCTCGCCAAAGGTCTGTCTCAGACAACTCTGATCCAAAAACCAGCACCAGATCCGACTTCGCGATCACCTCAACCGAGCCGGGCCGCCCTAGATAAGACCCAAGCGACGGGCCTACGCCATCGGGGAGAATGCCCTTGCCAGCATAAGTTGGAAACACCACCGCACCGGATTTTCGCGCAAGCGAGCGAAGCGCCGTACTGGCCTGCATGGCGCCGCCTCCAAGCACAAAGAGCGGGCGCTCCGAACCGGCCAATAGATCTGCAATGCGCTCCACATCTTCGCCATTTGCAACAGGCAGCTTTGGCAAGTCGCGTGGCACAGGTGCCGCTTGCGCTGACGCACCCAACACATCAATCGGCACAGATATATGCACGGGGCGTGGGCGCTGTGAGGCAAATCCTGCAAGCGCTTTGTCGATCATGAGGTAAGCTTCATCCGCCCCCGGCGCAGTTTTGCTCCACGCCGTGACGCACCCCGCAGCGCCCTCCTGATCCAACATCTCGTGCAATCGGCCACGGGCAATCGAGCGGTCTTTGCGCACGAGACAGGATGATATCGCTAAAACCGAGACGGAATCCGAATAGGCTTGGCCCAGCGGCGTCAGAATATTGGTCAGCCCCGGCCCGGTGATCACGAACGCGACGCCCGGTTTGCCGGTGGCCCGCGCATAGCCATCGGCCATAAAGCCCGCACCTTGTTCGTGACGGGTCAGGATATGGGTCAGCCCGGCCTCGTTGATGCCGCGATAAAGCTCCACATTATGGACCCCGGGAATGCCGAAAATCACCTCCACACCGCGTGCCTTGAGGGCATGGGAAATCTGCGCACCAAGCGGGCGGGTCGTGGTCATTAGCGTCTCCAGAACGTTACAGTGAAAAGAACATAGACGGACAAAAGCTCTAGGCGTCCGATCAACATGGTCGCACTCAAAAGCCATTTCGCGGCGTCCGAAAGGTCGGCAAAATTGCCCGATGGGCCGATTTTTGGCCCGAGGCCAGGGCCAATATTGGCAAGTGCCGTGGCCGCCCCTGAGATAGAGGTGATGAAATCTTCGCCCAGCAGGCTCATGGTGATGGCGACGAATAGGAGCGTTGCCAGAAACATCACGAAAAACGCCATGAGGGACGAGAACACGTCGTCTGCGACCGGGCGACCCTCGTATTTTGGCGTGAAAATGCCGTTGGGCGAATGGATGCGGCGGATTTGGCTGTAAAGGGCCGAAGCCAAAAGCTGAAAGCGGAATACTTTGATCGAGCAGCAAGTCGATCCAGCGCAGCCCCCAACGAGGCCGATCAAAAAGAACACCACGACCGGGAAATCACCCCAAAGTCCGTAATCTTCGCTGGCATAGCCGGTGCCGGTGAGGATGGAGACGCCGTTGAACAAGGACTTGCGAAACGCCACTTCAAAATCGCGACCCGAGATGCCAGCTTGCCATGCGGCGAGCAGGCCCACGACGATGAAAACCAACATGAAGAAGGCGCGAATTTGAGTGTCGCGGTAAAGCGGGACGGCGGTGCCCGCCAGAAGTTGCACGTAGCGCACAAATGGCAGACTTGCGAGCAGCATAAACAGGACGCTCACATACTCCGCCTTGGCCCCATAAAAGCCGAAACTATCATCGTGATTGGCGAAGCCACCGGTCGCAATTGTGGTCATGGCATGGGTCGCAGCGTCAAGAAACCCCATCCCCGCCCATGTGTAGCCAAGCGCGCACGTAAGGGTCAGCACCAAATAAATACGCCAGATGGAGCTCGCGATTTCCGCGGCGCGGGGCAGGATTTTCCCAAAAGTATCAAAGCTTTCGGAGCGAAAGAGCTGCATTCCCCCGACCTTCAGCATCGGCAAAAACGCCATCGCAACAACGATAATCCCAACCCCGCCAAACCATTGAAGCATCCCGCGCCACAGCAATATGCCGGCGGGCAAGGTCTCCAGCCCCTCGTAGACGGTTGAGCCGGTTGTGGTGAGGCCTGACATGGCCTCAAAAAAGGCGTCCGTGTAGCTCAGGCCATTGTTACCAAGCCAGAACGGCAAGGCTCCGAAGATCGGCAAAAAGACCCAAACCAGTGTGGTCAGCAAAAAGGTTTGTTGCAGGTTGAGACCGCCCAAGCCCTCTTGACGGCTGGCCAGCGCGACCCAACCACCTGTTATTGCTGTCAAAAATGCGGCTGTCGCAAAAATTCCAGCATTGCCATCTTGCACATAGACGTCCGCTGCCAAAGGCACGACCATCGTCGCCCCTAGCGCCATCAGCAAAAGCCCAACAACATAGGCAACGGGTCTGAAATCCACCATGACTGCGAGGCTTAACCCCACACCGCAGGCTGTCAACTCAAAGCGCTACTGGCACAGCGTGAATTTCAGCTTTGGTGACACTGGTTCAACGGGTGTGGATCAGCGTGTCAAACAGAGTTGGGTCAAAGCTTTGCTGTGCGAATGTTGGCCCCTGCGTGAGCACCGAAATGGCATCATGGGAGTGCAAGCTTTCCTGGTGGCTTGCCACAACGCGGAAATCACCGACGCGCGGATCACTTTCTAGGCGATCGCAAAACAAACGGGCGGCATCCTCAACGAAGATCGGATTTGCGGCGTTGAGTTCGGCAAAAGCTTGTTCGTCCTCGCGTTTTACCATGACTTGCGTCTCGGTTGGGACGGCGTCTTGGCACATGGCGACCACGTCTTCGAACCAGAGAATGTCATCACCGACCGCTTCAACCGAGATACGCGCAACAGATCGTTGGGAATGGGGCGTGGCAAGCTGATTGCGGGTTTGGCGTGCGTGCTCGGCCAGCTCTAGCGAGCAAGGGCAGGTCGATGAATAGACGTAATCGAGATGCACGATTTTTTTCTTCACGCCGCCGCGTTCGATCATTTCAAGTGCGATGGCATAGTATTGGTAGCCGTCCAAGCCAGAGCGCAAGGATCGACGCTCCATCGGGAAAGAAAAGCGTAACTGAATACGAGCGTCAAAGCTCTCCAAATCAGCTTTGTAATCTTCAAGGGCTGCATCAATCACTTCAAAGGAGAAGGTTTTTTCTGCGTGTTTGTAGAATGAGCGCATAATCCGGCTCATATTGATGCCCTTTTTCTCAGCTTCAAGCGACACGGTTCCGGTCACCGATGTCTCAAGCTTGAGCACGCCACCGGATTTGGTGCGGAAGCCAACAGGCAGTTTGAAGTTGGAAATACCCACATGCTGAATCGCAGCTTTTGCACCACGAATCAGGCTTGAGGGGCCGTTTTGGAGGTCCGGGAGGGTTTCGATATAGGCCTTGTCGGCATCGAAAGTCGTGGGATAGGAGCGCTCGAAGCTGGGATAGGCATCACCTGCACCTTTTTGGTACATTTCTTGAGCTTTTCCAAGCACATCGCCCGGCTTGTTTGCCGACCACCGTGCCAAAATTTCGAGTGCGTCTTCCGCTTCTTGCCGGGAAACTGGCTCAGCCTCGACGTCGCCGTCAAGCTGCGTATTCTGAATATTCACATTAACCTCACTAGGCCGCCAAGGGCGGTTTATCCGATATTAGGAATATAGTGGTGATTTGCTGATTTTCACTATTTCTGACCTACATTCCCTAGACTTCACACTTTTGAGGATATTTCAACCCGAATTAATTACACCTCAGGTTGAATTACGCAGCATCAAGGGCCGTTAAGAGGTCCTGTTTGAGGTCCGCGACGTCCTCAAGCCCTACGGAGACGCGCACGAGGCCATCGCTGATTCCCAGCGTGTCGCGTTCTGCTTCGCTCAGGCGCTGATGGGTTGTTGTGGCGGGATGGGTGATCAGGGATTTCGCATCCCCTAGGTTGTTGGTGATCAGGAATATGTTCAGAGCGTTAAGAAAGCGGAACGCTGCCGCACGGCCCCCCTTCACCTCAAGGGACAAGATAGTCCCTCCTGCCTCCATCTGAGCTTTTGCCAGCGCGTGTTGAGCATGATCGGGCAGACCGGGGAAGATCACCTGTTTGAGTTTGGCGTGACCCGACAGCGCTTCTGCCAAATGCTGCGCTGAGGCGGCCTGCGCGCGGACCCGCAAATCAAGCGTTTCCAGCCCTTTGAGCATGACCCATGCATTGAACGGGCTGAGCGCGCCGCCGGTATGTTTGAGGTAAGGCTCAAGGGTTTTGCGGATGAAATCGCGACTGCCAAGCACCACGCCGCCAAGGCAACGGCCCTGCCCGTCAATGTGCTTGGTTGTGGAATAGATCAGCACGTCGACGCCCAGATCGAGCGAGCGTTGCAGGATGGGGGTGGCGAAGACATTGTCGCACACGGCGATGGCACCAGCCGCGTTTGCGATGTCGCAGACCGCTTTGATATCAATGACTTCCAGCGTTGGGTTGGAGAGTGCTTCAAAGAAAAAGAGCTTGGTATTGGGGCGCACAGCCGCTTTCCATGCCTCAAGATCGCAGCCATCCACGAGGGTTACCTCGACTCCAAAGCGAGGCAAAATCTCCGACACGATGTAGTGGCAAGAGCCGAAAAGCGCGCGCGCAGAAACGATATGGTCGCCTGCTTTGAGCCCACTTGTGAGCGCGCCATTGACCGCGGCCATACCGGAGGCCGTCGCGAATGCGTCCTCCGCGCCTTCGAGCGAGGCGATGCGGTCTTCGAACATGCGCACGGTTGGGTTGCCGTAGCGGGCGTAGATGTATTCGTCGTCACCAGAGGAAATAAACCGTGCTTCGGCTTGTTCGGCGGTCTCATAAACGAAGCTTTGGGTGAGGAAAACCGCCTCGGACAGTTCGTTATACTGTGAGCGACGGGTGCCCGAATGCACCAATTTGGTGCGAGTGTTCCATGATGTGTCTGTCATATCTGATGCGCAGCGCCAAAACGCTGGTCCCTGAAATAAAAAAGCCCGACCGGGAGTTGATCGGGGCCCAACAGGGTCTCGACCTCTTTAGCAGTATATTTAACGTGGCCCGCAATCCGGTTTGACAAATCGCCACGGGAGTTGTGGGTACTGAATTAGCTCAGCGAGGTCAACGGCTTAAGTTTCAAAAGCGGCGGAACGGTTCGCGCACGAATATGATGTGTTCCATGCACAGCATGGCTCAGATCGGGTGAATTTGGTTAAGAACCTGTGAAATTTCGCTGTAATGGTTAAGCAAACCTTGCGGTTTCATCTCTTTCACCGCGTCACCTGTTGGCCCAAAAAGCACCAGTACGCAGGGCACATTCGCGTTCTGAGCGGCCTTGCGATCGGTGATCGTATCGCCCACCAGAACCGAGCGCGCGCGGTCCGCGCCAAGGGCGTCAATCGTGGCCCAGAGATGCTCTGGGTTGGGTTTGCGCACGGGCAATGTGTCAGCGCCGAACATCGCGCCGAAATGGTCGCGGATGTTGAGCTTGCTGAGCAGCGTTTCAGCCAGACCTTCGGGCTTGTTGGTGCAGACGCCGAGCGCCCAGCCCTCTGCCGCGAGCTGATCAAGGGCGGCTTCGACGCCGGGGTAGAGCGTTGTGTGCGTGTCTATGTGGTCGCCATAATAATCCAGCAGCGGCTGATAGCCTGTCGTGACGCGATCCTCGTCCCATGCTTGCCCCGATCGCTCAAGACCAAGGCGCAACATAGCGCGACCACCGCCAAAGGCTGTGTGCGCATCCGCAATCGGGTCAAGGGAAGCAGGCGCGCCGATGATCTCAAGCGCTGCGTTGCCAGCGGCGATCAAATCAGCGGAGGTGTCGGCAAGGGTGCCATCAAGATCGAAGATTGCGCCGCGCATTGTGTGATTGCTCCCATGGTTTGGATAAGTTTTGAACCAAGCTCTAGGCGAAGATCAAGCGGCCTGCTAAGACGCAGCAAAAGCAATTTCGGAGTGTAGACTAAATGTCCCGATCCATGTCGATTGTTCTGTTGGCTGCTGGCAAAGGCACGCGGATGCGCTCTGCTATTCCCAAAGTACTGCACCCGATCGCGGGCGAGCCGCTTTTGGCTCATGCGCTGCGCTCTACCGATGGGATTGCGCCTGCAAAGGTGGTGGTGGTGACCAGTGAGGGCGCGGATGCGGTTGCGGCGGCGGCGCTGAAGGCGCGCCCGGATGCTGAGATTGCGATCCAGAGAGAGCAGCGCGGTACTGGCGATGCGGTGATGGCAGCAAAGGAGGCTTTGGCGGGATTTGACGGCGATGCGATTGCGCTTTTTGCCGACACGCCGCTGTTGAAGACGGAGACGTTTGAGCGGGTTGCAGCGGCGCGGGACGACGCGGATGTGGTTGTGCTTGGCTTTGATACGCCAGCGCCGGGGCGCTATGGGCGGCTGGTGACGGCGGGTGATGGCACGCTTGAGGCGATTGTTGAGGCGGCGGATGCGACGCCCGAGCAACTTGAGATTACGCTATGTAATTCGGGGATTATTGCGGCGGATGCGCAGGTGCTGTTCGGGCTGTTGGAGAAGGTGGAGCCGAAGAATGCGCAAGGTGAGTATTATCTGACGGATGTGGTTGGGCTGGCGCGTGATGCTGGGCTGACGGCGAGGGTTGTTTTGTGTGACGAGGAAGAGACGCTTGGAGTGAACACGCGGGTGGATCTGGCCAAGGCAGAGGGTGTTTTTCAGGCGCGCAAGCGGGTTGAGGCGATGACCGCTGGTGTGACGCTGAGCGATCCTGAGACGGTGTATTTTGCGTCTGATACGGAGATAGCGCAGGACGTGGTGATTGGCCCGAATGTGGTGTTTGGGCCCGGTGTGCGGATTGAAACTGGCGCTAAGGTGCTGGGGTTTTGTCATATTGAGCAGACTGTGCTTGGCGCGGGGGCATCTGTTGGGCCGTTTGCGCGGCTGCGCGGCGGGTGTGAGATTGGAGATGGCTCCAAGATTGGTAATTTTGTTGAAATGAAGAATGCTGATTTGGCAGAGGGCGTGAAGGCGAGCCATTTGAGTTATGTTGGGGATGCTTCGGTCGGTGAGGCGGCGAATATCGGGGCTGGGACGATCACCTGCAATTATGACGGGGTGATGAAGCATCGCACGGAAATTGGGGCGCGGGCGTTTATTGGGTCGAACTCGTCGCTGGTGGCGCCTGTGCGGATTGGCGAAGAAGCGCTGACCGGCTCTGGCTCGGTGGTGACGGAGGATGTACCGGACGGGGCGCTAGCGATTGGGCGTGCCAAGCAGCGCACGATTGCGGATGCCGCGCGGCGGCTGATGGAGCGGCTGCGGGCACTGAAGGCGAAGCGTGATACTTGAAGCTTTGAGGGCTGAGGGGAACGCTAAGAAGGCTGCTGAGATGGCGGCCTATCACAAGGTTGATCGCGTTTATTTGGGCGTGGGCAATCCGATCATTCACAAGCTGGCGCGTGGGGCGCGTAAGGGCGTTGCGGCTGGTGATCTGGCGGTGATGGCGGGCGATTTGTGGGAGACGGATATTCATGAGGCGCGGGTGGCGGCTGCTTCCTTATTTTCTTTGAAAACTATACGTGGGGATGGGCCGGTTTGGGATTTGCTCTGCGGTTGGGTTGAGGATTTCGACGCTTGGGCGATTGCGGATCATGCGTCGGGGGCTGTGATGCATCGGTTGGTTGCGGAGCCTGAGCGGTTGGATGTGGTTGAGGGGTGGCTTGATCAAGGGAATGGCTGGGTGCGGCGTGCGGCGATGGTCTCGACGCTGCATTGGGCACGGATTAAGGCGCCGGGGGCGGAGGATTTGGCGCGGCGGGAGCGGATTTTGGGCTGGGCGGCGCGGATTGTCCCGGATCAAGAGTGGTTTGCGCAGAAATGTGTGGCTTGGTGGCTGCGGGAGCTGTCGCGGCGCGATGAGGGCCGGGTGTTGGAGTTTATGGATGCGCATGGGGAGTCGATGAAACCGTTTGCGCGGCGGGAGGCGGTGCGGTTGATTTGATTTTGGGGTCTATGTATCAGCCTAGGACGTAACATCGCCAATCCACCGGCCCAGAATCAAGGGCTTTAGCCCGCCGGGCGCGCGTGACCTAGAGCCAGAGCACATTGCTAGCAATGTGCGGGGCCTCCCACCGGGAGGGCGCATTTCGCCGCTGAGAGTATGGGGGGTGTTAGGCGGGGAGACTGGGATAAAGTGGTTTGCGGGGAGGTTTGTCGCCTCCCGAGGGTCTGGCGTGCCCTAGGTTTGGGGTGCTTGGTGTTAGCGCAGCATTCAATCATTAGCTGATTGAATAGAAT
>CAZQMR010000108.1:0-10667 GCA_964594465.1 uncultured Rhodobacterales bacterium
GGGGCACCATATATATCAAGAATATTGTACGATAACAGGCAGATACATGGCAGCCTCTGTCGCTGGCTCCACCATCAGCCTCATGGTAATCCCCCCATTTTAATGGGGTCCAGCCGTAGAATTTACGCTGCTGTTTACAGTTTCATAGCGTGTTTGATGCCGCTTATGCCCATTTTGGGTAGCTCATTGTTTTAAGTTCAGAGCCATTCAGTTGCCTGATCCTGTGCCGCCTCAATCGTTTCGAAGATGTATTGCCCCAACCATTCACTACGAACCGTTCGGTTGTGGCGCTCGATGTAGGCGTTTTGTTGCGGCTTTCCCATTGCACGGCAACACATGCATGCAAGTGTGGGAGTGGTGCTGGATGTATTCGAGCCTCATGTCGCGTTTCTCGGCCCATGCTATGAGCGTGCCATTGATGCATGCTGGGCCGTTGTCCACACGAATAGCTTGTGGCTTTCCACGCCACTCAATGATCTGGCTTAAGCTACGCACAACCCTGTCGGCAGGCAACAAACAGCAGAAAGTGAACGAGGCAAATGCCTAGGAAGCTAGGGGAACCTCACAGATCCAAACAACCGTAGGGCCGGCTACGTCCACACACAGGTGACAACATGCTGGATCACCCAACACATAGCCATTTCAAACAACAGAAAATTCGCTTAAGGCTAAAAAACGGGCGGCCGTGAGGGAGCAAGAATGAAGGTTTTCATAATAAATATTGAAGGGTATTCGGAACGCCGCAGGTTTCAGGTAGAGCAAGCCGAAGCCCTGAATTTAGAGTACGAGTTTATTGCCGCTATCGATGCAATGCAGTTGTCTGATCAAGTGCTGCAGGATGCTGCTAATAATTGGAGTCGACCAATTCCAGCCAAGGATGTCGGCTGTTTTTTATCACACCGCAAAGCATGGGAAGCCGTCCTTAATCATGGTCAACGGGCAATCGTGATAGAGGACGATGTCGTTTTCACAAAACAGTTTAAAGCGATCATTTCATCATTAGCCTTAGTCGACCATGAGAGGGATGCAATTTATGATTTGGAATTTGTCCCAAAGAACCATTTGATGGCAAAGTCTACGTCAAAACTCTTGGACGGTACTGGCGCATCAATTACTAAAATCTACCAGAATAAAACCGGCCTTGGTTGTTACAGTATCGCCCCCTCAACGGCATCTAGACTGCTAAAGGAAACAAACAACTTTGTACTAGTTGATATGTTTGTTTGGACACGAAACTGGGTGCGGCAATTCCAGGTAGAACCTGCGCCAGCCATACAGATGATGTTCATGGAAAATGTAGTTCCCAAGGACAACGCCAAAAAAACGTCGCTGGAAAAGCTCTACCAAAATCAATCAAAACTGGTTGCAAAGAAAATTTCGTTAAAAAAACTCATGACCGCAGCAAAACAATCGCTTGTAGGTCGGATAGTTGGGGTGTCACGGCCAATCAAATGTAACCTGAGCGAGTTCACCAACCCTCGATAGAATTAGAGTGAGGTGCCGCTAGATTTGTAGACGCTTTGCTTGGTAATTTTGGCACCAAGAAGAGATGGATATGAACAGGGGAATGCGGTTTACGGATGAATTCAAACAGGACGCTGTACGCTGTGGCGCAGATGGCTGAGCGCGGTTACACGGTCATCGAAGTTGCCAAGCGATGGGGTATCAGCACCAAGTCCTTGTACACCGGGACGGCTCAATTTGCGAAGTCGCCGCGTGTCAGATCTGAGTTCGCTGAACCGGCTGCTGAGATTTGCGCTTAAGCTCTACACTGGTTCCGATAAGGTGATACAAGCAGGCGAACTGGGTTTTCCAAAACAGAGCTTTCGCCCCTAAACGGGGGCTTTGGAAAACACTGAACACGGCGCGAGGGATACAGACTTCAAAGATGGCAAGTAAGTACAACGCACATGACGTGATCCGCGAAGACCGGTCTGACAATTCGATATTGCTACGTGCGCGCGCACCTCTTGGCGCTGTCGCAAAACGCAGCACCGATTGGTTGGATGATTGGGCCGTCAAAACGCCAGATGCTGTCTTTCTGGCTGAACGCTCAGCGGAAGGCTGGAAAGAGGTCAGCTATAGCGCTGCACGAGATCGCGCGATTGCGCTTGCTGCTGGTTTGCTGAGTTTGGGTCTTGGTCCAAAGAAACCCATTCTGATCATTTCTGGCAACAGCGTTGACCATGGCATCCTTGCAATGGCCGCTCAATATGTCGGAATTCCGATTGTACCCTTGGCCGAACAATATGCGCTCATTCCCCCTGCGCGCACCCAGATTGATTTCGCCGCCTCAGTTGTGAAACCGGGCATGGTTTTTGGCGAAGATGGTGACGTACTGGCAGATGTGCTTGCCAGAGATGCATTTGTGAATATCCACCGCGTCGTTAGCAGGGGCGGCAGGGATGTGGTGACGCTGTCTGATCTTGAACGCACTGGCGGCGATATCTCCACCGCGCATGCAGCCGTCGGGCCAGATACCATCGCCAAAATCTTGATGACATCAGGGTCCACATCGGCCCCCAAAGGGGTTCCAACTACGCATCGCATGATGTGTACGAACCAAACCCAAATCGCCCAAGGTCTTCCGTTTCTCACAACCCGTCCACCGCTCATTGTCGATTGGCTGCCGTGGAATCACGTCTTTGGCGGCTCGCACAACTTCAATATGATGCTTGCCAATGGGGGTGCGCTTTACATCGATGCAGGCAAACCAGTGCCGCACCTGATCGGCAAGACGCTGGAGAATTTGCGACTTAAAACCGGCACAATGACGTTCAATGTGCCGGTGGGGTTTGCCATGGTGCGCGACGCGCTCAAGTCTGATGAGGGTCTGCGTCGTCGCTACTTCGAAGAGCTCGATATGTTGTTTTACGCGGGCGCCAGCCTGCCACAAGATGTTTGGGCCGATCTGGAAGACATGGCTCGTGAGGTGCGCGGCGACATGCCACTATTCACGTCGAGCTGGGGCTTAACGGAAACAGCGCCTGCTGTGTTGCTTCAACATCAGCCCACGGACCGATCCGGTGTGATCGGCGTGCCACTGCCCGGCAGTGAGGTGAAATTGATCCCAGATGAAGACATGCGCTGTGAAGTGCGTGTACGCGGCCCAGTCGTTTTTGACGGGTATCTTAATCAAGAGGACGCAAGCAAAGACGCTTTTGACGAAGAAGGCTTCTTCAAGACCGGCGACGCAATGCTCTTTGTAGACGCGGCCGAACCAAATCTGGGTCTGAAATTTGATGGTCGCATTTCTGAAGAGTTTAAACTTCTCACTGGAACATGGGTGCGCGCCGCCGGTTTACGCCTGAGCGTTTTGGAAGTGCTCAGCGACTTGGTGAGCGATGTCGTCATCACAGGAGCGGACCGCGAAGATATCGGCCTCTTCTTAATCCCGTCAGCGGGCGTGTCTGGCTTAACTGATGCGACCAATTTGGATGGTGCTTTGCGGATCCCCAGCCTTGATGAAGAGCTGCGCAAAAGGTTGCGGCCTGTCGGCGGGTCCAGTTCAAGCAACATCGCAAGAGTAATGATATTGGCTGATCCGCCATCGATTGCGGATGGCGAAATCACGGCCAAGGGCAATATCAATTTCAGAAAGATGCTGACCCGACGCGCTGACTTGCTGGAACGTCTTTATCAAGACAACGAACCGGCCTGCCTGTTGATATAGGCGATTCTACTAACCTTTTTGGTCGAATTGCGCAGTTTCACATCAGTTGGTGTTGTCATACGAAATAATTTGTAGCTCATTTATTGATCTAATTACCCCATTTTACAGCAAAAATGGGGTGTATTCCTTTTTCTCATGCTCATGGCGTGAATTTCTAACTCTTGTTCCGCGAGATTTCAGGATATGAAGCCCGCAGGGAAAATATGAGGGATCCATGAGACCATTACTAATATGCCTTGTACTGGGCACCACCGCGCTGACATTTTACTCAGCGCTTTGGTATAAATCGGAAGCCATTGAAGATGACATCACAAAGAGGGTCAGTGAAGACTTAATCAAATCCGGTGCAAATGATGTTGATCTGGACGTGGATGGTCGTCATGTAACGCTGTCCGGGGTTGTGTATTCAGAAGATGTCGAAGCCAAGTATTTGGCGGTTGCCGATGACACTTACGGTGCGCTTGGTCCCATTGATGGTTTGACGCTCCTGCAGGACACCGGCTATTTGTCCGCGATCAAAAATTCCGAAGGTGTGACGCTCAGTGGCACAGTTCCAAATGAGGCGTTTCGCGCATCCCTTCTGGAGCAGGCAAAAATGACCACAAACGGTGATGTGCGCGACCAGTTGACGGTGTCTGGCCCTGCGTCCGATTGGCAGAACGAAGCAGAGCTTGGCTTGGGTCAGTTGGCAGCGCTCTCAGCGGGTTCGCTTAGCTTGTCAGCCGGCAGTTATGCGTTGTCAGGGACTGCCGCGGATAAGGATCCAAGTGCGATTGCATCTGCCTTTGAAGGCCGTAGCGGTTGGCAGACAATGATCTCGTCTGCCTTTGACCAGAATGCTGTCGACGCTGAATTGGACGGTCTTCGTGCTCAAATTGTCGATCGCGACACGTCGATTTCTGGCTTGAACACGGATCTTAGCGCGGCTCAGGATCAGCTGGCTCAACTCCGTCTGGAGAATGACGGTCTGGAAAATGCCCGTGCGAGTTTGATCGGCGAGCGGGATATGCGCACCGGTGAGCGGGACGCGCTTGCTGCGGAACTTGACGCGCTTCGGGGGAACCTCTCAACCGAGCAAAGCAATGTTGCACAAACAGCAGCCCGCCTGACGGCAATGGCTGCGCAATTGTCACAAAAGGACGCAGATTCTGCGGCGCTGAACGACAAAATCGCTGTGCTTGAGACTGACATTGCAGGCAAGACTACACTGCTGGACACGTCCAAGACGGAAAACCAAGCGTTGTCAGGGCGAATTCGGGATCTTGAGGGGCAACTTGGCGCCCTTGATGACACATTGGGCGATGTGGATAGCCGGGTTGCAAAGCTGAACCAAGAATTGGTGGCTCGTGACGGCTCAATTGAAGAGTTGAATGCTCAGGTCACAGGTTTGCGTGCAGACCTTGGCACATCCAAGCAAGAGCTTGATGCGGCAACAACTGAGCTTGCGACACGCACAACTGAACTTGATGCGGCGACAACCGAGCTTGCGACGCGCACATCTGAGCGCGAGGCGCTTGCTGCCGAACTTGCTCAGCGAACAAGCGAACTGGAGACCCGCAGCGGCGAATTGGCTGAGGCTGGTTCCAACAACAAACTTCTCAGCGGGTCTATTATCGAACTTGATACCAAGCTGGCTGCATTGACGAGTGAGAACGATGGCTTGCAAGCAGATGTAACCGAGCGGGATGCAACAATTGCATCGCTTCGAACTGATCTTAGTGCGCGTGATGACAGCCTTGCAGCTGCCAATGCAAACATTCAAACGCTGAGCAATGAGAAGGATCAATTGGCACAGCAACGGGACGGTCTCACCGGACAAGTTGGTGATCTGACTGGCGAATTGACTGCAAAAGTCACAAATCTTGAATCCCAACTGCAAGAGCGTGATGGCACCATCACAGATCTGCGCGCTCGACTGAGCGACGGTGAGAGCCAGGCCAGCGATTACACCGCACAACTTGCGGCTCTAGCAGCGACGGTATCAACCCGGGACGCAGATGCTGATGCCTATCAGGGACGTATAACCGGTTTGGAAGCTGATTTAGGGGCTGCCAATAAGGTGATCGGTGAACGGGATGCGACCATTGCAGCATTGCGTAACCGTCCTGTGGTGACGTCAGGCTCCAATGTCGATCAATGTGCTGCACGTGCAAATGATGTGGTCGAGGGCAGTCGGATCAACTTTAACACCGGAACGGCTGATCTTTCCAACGACTCCATCGAATTGCTTGAGCGTCTCACGGGTATTGCCCTTGCTTGTGTAGGCGATGGTGTTTCGCTCGAAATTGGCGGTCACACGGACAGCCGGGGCGGCGACGCCTATAATCAGGAGCTGAGCGAAGCCCGTGCGCAAACGGTGCGCGCATTTATGGTTGCACGCGGGGTGTCCCCGAATGGCCTGAGCTTCACGGGTTACGGTGAAACGCAACCTATCGCTGACAATGAAACTCAGGATGGCCGCGCTGCAAACCGCCGGATCTCCTTTGCTTGGCAGGCGCAGTGACGCGCCGCCAGCTCTCCACACTCTTTAGAAATAGAACGGACTACCAATGACTTATCTTCTGACACAAATGTTTCTCTACCTTTTGATCGCCTTCTTGCTCGGCCTTTTGCTTGGCTGGTTGATCTGGCGCATGGGCAAACCGTCAATGTCTGACTATGACGCCATTCGTGCCGAACGCGACAGCCTGCGGGCCGAGCGCGATGCCATGAGTGGCGACGCGCAAAGCTGGGCCGAAGAACGCACGGCACTGACCACCAATCTTGATGCCTGCCGCACACGCTCCAGCAAAGAGCGTGAAAGCATCGAACGATTGACTGCCGAAAACGTGGAGCTGCGCCGTGAACTGGATGCAGCCGCATCTGCCCCGGCCGTTGCTGCTGCTCCGGTTGCTGCCGCCGCTGTCGCTGCAGTTGATGTAGACGTGGAAGAGGGGGCAGGAACGCAGCCCGAAGGGCTCAGCGGCCCTCGCGGTGGCGTGGCGGATGATCTCAAAAAGATCAACGGCATTGGCCCTAAGCTTGAGAAAATGCTCAATGGCATGGGCTATTACCACTTTGACCAGCTTGCTGAGTGGACAAGTGAGGAATTGGCTTGGGTCGACTTTAATCTCGAAGGGTTCAAAGGTCGCGCAACCCGTGACAACTGGGTGCCACAAGCACGCGAATTTGCACGCGGCTGAGCCCCGCAATTTGTAAAGAAACGAAACATGGCGCCCAAGCGGGTGCCATGTTCATTTTCTGGATCGGAATATCTGCGCTATTTTATGAACGGAATGTCGCTGAGACGGGCAGGGTAGTGATCCCCGTCAATCACAGCCTCTAGAACATGATCCCCAGCGCTCAAACCAGCACTGATCAGCCCAACCGCAATCGACCGTTCCAAGCGTCGCGAATAAGCGATCTCACTCACAAACCCGACCGTTTCCCCCTCAAAGCACAAATCCACGGGATGCCCTGGCACCGGCGGCTCACCTTTAAAAATGAGCCCAACGCGCTGCCTTGCCGCAGGTTTGGTGGCAAGTCGCGCCAATGCAGCCTTTCCCACAAAGTCATTTGGCTGTTCTAAATCGACCAATGGGCCAAATCCCATCTCAAACGGTGTCGCGCGATAATCCTGCCAGCGCATATCCGCACCATAGGATATCAACCCGCTCTCCAACCGCTCAACATCATTGGGTGCGCCGGGTCCGATCCCAAAGGCAGCACCTGTGCTTTTGACCATGTCCCAAAGCTCAGTCCCGCGCGTTTGATTCATTAGGTAGAGCTCAAAACCGCCCTGTTTGGACCAACCGGATCGCGCCAATACCAGTGGGATGCCAGCAAGCTGTGTTTGCTCAAACGCAAAATACTTCATTGCCCGAATATGCTCGCCAAACAGCTCGGCAATCACATCCTCAGCTCTTGGTCCTTGAACCGCAAGCGGGGACACATCCGGTTCGCTCACCTTAACATCCCAACCTTTTTCGCGCCCAATCGCCGCTGCCCAAAGATGGATGTCGCTATCTGCAACCGATAGCCAATATCTATCGTGCGAAAGTTTCAGCAAGACTGGATCGTTGATCAGCCAACCATCGTGGTCGCAAAGCGGTACATAGCGCCCTTGTCCCACGCGCGTTTTTGTCAAATTGCGCGGCGTTAGATATTGCGCCAGTTTGCCCGCATCTGGACCCAAAAGCTGCACCTGTCGCTGGGCTGCAACATCCCACATCGCGACTGAATTCAACAGGCGATCATATTCCGCATCTGGGTCACCAAAATGCGCTGGGATATACATATGATTGTAAACCGAAAAACTGCTGACCCCTTCACGCACTGTGGCATCAAAAAATGCCGACTTGCGGATGTTGGGTCCGATACCAATCGTGAATGCCAAAGCTAAGTCCTTGTGTTTAGAGCGCCTGTCGTGGGGCTTGGCTACTCTTTCGCACGGCCAATTCAAGTGCTAATCGCAAGTGGCGATTTGGGGCCCGGATAGTTGCCCAAAAAAGCGCTAATGTCGGACCGTTTTGGGATGGCAAAGGCAAGCGTAGGGCGTGCAGCGGGCGTTCGCTCAAACTTCGGTTAGCGCGACCGTTCGATGCTGATCGGCTGACAAATATGCGGCCTCCACTAGACCCAATGTTTCAAGGTTATCAGACCCGCTGGTTTCAGGTTGGCGTCCGTCGCGCAAGCAATCGACAAAGTGCTGCTGGATGCTCCGCACGCTCTCTTGAATGTTGTGCCATGGCTTGGAGGCCCAAGGCAGCACCGGCGGCGAGAGGTCCCGCATGTCAGAGCCATTCTGATTTTGGATCGTCATTTGGTAACCAGCATCAAGGCGAATGGTGCCTTTGTCCCCGTCAATTTCAATCAGGCTTTGCGGAAAGGTCTCCGGTTCGCGCCGCGTGGCATAGGAACAATCCACCACGCTCGATACGCCGCTCTTGTGATCAAGCAACATGGTCGCGACGTCTTCACCCTTGATCGCAGGATTGATCCGCCGGGTTGTGGATGAAATCCGCGCGACGTCACCAAAAAGCGCGCGCGCTATGTCAAGGATATGGATCCCAAGATCTTCGATGATGAAGCGTTCCCCTTCGGCCAGATAGGGCTGTCCTGAGAAAACATCATAGCCAGATCGAAAACTCACGCGGCCAAAGAAGGGTGTGCCAATAGTGCCGCTGCGGACCTCTTCAATCACGCTACGGACCGCTGATTGCCAGCGGAAATTCTCATGCACCATCAGAGTTTTCCCGCTGGTGGCTACCGCGTTGACCATAGCACGGGCATCCGCCATGTTTTGCGCAAAGGGCTTTTGACAGATCACGTCAACTGAGTTGAGAGCCGCCATCTCCACAAGGGCCCGATGTGACTGGACGGTCGTTGCGATGTCCGCGATGTCAAAGCCGCCGTCTTCAAACAGTTGATTGGCATCGGTGTATTGACGTTCTACACCAAATTCTTTTCCGGTTGTGGCCAATTTGTCCGGGTCGGTGTCGCACAATGCGACCACATCAACCCCTGAAATGTCGCGCCAAGCCTGCAATTGGTTTTGTGCGAAAAAACCGCATCCTATGAGTGCAACTTTCATTTCTGTGCTCCTTCGTTTTATCGCAGCATATCACCTTATTATACCAGCTCAATACACATACGTTAGAATTGCAGGGCCAAGAATATTTGACAGTTAAGAACCCTCGTTCAGTGCGCAAAATGGTATTTGGCTCAGTTGCGACAGTGCATTCGTCGCTTTCGTTATTTCGTTTAAGTTCATCCGCGTTAGTACCCTCTCAATTGGCATCAGTCGACGCAATGTGCGAAGTTTTTGGTGCTCAAGACCTAGATATCCAATGGGCAAGGCAGACTATCTTATGGCTGAAATCGGACCAAACACACGCCTGCGGGTATCACCGTTTTATGCAGCAACAATTCAAGAAGGCGTCACTGCGTTTTCACCTTACAATCGCATGCTTATGCCGGTTTCTTACGGCGACCCGGATGCCGAGTATGATCGGCTGATGACCGGTGTGTCTCAATGGGATGTCAGCGTAGAACGACAGGTTGAGATAACGGGGCCCGATGCGGCACGGTTGGTGCAGTTACTATCCGTGCGGGATCTCTCTGGAATAGACGTTGGCAAAGGCAAATACGTGCCAATGTGCGATCACCGCGGTGTTCTGCTCAATGATCCAGTGGTTCTCAAACATCATGACACGAAGTTCTGGCTGTCCATAGGCGACAATAATATCTTGATGTGGGCGCGTGCTGTTGCGGCTGAGCGGTCCTTGAACGTCGAGATTTGTGAACCTGATGTTTCCCCGATGGCCGTTCAAGGCCCCAAGGCCGAGGATGTTGTGGCTGAGGTTTTTGGCGATTGGATCCGTGCGCTGAAGTTCTTTTGGTTCGCACCGGCGGAAATCAACGGTATCCCTTTGATCATCCAACGCTCCGGGTATTCCAAGCAGGGTGGTTTTGAAATCTACCTTCAGGACGGCTCGCGTGGGACCGATCTTTGGAACATTATCAAGGAAGCCGGGCAACCGTGGAACATCGGTCCCGGCAATCCCAATCCGAATGAACGGATTGAAAGCGGGTTGCTGTCTTATGGTGGCGACACCGACGATGATACAAACCCCTTCGAAGTCCGGCTTGGCAAATACGTTGATCTTGATCTGGACGATGATGTTGTCGGGATTAAAGCACTGCGGCGGATCAAAGCTGCAGGTATCAAACGCCAACAAATGGGCATCGTGATGGACAATCCCGAACGCCGTGCTGGTCATGCGATATGGTATGCCTTGCAACAAGAGGGCCAGCCGGTCGGTCACATGACCAACGGTGTTTGGTCCCCGCGCGTGCAATCCATGATCGGTTTTGCGTTGGTTGAGGCGCATCTAGCTGTCGGAGATAATGTAGACGTGCAGCGCGGCGCTTTTTGCGATGCGGCTACCCTGTGCGAACTCCCGTTTTTCTGAGCGCAAATATCCCAATCCTTAGCAAAAGGCCGCGATCACGC
>CAZQMR010000109.1:0-10662 GCA_964594465.1 uncultured Rhodobacterales bacterium
GCGCATGGTGCCATAGAGGTTTGATTTGCAAAAATAGCAGCGATTATGGGGGTTTGCGCGGTATTTAGGGTCGTTGAACTCGCCGCTATCCACGACCCTCAAGGGCCAGTTTTGGGCCTTTGCAATCTCGCGCACCCGCGCTGTGGCAGCCTCCGGCACGGCAGGGGAAACCGCGTGCAGGGCCATGAAATCAGGCACATATTTCGCCGCGACATGGGCCAGCGTGAGGCTGTCGACCCCGCCGCTCACAGCGACGGTCAGGCGCTCCATGGGCGCGAGCTGGTCGCGCAAGCGGTCGAGTGGGTCACTCATTTTCGGCACTTTCGGAGGCACGTGCCAAAGCGCGCCGGGCTTTGAGGGTTTTGACATCGGCCAGCGCGTCGCTTTCAACTTTGCGCGTATCCCCGCCGGGGCGCGTGACCGCTTTGAGGGGTAGGCTGTTTTGGGACTGGTATTCCCGCCTCAGGATTTGGCGCGACAAGGTTTGAAGGCGCAGCCCGATCGTGCTGGTCTCCTCAAAACAAGCATTCACCGCGGCGTCCTGTGCGCTTGGCGCGACCAGCAGGCGGATCGCGGATGTGGGCCTGCCCTTCTTGCCGAAGCCTTGGCTCAGATGCACGTCCTGCACGCCTTGGGTGGCCCTCAGATTGTCAAGGCTGATGCCCAGTTCCTCGGGTGTCATATCGTCGATCTCAAAGGTGATCTCTGTGATGTGGTCCTGCGCCTGATCCGCGCTCTCAAACACCAACACGCGCAGTATATTGGCAACACCTTCAAGGCTGCGCCGCCCCGCCCCGATCCCAATGCGCTCAATACGACCGCGCGGCCCTGAGCTGGATTGCGCCGGGGCCAGATGGCGTAGAATTGCCGCGCCAGTTGGGGTGATCCGCTCGCCCGTCGCTGTGTCAGTGAACATCTCATAGCCCTTGAGCAGCTCAGCCGTTGCGGGGGCGGGGACAGGCACCAAACCGTGGCGGGTTTTCACACGCCCTGTGCCCAGCGGCAGGGCCGAAACGCTCCAGTTCGTGGCCGCGCATTGAGTGATCAGCGAGGCCGCCGCGACGACATCCGCCAGCGAATCCCAATCCGCGATTTCGTGAAAATGGACCGCATCGACCTCAACCCCGTGGCAGACTGCTTCGGCTTGCGCGAGATGGGTGAAAATCGCCAAGGCATGGGCTTTGACCGGCTCGGCGAGGGCAGATTCTTGCAGATTTTCGCGAATGTCCTTCCAGTGGGACGTGGGCGGCGCATCGCTGTGAGTGTGAACATCCACACGAAGCGCTGCAAAGCCGCTTTCGCGCACTTTGTTGACGTCCAAGCGCACATGCTGATTTACACCAGCCGCCTCAAGATCAGCCTCCATCTGAGCGCGAAAGTCTGGAAATGCACAGAGCATCGTGGCGACAAACATATCCCCGGCAATGCCGCCGGTGACATCCAGATGCAGGCAGCGCCCCATGCTCAGCTCGATTTCGGGACCACATATGGCCCCTCCGGTATCACCGCGACAGCGGCATCCCCATGCTTTTGGATGCTCGCGGCAATGGCGTGGCCAAGATCGGTAATGGGCGTCACCCCGGTCACGGCGAAATCCGCCTCCGATAGGTTTTCGCTGAAAAGCTGAATGTCGCCCACGCGCATCGGTTTGAGCTGCATCTCGGTCTGCCACTCATCCACATCCGCGAAATCCTTGGCTAGCAACGTATCGAGAAACGCATCCGGGCCGATCGCCACCAGTTTCTCCTGTGCTGCCCGAAAATGATCCGAGCCGATCCCCTCGGCGCAATTGGAGGCGACAATCAGCGTGCCGCCATCCTCCAGAATATCAAGCGGCGTGACCATGCCCTTCACGGTTTGGTAGTAGGTCTGATCCAGCGGGTATCCGGCGCTAGAGGTCACGACGGTTTTGAACTTCCGCCCCACCGGGATTTCGGTGTAGCCGCGCACATATTCCACGGCGGCCATATGGCTCTCAATGATCTCGCCAAAGCTGCAAAATACCAGATTGCGCTTGTCATCGATCACTGTGTTGAGCGCGTAAATCTCGCCAATGCGGCGCACGATTTCTAGCTGCTCTTCATGCAGCGGATTTCCCTTGAGATTGCATTCCTTGGCCGCCGGATCTTCCATGAAACGCGCGGAATGGAAGGTGCGGATGGTTTCGTGATGGGCAATGCCGGGTGCTACAACCTTGCGCCCGCCGGAAAACCCGGCCATGAAATGCGGCTCCACCAGACCTGTTGCGATTTTCAGCTCCGCGTCCATGAAGCGCCGGTCGATCTTGATCGGAACCCCGCGCCCCTCCGTGATGCCCAGATCCACATGATCCTCGTCATTGAGCGCAAAATGGTTCTCCACACGCACGTTCTCCAGCACCCATGGATCGCCTACCAGCTCTGCAAGTTCGTCGCCCTCATTGGGGCGATGCAATCCCGTGGCGATCAAAACGGTGATATTGGCGAGCGGAATGCCTGCTGTAGTCATGGTTTCGACCATCGGGCGCAGAAACAAATGATTGGGCACCGGCCGCGTGATGTCGCAAATCAGAATGCAAGCAGAAGACTTCCCCCGCGCAAGCTCGGCCAATGCAGGAGCACCGATCGGATCCCTCAAAGCGTCTGAAATCTGTTGTTCGGGTGCGGCGCAGGTCGGAAAAGGCGGTTTTTCGATCACATGCGGCTCTGCGGCATCTGGCATCTCTAGTTTCAGGCCATCGCGGCCATATAGAAGGTCGATTTGCATTGCACACTCCTCACGTCGGTTGACCGGGAGTTTAGGTGATCCGGCAAGCGGTGCCAGCGCTATTTTAAAAAATGAGGTTCAGCATGGTGAGCGACACCATCAAAAACAACACCGTCATGATGCCGCCCGAGCGCACGAAATCCATCACGCGGTAGCCCGCAGGGCCCATGATCAGCGCGTTGACCTGATGGGTGGGGATGAGAAACGAGTTGGAAGTTGAGATCGCAACGGTCATGGCAAAAACCGCCGGATTGGCCCCGGCACTGATCGCAATCGAGACCGCCAGCGGCACCAGCAGCACAGTCGCGCCTACATTGGACATCACCAGCGAAAAAGCCGTGGCGAGGATGGCGATCCCGGCTTGCAATGACCAAATCGGCCAGCCGTCCAGAACAAGCAGGATTTGTTGCGCAATCCATTCCGCCGTGCCGGTGTTTTGCACGGCTTGGCCAAGGGGTATCAGGCTTGCCAGCAAAAATACCGTGTTCCAGCCGACGGCGCGGTAGGCCTCGTCTATCGATAGAACTTTTGTGACCAGCATTCCAACGGCCCCAGTCAGCAGGCAGAGCGACAAGCGGATGTCAGTGAACAAGATCAGCCCAAGGGCCAGCGCAAAAAACGCAAGTGCCGGCACCACCTTTTGGGGGCGAATGTCTTCTTCGGGGAAGTCCGAGGTGACGACCAGAAAATCCGGATTCTTTTTGAGCCGGGTCAAATTTTCCCAGCGCGTATGGGTCACAATCATGTCGCCGGTTTGAAATGGCACCAAATTGATCCGTGTGGGCTCATGATCCTCGGTTTCCACCAAGCTCATGGTCTCCTCGCCGCGCCGAATGGCCAGCAGCGACAACCCGTAAGTTTTGCGCAGAAACACATCCGCGGGGCTTTTGCCGATCAGGTTGGAATCCGGCGGGATCACGATCTCGGCGATCCCGGCATTGGTGGGGGCAAACTCATCCGCGAATATGTCTAGCTTGGGGCGCACATGCAGGCCATGATCGAGCGCGAAGGCCTCGACCACATGGCGCTCTCCGATGATGGCAAGACGACACGGGGCCGCGATTGGCGCCGACAGGATTTGCATCATCGTGGCTTTGCCGCGGTAGTAGGTTGAGATGATGTTGAGGTTATGGGCGTTGTTGATGTCTTCGAGCGTTTGGCTGACCAGCAGGTTGCCCTCGGGCACATCCACCTCAAATACACTCGTATCCAACCCGTAAATGCGCCGCAGATATGCGGACGTGCCTTGGCCATAGCCGGTAGAGGCTTGGGGCGTTTTTCCGCCAGGCAAGACCCAACGCCCAAGCAGGAGGAAATATACAATGCCAGTGATGATCAACGCGATGCCAATTGGCGTTACGGAAAAGAGCGAAAACTCCTCCATCTGATGCTCAGCGGGTAGGGTCGAGTTGGCCGAAGCAATTAGATCATTGAGCAAAATCAGCGGCGAAGAGCCAACCATGGTCATGGTGCCGCCCAGAATGGCGCAAAAGCCCATTGGCATGAGCAGGCGTTGCAAGCCGATGCCAGAGCGCGATGAAATGCGGCTCACGACAGGCAAAAACAGCGCCGCCGCACCGACGTTTTGCATGAATGACGAGATTATCGCGACCGTGCCCGAGACAATCGGCAGGATGCGCCCCTCAGTGGTTCCGCCGCGTTTCAAAATGATTGCGGCGACTTTGTTCATCATGCCGGTCTTGTCGAGCCCGGCCCCCACGATCATGACCGCAATGATCGAGATCACCGCGTTGGACGCAAAGCCCTCGAACAGCTGATTGGGGTTGGCAAGATTTTCAAGCCCCGGCACGTAGCTGAGCATTCCAACCAGCACGAGCACCAGCATAGCTGCAAGGTCAATACGGATGATTTCTGAGACAAAGAGGAAGATCGTAAAACACAACAATCCCACAACGACACTCATTTCGTACGTGAATTGCAACGCTTCCAAGATGCGACCTTTTTGGGTGGTTCGGGCTGTCCCAGTTTATGGGACCGCAGTGAACTGATTTTCGCCCTGAAATAAAAGGAAAATCGTTACAATTTGGTTGGTTTTTATGTCGCAGCCAAAGCGTGTTGCGTTTTTTGTCAATGATGGTTGCTCGTGATCATTAATTCATATATTCATGAAATATGGAATCAACGTTATTAGATCGACTATCTGCACTCAGCCACCCCCAGAGGATGGATTTGTATCGCTTGTTAATGCGCCGCTGCCCCGATGCGCTTCCGGCTGGTGAAATTGCACAAACTCTAAATCTGAAGCCAAGCACGACGTCGGTTTATCTGTCTGCCCTAACACAAGCGGGGTTGATCACTCAACGCCGGGACAAAACCCGCCTGCTTTATGCGATAAATCTAGAGACGGCCCGTGCGGTCGTGTCGGGCCTGTTTACTGATTGCTGCGGAGGGCGGCCTGACCTTTGTGATCCGAATTTCATGTTCCAAGCCGAAAAGCGCCAGCGCAATGTCTTGTTCCTTTGTTCAGGAAATTCGGCGCGCTCGATCATGGCGGAGGCGATCTTGCGCGATGAGACCCCCGGTGGATTCAAGTCCTATTCTGCTGGGCGCATTGAACGTAGCGAGATCAATCCGCGCACCTTTGGGACCCTGCATCGATACGGCCATGATGTGGCTGGACTGCGCTCAAAGAATTTCGCTGAATTCCAGCGTGCAGATGCGCCCAAGATGGATTTCGTGTTCACGGTTTGCGATTTGGTGGCGAACGAGGACTGCCCAAGCTGGCCCGGCAACCCCATCGGGAGCCATTGGGGCGTGCCGGATCCGGTTGCGGTCGATGGTGGTCCGGCGCACCAACAAGCGGCCTTCGAACACGTGTACCAAAAACTCAAGCAGCGCATCCATGCCTTCGCGGCGCTCCCCTTTGATGCGATGGACGCATCCCAGCAGCAAATCTGCGTTGATGACATCGCCAGATCAACCCATTCACCGGAAGTGACCCCCATATGACAACCTACGCACTCAATGGCCTTGGCCGCATCGGCAAACTCGCGCTTCGCCCGCTGCTAGAAAGCGGCGCTAAAATCGCCTTCATCAATGATGCAGTTGGCGATCCTGAGATGCACGCCCATCTGCTGGAATTTGACTCCATTCATGGTCGCTGGCCTGCGGAATTTGCGGCGGATGAGGCAGGGGTCAGAATTGATGGCACCCGCATTCCGGTGACGCAGACCCGCAAACTTGAAGAGCTGCCGCTAGAAGGCGTTGATGTGATGATCGACTGCACTGGCGCGTTCAAAGCCGAGGCAGCGCTCGCGCCCTATTTCGCTGCAGGCGTGAAGAAAGTGGTTGTCTCAGCGCCGGTGAAAGACGGCCCAACGGCCAATATTGTCTACGGCGTCAATGACGATATCTACGAGCCTGAAACTCACCAAATCGTCACGGCCGCAAGCTGCACCACCAATTGCCTGGCACCCGTGGTCAAGGTCCTGCTCGATGGCATCGGCATCAAGCACGGCTCCATCACCACGATCCATGACGTCACCAACACCCAAACCATCGTCGACCGCCCTGCCAAAGACATGCGCCGCGCCCGCTCAGCCCTGACCAACCTCATCCCCACCACCACTGGGTCCGCCACTGCGATCACGCTGATTTACCCCGAGCTGGCAGGCAAGCTGAATGGTCATGCAGTGCGCGTGCCGCTGCTCAATGCCTCGATCACCGATTGCGTGTTTGAGATGGCGCGCGAAACCACGGTGGAGGAGGTGAACAGCCTGTTTGAGGCCGCCGCCAATGGCCCGCTCAAGGGCATTCTGGGCTATGAAACCCGCCCGCTTGTGTCCTCGGACTATACCAACGACAAGCGCAGCGGAATCGTGGATGCGCTTTCCACTATGGTGGTCAATGGCACCCAGCTCAAGGTTTATGCCTGGTATGACAACGAGTATGGCTATGCCTATCGCCTGATCGATGTGGCGCTTATGGTTGGCAACAAGCTGTGACCCGCCCGCCCGGATTTGCAGCCTTTCTCACGGTCACCGCCGCCTATTGGGCCTTCATGCTCACCGATGGCGCGCTCCGAATGCTCGTGCTGCTGCATTTCCACACGCTCGGCTTCTCACCAGTCCAGCTCGCTTACCTGTTTGTACTTTACGAGATCGCAGGCGTCATCACCAACCTCTCCGCTGGCTGGATCGCCGCGCGTTTTGGCCTGACGATGACGCTCTATGTCGGGCTCAGCTTGCAAGTCGCCGCCCTGTTGGCACTCGCACAGCTTGATCCAGGCTGGGGCATCACGGCCTCGGTGGTTTTTGTGATGCTGGTGCAGGGCTTGTCAGGCGTGGCGAAAGACCTCGTCAAAATGAGTTCTAAGAGCGCTGTAAAACTCCTCGCGCCGGACCAAAGCAGCGGGCTGTTCCGCTGGGTGGCCGTGCTCACCGGTTCCAAAAACGCGGTAAAAGGCGCGGGCTTCCTGCTGGGCGCGGCGCTGCTCGCAGTCTTTGGCTTCATCCCGTCCATCCTCGCCATGGCTGCAATCCTGTTCGTGATCCTGATCGCCGCACTTTTGCGGATGCCCAATGGCCTGCCTGCCGGGCGTAAGGATGCGAAATTCAAGGAAGTTTTCTCCAAAAACCGCAACATCAACTGGCTGAGCGGTGCGCGTTTGTTCCTCTTTGGCGCGCGCGATGTCTGGTTCGTCGTCGGTATTCCGATCTATTTCTACGCCGTGCTCTCCGATGGCAGCGAAGCAAGCAACCGCACCGCCTTCTTCCTCATCGGCAGCTTCATGGCCGCCTGGACCATCCTTTACGGCTTTGTCCAAGGCTGGGCCCCACAAATCCTGAAAGCCAAATCCCGCAGCCCAGCCGAACTTCTCACGCAAGCACAACACTGGGTCGCCGCGCTCATCCTAACCCCTGCAGCGCTCGCCGCCCTCGTCTGGCTCGCCGGGACCCCATCAACCGCCCTCACCACCGCCGTCGTCGCCGGGTTGCTGGTTTTTGGCGCCATTTTCGCCGTCAACTCCGCGCTCCATTCCTACCTGATCCTGAGCTTCACCAGCGCAAAACGGGTCACGATGGATGTGGGGTTTTACTACATGTCCAACGCCGCGGGGCGCTTGTGCGGCACGGTTCTGTCGGGCCTCACTTACCAGCTCGGCGGCCTCCCGCTTTGCCTCGCCACGGCGGCCCTGATGATCGCGCTAAGTTGGCTCGCGACAAAGCAACTCAGAGTTCAGCCCGCTTTGTGACAGGCCACGCGCACCCCGTCCAAGTCGCGCAAAACAGGCCTCTCGTTTTTGCACTGCCCATCCGCGAGCGGGCAACGCGGGTGATAGGCGCAGCCGGTGGGCGGGTTGATCGGATCAGGGATTTCGCCCATGGGCGGGGGCACATCCCGGCCAAACGCGCCCAGTTGCGGCGCTGCCGCCAGCAGCATCTGCGTATAGGGATGTTTTGGCGTGTCAAATAGCTGATCCGGTATCGCTTCCTCGACCAGACGCCCCAGATAAAGCACCCCAACCTTATCCGCCATATGCTGAACGACCGTCAGATCATGGCTGATAAAGAGATATGTCAGCCCCAACTCATCGCGCAGATCGCTCATGAGATTGAGCACTTGCGCCTGCACCGAGACATCCAGCGCCGAGGTCGGCTCATCACAAACAATCAGCTTAGGCTCAGAGGCCAGCGCCCGCGCGATGCAAATCCGCTGCCGCTGCCCGCCGGAAAACTCATGGGGAAACTTGCCCGCATCCCGCGCGCTCAGCCCAACTTGCTCCAAAAGCCGCTCTGCCAAGCCTTCTGTCGCGCCACCCCGCGCGGCAACAGGCTCCGCAATGATATCGCGCACCCGCCAACGCGGGTTGAGCGAGGCAAACGGGTCCTGAAAGATCATCTGAATATCCGCGCGCACTGCATCAATCGCGTCCGCATCGCTTGATCGCGCCAGATCAACGCCCCGAATTTCCACCGCACCTTCGCTTGGCGGCAACAACCCCACCAGCATTTTGCCAATGGTCGATTTGCCCGAGCCGCTCTCGCCCACCAGCGCATAAACCTCGCCCTCGGCAATCTCAAAGCTGACATCGCTCACAGCCGTCAAAAACGCCTTCTCGCGCCGCTCCACAACGCGGTTCAGCCACGGCTTTGACACATCGAAAATCCGCGTGAGGTTTTCAATTTTGACCAGCGCCATCTACGCGACCTCACTGGACTGATCGAGCGGAAACAAGCAGGCCGTGCCCTCACTCAGGCCGGGGCCATCGCCGGTTTTGCAGGGCTCTTGCGCGAAAGGGCAGCGCGGATGAAAGGCGCAGCCGCCGGGCAGAGCGTCCAGCCTTGGCATGGCACCGGGGATCTGGTGCAGCCGGTCCTTGCCGCGCGAGGCCAGCGGGGTCGAGCCCATCAGCCCGTGCGTGTAAGGGTGGCGCGGGCGGCTCAGCACCTCTCGCACGGGCCCCAGCTCCGCGAGCTTGCCCGCATACATCACCGCCACGCGATCAGCCGCTTCCGCAATCACGCCCATATCATGGGTGATCAGCATCACCGCCGTGCCCCGCTCGCGACAGAGCTGTTTTAGGAGCGCGATGATCTGCGCCTGCACCGACACATCAAGCGCTGTGGTCGGCTCATCCGCAATAATCAGCGACGGCTCGGCGCACAGGGCAAGCGCAATGACCACGCGCTGGCGCATCCCGCCGGAAAACTCGTGAGGATAAGAATTGATCCGCTCGGCCGCCCCCGGAATACCGACCTCCTCCAAGGCGGCAACCGCGCGCGCCTCTGCCACAGTGCGGGACACTGGTAAATGCGCCAAAATCGTCTCGGTCAGCTGGTCGCCAATGCGAAGCAGAGGATTGAGCGAGGTCAACGGGTCCTGAAACACCATCCCAATCTCTTTGCCTCTGAGCCGCCGCATCGCCTCGCCGCTCAGATCATCCACCCGCGCCCCATTCACATGGATCTCACCACTGGCAATCCGCGCCGGAGGATTAAGCAGCCCAATCACGGCATTCCCCGCCATCGATTTTCCGGCCCCAGACTCGCCCACCACCCCAAGGATTTCACCGGGCGCAATGTCATAGCTAACGTTATCAACGGGGCGCAAAATGCCATGGCGCGTCGGGATTTCGACGGTGAGGTTTCGGATGGAAAGAATCGGTCTGGTCACTTAGCGCAACCTCGGATTAAGCGCATCGCGCAGCCAGTCGCCCAGTAGGTTCACGCTCAGTGCCAGCGCCAAAAGCGTCACTGCCGGGAAGAACAGGATCCACCACTCACCGGAAAACAGAAAGCCTTGGCCGATGCGAATGAGCGTGCCGAGTGACGGTTGTGTGGGCGGCGCACCCACCCCCAGAAACGACAATGTCGCCTCCGCAATAATCGCCAGCGCCAGCGAAATCGTCGCGATCACCAGCACCGGGGAGAGCACATTGGGCAGGATATGGCGCAGCATGATCGCGCCCGAGCCGCGCCCGATCAGACGCGCCGCTTGCACATATTCCTTGTTCTTTTCCACCAGCGTCGCCCCGCGCACCACCCGCGCAAACTGCACCCAATCGCTCAGGCCAATCGCCACAATCAGCACCCAAATCGCCATCTGATCGCGGTATTCCACGGGTGTAATCCCCTTGGCGATCCCGAAAATCAGCATCGCCACGAGGATCGCCGGAAAGGTGAGCTGCACGTCCGCGACCCGCATAATGACCGTCTCGGTCCAACCGCCCACATAGCCCGCGATCAACCCAAGCGAGATGCCCAGAACCATCGCAAACAGCACCGCCGCCGCCCCCACAAAAAGCGAAATCCGCATGCCATAAAGGATCGTCGAAAACACATCGCGCCCCTGATCGTCCGTGCCAAGCCAGAAGCTCTCGCCGGTGAAGGCATTGGGCGTCATCGGCGCAGAAAACCCGTTCATCAGGTTGAGCGTGCCGGGATCAAATGGGTC
>CAZQMR010000110.1:0-10656 GCA_964594465.1 uncultured Rhodobacterales bacterium
TATCCTTTGGTTGTTGGTTTGATCATCGCCTCAATGGCTTGCTCGGGCGAGATTGAGAACTTGAGCGGGTTGTTGGCGCCCGCGGAAATCATGGTTTGCTCGATGCGGAATTCTGATTTGATCGAGGACCGGGTCATCAGGACTTCGCGCATACCTGTTACCAAGGTGCGAAAGACTTTTCCCATCCGCCCCAGCGTGGTTTCCAGTTCTTCATCTGGGATATTCAGATCGCTTGCACCTGCTTCGGCCAAAAACGCACGCGCAGCCTTTTCACTTTGTGAAGCTGGCGCGGGTATAGCCGCTGCAGGAACTGGGGTTGGAGTTGGGGCTGGCGCCGGGGGCGGGGCCGGTTCAAATTTCGGTGCAGATTGGGCCGGAAGGAGCGTTTCGCCTGGGATTGGCTCGGGAATTTTTGCCGCGGCTTCGGGCAATGGCGCAGGAGGCGAGCTTGGTTCAGGGGCCAGAAAATCGTCATCGCCCCAATCATCTGGGATCAGGTTCGTCGCTGGTTTGGGAGTTAGGATCGGGTCCGAAATGGCGGCAGAATGGGCCGATTGGCTTGCCCCTTGTGGCGTTGGATCGTCGGGCAATGGGTCGAGCAAGCCATCACCGCCTGAACCAATCGGTGCCAGCAATCCATCATCGCCAAGTTCATCGCGCTGGACACTAGACGGACCCGCAGGGCCAGCTTCATCGCCAAGCAGGTCGTCCAAAAAATCGCCGCCACCAGCAGTTGGCTCCGACAGCAAAACGTCGATGTCCGGTGCATTGGTCGCATCCCCAACCGAGATGGGATCAAGATCAATCGGGCCTGGGATCAGCTCCTTGGGCGCATCTACGATTTCCACGAGCAGCTCAAATGGACCCATGACAAGGATATCACCATTGGAGAGCGGCGTTGGTGTCTTTCCAAGCGGTGTTTTAGAATAATTTAGAAAAGTCCCGTTTGTGGATATGTCCATAACAACGAAACTTCCGCCGTGATCCTCCACTACACAGTGCCTTTTGGAAATCACTTTGTCTGGATCCGGCAAAAGGACATCATTCTCTTCGCCGCGACCCAGTGTCAGTGATTTGCCCATGAGCTTAGCGGGTTGTGCATTGGCCGGAACAAGACCGGTCCCCTGAAAGTGAAGGGTAAAACTCATCTCAGTCCTTATCCACCTACGAGCACCATAGGGCAACCTGGCCCAGCAACCATTCCGCCATGTGCTGTCGTATCCATAACGATGCGCACACAGGGTCTGCCGCCCACCATAACGGTCGTGGAGCCTTTTGCTAGTATATCCGGTGGGCCAACACATGTTGCCATATTGCCCATAGGAGCTGCTGGCAACATGCCAACAAGCACCATTGGCACCCCGGGCGGCATCACGGGACCACCGACATGGGGAATTGGCACTGGAGCAGGGGTCACCATTGGGCAGACATGCATGTCAGATATGCGTGCGCAGGGCATCATGATGCGGTTTCCTCTTCTTCCATCTCTTCGTCCTCGTCTTCGGGAGGTGGCGTCGGCCTGAAGGCAGACAGATGCGTCGCTTTGCCGTTCCCACCACGTGCCAGATCCAGTGCACGATCAATCAAATGCTGAGCCCCTTCCAAAAAGCCGTCTTCGGCCACGGCAAGCGCGGTGACATTCATCCCAAATGCGGCCCCCTGAGATGCGCCTACTGGGGCATCATATTGTGCCAAATCACCTGCGCCGAGCTTCCCATCGCAAAAAACCGCAGTAACCGAGGCCAGCGAAGTCGGATCATCTGGCTCCGCAACTTCCAATTTCTCACGAACAATTGTACGTGTTTCATCAGACGGTTTTCTAACCCATGCTTCTGCCGCTTGAAGGGTTTCGGGGATCACTTCGGGATCGAGGCCAAGCATATCACGTGCCGCCAAACAGGCCCACCAGCTCCGCTCGCGCGGTGGCAGGCTGGACGCCAAGAGGCGCAACATATCCAACACGGCTTCGATTTTGTCCGGTTGTTCATCCAAAAACGCAAGCACATCAGGCACAGGCGCATTGGCAGGCGTTCCGAGCCGCGTATTCAGTTTCATATTGGCAAGTGCCAATATCCGCATGGCTGGTTCTTTTGGGACCTTTTTGAGGTCAGAAAATCGCTCGCTCATTAGTCTGCCCCCTTAATTGATCATCGTTGGAAGGCCTTTGATGATCAAAGGCCCTTGCGATTGAACTTGTCCCAAAGCGCCCTTGATTTGCACCATGGCCTTGGCATCTACCTGCACCATCACAGATTCAATCTTGATGCTCGCTGGTGTCATTTTGATTTTGGACGCTCCACAAAGCAGATCAATCCCTTGAAGCGCTTTTAGAGTGATTTTTCCAACTTTGGTTTCGGTTTTAAGGTTGCCAACTTTGAGGGTATTGGTCTCATTGCCCATGTTAAGGGTCCGGGTAACGTTACCCATTTTGATCGTTTCTTTCACATTGCCTTGTTCGACATTTGTGATCATATCCTTGGTTACCGTAAGAGTGGACTTGCCCTCAATTTTCTCAGTTTTGTCTTCCTTGATAGCAATGTCTTGCTTGCCCTTTTCCACAGTGAATTTGTGATTTCCGTCCGTGACAGTTTCAGTCAGATCATTATGGACGGTTAAGGTCATGTCGCCATCATCTTTCTTGGCGGACCCAATTGTGATTTCAGCGTTGTTCTTGACGATTTGCTGGTAGTTTGTCTCAGCTTGAAACCGTACCAACTCGCTGTTTTTTTTGTCCTCAAACATCAGCTCATTGAAACCGCTGCCACCCTTGGACGAGTTGGTTTTGACGCCAGATTGGGTCGCATTGGCAGGCAGCGCATAGGGCGGCATCGTGTCCGCGTTATAGAGCATGCCGATAACAAGCGGGCGATCTGGGTTGCCTTCCTCGAACTGAACGACAACCTCCTGGCCAATGCGCGGAATAGCAATCATGCCCCAGTTCTTCCCTGTCCAGGGCATCATTGTGCGCACAAAACAGGATGATTTGTCGTCCTTTTTGCCCAGACGATCCCAGTGGAACTGGATTTTTACGCGGCCATATTCATCGGTGTAAATCTCGTCACCTGAAGGCCCCGTTACAACCGCGGTTTGGATACCAACGATTTCTGGCCATGGTGTAACCTTTGGCGCGCGGTACTGGACGTCCTTTGGAATGACTTCAAATTCCATCCCATAGTTTTCTTTCATTTCGACCATGACCGGATCGGCCTGTGCCAAAAAGGATTGATCTGCGGCTGAACCACCGTCCTCCACGTCATTACGCAGGTAATGCTTGGCCTTAGTTGTCATAAATCTGGTGCCGTCTTTGGTCAGCGGATGAAGTGACAGATCGAAGGTTTTTCCCACTTCCATGTTGGGGACATTGCCCGCACCCACGAAGCTCTCATAGGCGGCTGCGTTGGCCTCCATCAAAACACGAGCGTACTGGTCCCCTTCTTTGGTTTCCTGAAAATGGCCCGGATAGTCGTAAACTTCGAGCTTATTGAACTCATGCTTGCCAGTTGGAATAGAACTGGACGATGTAATATCAGCCTTAGGCTTGGTGAAATTGTAGTCTTTGAGCGTCACCTTGCCAGTTTGCGCCCTTTTGCTGGCCTTGAAATCCCAAATGCCTGAGCCGTGGCGATAAAATTGGCCGTCGCGCGCATGAAATTCCAAGCTGCTGGGGCTTGGCACAGGAGAATGGGCGCTGGGACTGTCGGCCAAAACCATTTGAGGCTTGGATCCGTCATGCTCAAAGAAATAGTAGAGGCCTTCTTCTTCCATCAAACGGTTGATGAAATCAAAATCCGACTCCCGATACTGTACGCAATATTCACGCACTGAATACGTATCGCTTATCTCTTTTTTGACATCCGGCCAAAACCCATAGTCACTGAGAATTTCCTGAACAATATCCAGAACAGACATGGCCTGAAAAACGCGGTTTTCTTTGTTGCGGGTCAAAAACCACATCCAAGGCCGCAATTCTGCGACATAGTGGTTCAGACCGCCCTTATCACCAACGTATTCGACGCCAACACAAAGCCCCGAGAAATCTCGTGTACCCGACTCAACATTCATTAAGAGATTGATGGTCGATCCGACGATCTTGTTAAGGTCTATGTCTTTGTTTTTGGTCCGAAATTCCAGCGTTGTGGTATCAATTTGGTTGATACCCTCGCTCGCAATAGCTGCAACGAATTCCAACGATTGGTCAGAATATGAGCCGCTCATCTCTATCGGTAATTTATCGTTTCCAGCCATTTTTTTCCGTCTTATCCAATGATTTCAAACATATACCAGCTTGCGCTGAAACCCTACTGTAAAAGCTATTTGAGCAGAATTGGCGCAGTCGTATTTGTTACGGCATCATTCAAACGCGTAAGTGAACTCGCTATCTTTGGCATCAAGTGCCACTTTGCTAATTTCGCCGCCTTCCATCATGCGCGTTAAGAATTCAGCAGAAATCTCTGGCAACATTGTGTTGGTGACGATCGCATCGATCATGCGACCGCCGCTTTCGACTTCCTGACAACGCTCCACGATCAGATCCACCACGGCGTCGGTATAGGTAAACGGAACGCCATGCGCCTCGCTCACCCGCTTCTCGATGCGGTTGAGCTGGAGACGGGTGATCTTGCCGATCATATCGGGGCTGAGCGGGTAGTAGGGGATCGTAACGATCCTGCCCAGAAGCGCCGCTGGGAAGATTTTCAGCAGCGGGTCACGAAGCGCTTTGGCGATACCTTCAGGCTCCGGCATCAGCTCTGGGTCAGCGCACATGTCCATGATCATGTCCGAACCGGCGTTCGATGTAAGCAAAATCAGGGTGTTTTTGAAGTCAATCACACGACCTTCGCCATCTTCCATGACACCCTTGTCAAAGACCTGAAAGAAGATCTCATGCACGTCCGGATGGGCTTTTTCGACCTCATCCAACAGCACAACCGAATAGGGCTTGCGTCGAACCGCTTCCGTCAACACACCGCCTTCGCCATAGCCTACATAGCCCGGAGGCGCCCCTTTGAGGCTACTGACCGTATGGCTTTCTTGGTACTCGGACATGTTGATGGTGATGACGTTTTGCTCGCCACCATAAAGCACCTCTGCAATAGCGAGGGCTGTTTCGGTTTTACCTACACCCGATGTCCCGGCGAGCATAAACACGCCGATGGGTTTTTGCGGATTGTCCAGACCTGCACGCGAAGTTTGAACCCGTTTTGCGATCATCTTCATTGCATGGTCTTGGCCGATCACGCGCTTTGCGAGATGTTGCTCAAGATTGAGAACCGTCTCGATTTCATCAGAGACCATCCGACCCACTGGAATGCCGGTCCAATCGCCGATGACGCTTGCAACAGCTTGGTGGTCAACAATGGGAAGGATCAGAGGGCTTTCTCCCTGAAGCTCTTCCAGTTCTGCGTTCTTGGCTTTGAGCTGCTCCATCAAATCAGCGCGCTCGGCATGAGATAAACCTTCAGCGGGCGGCGCGTCATTACTCTCTTCAGCCTCTTGCGCAGGTGGCTCACTGTCCACAGGATTGCCACCTTCACGCAGTTTGGCCCGCAGATCGAGGATTTCAGTCACAACGGCCTTCTCAGCCACCCAGCGTTTGTCCAGATCCGCGAGGCGTGCTTCTTCGTCAGTTTTCTTAGCCTCGATTTCGGCGCGGCGCTCGTCAACGTCGTACCCTGCTGTTTCATCGCGGGCGATGATCTCAAGCTCGGTCACGTAGCTGTCGATGCGCTTGCGGGCATCATCCACCTCGGCTGGAACCGCGTGCTGACTTACAGCTACACGCGCGCATGTTGTATCAAGCACGCTAACCGATTTGTCAGGCAATTGACGGGCCGGAATGTAGCGCGCAGAAAGCGACACGGCCGCTTCAATCCCCTCATCAAGAACTTGGACCTGATGGTGTTTCTCCAACATAGACGCAATGCCGCGCATCATCATGATGGCTTTTTCGACACCGGGTTCTTCGACCGCCACGACCTGGAAACGGCGGGTCAGTGCGGGGGCTTTTTCGATATGTTTCTTGTATTCGGCCCATGTGGTCGCACCGATGGTGCGCAATGTACCCCGTGCAAGTGCAGGTTTCAGGAGATTGGCCGCATCACCGGTTCCAGCAGCACCACCCGCGCCAACCAGCGTGTGGGTTTCGTCGATGAACATGATGATCGGCGTGGTGGAGGATTGAACCTCGTCAATCACCGCCCGCAAGCGATTTTCGAACTCGCCCTTCATGGACGCACCAGCCTGCAGCAGCCCCACATCAAGCGACATCAGACGGGCATCTTGTAGGGCAGGGGGCACGTCGCCACGTGCGATACGCAATGCGAAACCTTCGACCACAGCGGTTTTGCCGACGCCTGCCTCGCCGGTCAGGATAGGGTTGTTCTGGCGTCGACGCATCAGCACATCAACGATCTGGCGGATTTCTTCGTCGCGCCCAACAATGGGGTCGATTTTGCCTGTGCGGGCCTGCTCGGTCATGTCGGTGCAGAACTGCGCCAGAGCTTCCTCTTTACCCATAGCAGCCGGAGCGATAGCACCGGAGGTTTCACCGGGATGTGCCGTGTTGCTGCCATCTTGTGGCATCAGACCCTCTTCGGATGAACCACCTGTGATGTCATGGAAATCATCGGCTAGCGTATCAGCTTTGATCTTTTTGAACTCGCCTGAAATGGCGTAAAGGATGCTCGCCAGTGCTTTGGTTTTGATCATGCCAAGCAGCAAATGACCTGTGCGCACTTGATTTGCATTAAACAGCAAAGAGCCATAGACCCATGCGCGCTCAACACTGTCTTCAAGATGCGGCGACAAGTCAGCAATCGCGCTCGCACCACGTGGCAATGCATCAAGTGACGCAGTCATATCGGCTGAGAGCTTCGCCGGATCAATATCAAAATGATCCAGTATAAGCTGAAAATCTGTGTTCTGACCTTGCACAATTTGGGCAAACCAATGCACCAACTCGACATACGGATTGCCGCGCATTTTGCAAAATACGGTGGCACCTTCGATTGCTTTATATCCAACAGTGTTCAGCTTCCCGAAAAGGGCTACTCTGCTAATCTCTGTCATGTCCAATTTCCTCTGTGCTAGGCTTTGTCGCTGAAAATCAAGCGGCTATTTGTGTTAAAGATTGTGGAGAAAGGTTGAGATCATCAGCGTCTTTTCCGCTTTCGCGATCACCGATCCAGGTTGTGTGTCCCAAGCGAATGTCATGTCCTAGAATTGCGGGAGGCACTTCGTCCCCCTTGAGAATGATATTGATGTCATAGTCGAGCGTGTCGCCGACATAGTTGCGGACAATGGCGCTCAAGCGTTCCAGTGACGGATTGCCCGGCAAGAGCCGTATGTAATCCTCCCGCGAAAGCGGCCCTATATGCAGGCGAAATTTGGAGGAGCGTGACCAGACACGCGAGCCAATTGACGTTTCCTGTCCCAATCCAACCGTGCTGCCCAGTTCCCATCTGTCACTTGGGTCCAGTTCAAGCCAAGACCCAACGAATTGCTCAATCGTCACAGGTGCAGAAAAGAAACCAGAAAGGAGCGAAACCAAGCCCTCTGGATTGCGCGGCCCCATAGACAAAAGACCCGCAAAATGGCGTTTGGCCAGATCAGGCATTTGGTCGCGCTGGCGCAGTGCTGCACCATGATGCCCCGACAAGGCGGCGACATGGCGCTCAATTTGAGTATCTTCACCACGGTCCAAATCAACGGCAGGCTGGCCAGTTGTCCATGCCCGGTAAAGCAGGCTCATCATCCGATGCGTGAGCATGTTTAGGAAATCAACAAGCGTCGGATCATTGTTGTTGAGTTTGCGCTCTCGAGCATACTCAGTGAAATGGATCGGCATTGGCCCATGTGGCCCAAAGAACCCGAAAAAACGGTTGATCAAAGTTGGCTTTTTGGACCCGGTGGCAGGCAAAAACTCGCGCAACGTCGTCGGCGGAAACGCCATTTCCGCTTCTTGGCCCAAGCGAAAAGGGTCTTCAAGCGGGCGACGGGACTGCCCAAGCCGAGGCTTGTCGTCATGCTCTGCTTCCAGAATGCGCAGGGCTTGAAATACGTGGTAGGCTTCTGGCTTGTTTTTAAGCTCGTCCAAATGGCTCATACGATACGCCCCCGGCCCGTTTCGGGCTTCCAACGGGCAATCTCGCCACGCTCTTGTGACACCAGAACGGTTTCGGTAAAACTGTTGATGGTGGCGTATTTTTGAAAAAAGACCTGCAAGACAGAGCCCAATTGGTAGATACTGGCCCCCTCAAACAAGCTTTCATCGCATGTTAACGTGATCTCAAGACCGCGAACAGCTGTCGACATCACCCCATCAGAAATGCGACGCACAATTGGCCGAGATTTGACAGAGAGAATACCTTCCAATTGGAATTCGGCGGACCGATCTCCAGATGGCGCATAGAGCCCAAGAAGCTCGCGCAACGCCATCGCACCACCCAACTCACCGGGGCGATCATCACTATCAGTAATTGACAGATAGTTGAGACTGAGGTGAGAAATCAAACGCCACGCGCTGTCCCCTTGCGCCAGTGTCGGGCGGGGACGTGTGGGAGTGACGGGGGTGCTGATTGACTTGACTGGGCCGCCATTTGGCAGATGAAAGACATCGCTGCCGCCGGTTGCCAAGAGAATTGTAAGGTCACGGTTGGTTACAAGCGCATGGACCGAGAGTTGAGCCAAATCCTCCGCGTAAGGGGTTTGCGCTCCATCCACGAGGGAAATAAAAGTTTCCGATCCGAGATAGGACGTTCGCGCACCCTTTAGGCGTTCACGCTCGGTCCTTTGACGCATTTTGCGCCGCTGAGTGTAATAAGCGGGAAAGCCGCCCCCTGCGGGGGTAAAGTCATTGGCTGAATAAAAGGCGTTGAAAGGCGTGTTGTCTTCGCCGTCACTCGAAATGCCAGTCACGGATTTCAGAGCGAAAATTTCGAAATCCAGTGGTGCTGTGCGATCTGCAATGACGTGGTGCTCGACCTCGCGGGAGTTGACTTGCACCCGATCGCATCGCTTTTCAAACAAGTTTATCGCAGGAACACAGTTAAGCGAAAAGGCTTCCGGCGTTATTCCCGCTGAAATTTCCGGCATGCCCTTGGAAAATAGGATGTAGATGTCCAGCTCGCTGCCTTTGCTGCGCGCGATCCCTTGGCTCAACCCTTCGATATCAACAAAGTGAAACCGTTCCGGCATTGCGAAATATTCTTGCAAAAGCCGATAGCCATCAAAGCTCTGGCGCGGTGTGGGCAGCAGAGCTTCTTGGGGCGAAAACCCTCGTGCGCGGATGCCGCCAGAAAGATCCTGCACCCAATCGTCGCGACGATCTGCTGAGCGTGCCACAAGACCTGTGGTTTGCGTGCACAGCAATTCATGAAGTTGCCAGCCTTGCACGCCATGACCGCCAAGAAACACATTCAACGTATCGAGCGGCAATTCCGCTATCGGTTTGCCACCAGCCCGTCGAAGACGCAGACGAATGCCCGCGCGCGCTTCCTTGGCATGGACAACCCCAGCAGCCACCAGCGCACCGCGCCCATCGATATACTCAGCCTCACAAATTTCGACAGGCCACAAAGTCAGATCAGATGATGTAGTGAAGGTGCATGCCGACTGCGCAACAGCGCTGCGCTCCGTTCGCAATTGCGTGCCCCGCGGCATTAAAAATCCATCATCTACAGCTGGATTGTCCATGTCAGGTGCCAAATTTGCGACCATCATAGACGGGATCGGTGCCAAGTAGTGAGGGTAAACGATTTCCAGAAGGTGGCTGGTAAAGGCCGGGTATTGCAGCTCAAGTTCAAGCTGCACACGTGCAGACAAAAACGCCGAGCCTTCCAAAATTCGTTCGACATAAGGATCGAGCACTTCAATATCATCCATACCCAAACGCGAGGCAACTTTCGGGTAGGACTGCGCAAACTCAGCGCCCATTTCACGCAAATAGGAGAGCTCAGACTCGTAGTGTTTGAGAATTCTGCTGTCCATGCTGACTAATTCTTTTGCTCCAGTTGAACGTGGCCAGTGACGAGGTCGATCTGGCTGCGCAAAAACAGTTCTAGGGGAACGGGCTGGGCCCACATGTCAGCATGGATATCAAATTCGATCAGAGTTTCGCTGGCCTCTTCTTTTGTGTGGATGCTTACATCCAACGTACCTTGTTTGATCCTAGGTTCGAATTGAGCCACGGCCTTCTTTATGGCATCTCGCATAAGCTCCGCGCGTTTTGAGGTCGAAAAATCGCCAGAAACATCGCGCACGCCAAAGTTCAAAACCGAGTTGATAACGTTTGGATAGAGTTCAGCATCAATGACAGTGTCTTGGTTATTGGCGTTCAACAGCCAGCCCAGATCGCGGCGGATAATGTCTCGCAAACGGCGGATGTCGATCACGCGACTGCTCTGACTTTCGGCCTCGGCCTCAGGTTCAAGATCGGTCAACCTGTCCAGCAAGGACGGTTGTAAGCGCTCCATGATGGTTCTATCGGCCATCGCTTATACCCTAGCTCGCAGTGCTTGGGTCGATTTGCAAATTCCGCAAATCCATCACCGCAAAGTCTGATTTGTCAGTTGTCAGAAGGCGCTGGCCAAGACCGTTATAGGTATCAGATCCGACATCTTCCCAAAGCGTGGTGCGCGAAAGCTTGACCAAAGGATC
>CAZQMR010000111.1:0-241 GCA_964594465.1 uncultured Rhodobacterales bacterium
CGGTGCAGAGCATGGTCGCGGTCGCGTTTCTGGCCTTTATGCTCTTTACCTCGGATCCGTTCGTGCGCCTCGCGGCGCCACCGCTCGATGGCAATGACCTCAATCCATTGCTGCAAGATCCGGGCCTCGCGTTTCATCCACCGTTTCTCTATCTCGGTTATGTCGGCCTTTCTGTCGCGTTTTCCTTTGCCGTTGCAGCCTTGATTGAGGGCAAGGTTGATGCTGCTTGGGCGCGCTGGGT
>CAZQMR010000111.1:251-10429 GCA_964594465.1 uncultured Rhodobacterales bacterium
TTTACTGTGCTTGCTTGTGGTTGGGTGTTTTGGGGGCGGCCTTGGACCCTTGCGGCTTGGATGTTTCTAACTGTCGGGATCGCGCTTGGCTCTTGGTGGGCCTATTATGAGCTTGGCTGGGGCGGTTGGTGGTTCTGGGATCCGGTGGAGAATGCGAGCTTCATGCCATGGCTCTTTGCCACGGCGCTGCTGCACTCGGCTATCGTTGTGGAGAAACGGGATACGCTCAAGAGCTGGGCCGTGTTGCTGGCGATTGTGGCATTTTCGTTCTCGCTGATTGGGACCTTTATTGTGCGCTCGGGCGTGATCACGAGTGTGCATGCTTTTGCCAACGATCCTGAGCGGGGTGTGTTTATTCTTTGGATACTCATCATCGCGATTGGTGGCTCGCTCACACTTTATGCGCTGCGTGCTCCGCTCTTGAAATCGAACTCGGTATTCGCAGTGGCGAGCCGAGAGAGTGGGCTGATCCTCAACAATCTGTTGCTGAGTGTATCCGCGATTGTGGTGTTTTTGGGCACAGTTTGGCCGCTGATTGCGGAGCTGACCACGGGCACGAAACTCTCAGTTGGCCCGCCGTTTTTTGATCTGACCTTCACGCCTTTTGTGGTGCTGCTGGCGATGCTGCTGCCCTTGGGCGCGGTGATGCCGTGGAAGCGGGCCAATGTCAGTCGGGCGATGAAGCCGCTTTGGGGCGTTTTGGCGCTTTCGGTGGCGCTTGGCTCATTGGTTTGGATGCTGCAAACGGGCGGGCGGATGCTCGCACCCATTGGGGTTTGTCTGGCGGCATGGGTTGTGCTTGGCTCGGCCGCTGATTTGGCGACAAGAGCGCGGTTTGGCAAGGCGAGCAGCGGTGAGTTTTTGCGCCGCCTTGGCAATCTGCCGCGCGCGGATTGGGGCAAGGCGGTGGCGCATATAGGGCTTGGCCTCACGATCTTTGGCGCCAGTGCGATCACGGCTTGGGAGACGGAAGATATTCGCCTTGCCACGCCGGGCACGACGTTTGAGACCAATGGCTATACCATTACCTTTGATGCTGTTGAGGCCTTTAAGGGGCCAAATTATCAGGCGGAGCGGGGCACATTCACGGTTGTCGATGGCGGCAGCACATTTGTGCTGACACCGGAAAAGCGCTTTTTTCCCACTCAGCGCATGACCACTACGGAAGCGGCGATTGACCTTGGCATCACGCGGGATGTTTATCTGGTGCTGGGCGATCAGCAAGGCGACGGCTGGGCGGTGCGCACCTATATCAAACCCTTTGCCAACTGGATTTGGCTCGGAGCGATTGTGATGGCGCTTGGGGCATTGCTGAGCCTCACGGATCGACGCTACCGTTTGGGCGCGCCAGTAGCACGAAAAACGCCCAGCAACGCTGTTCCGGCGGAATAGGGGGATGTGGCGTGTCCTGATCCTCTGCCTTTGGGTGACGCCGGCCTTGGCGGTGCAGCCCAATGAGGTGCTGGATGATCCAGAGCTGGAACAAAGAGCGCGGGAGATTTCCAAAGAGCTGCGCTGCCTAGTGTGCCAAAACGAAAGCATCGACGACAGCAACGCGACGCTGGCGCGCGATCTGCGTCTGTTGGTGCGGGAACGCCTGGTGGCGGGAGACAGCGATAAAGCGACGGTGGAGTACATCGTGGATCGCTATGGCGAGTTTGTTCTGTTGCGCCCGCTGATTGGCGGAAAAAACCTGATCTTATGGCTCGCCGCACCGGTCCTGTTGGGGCTGGGATTGATCGGGGCTGTTATGATGATCCGCAATCGGGCGAAAGCCACAGATGTGCGACCCCATGAATTGAGTGAAAGTGAAAAGGCGCGTCTCAAAGACTTGCTTGATGACAGTTAAAGGATCCCCTCTATGTCATATGAAACACTGATTTACGATCTGAACGAAGCGATTGCGATTGTGAAGCTGAGCCGCCCCGGCGCGCGCAACGGTCTAAACTCGCAGATGCGCTATGACCTGCTGCACGCAATCAAACGCGCTGAGGGCGAGGCGCGGGTTTTGGTTTTGACCGGGCGTGGTGACTACTTTTGTGCGGGACAGGATTTGACGGGTGATGGGCGCATTGCCTCTTTGGATCTGGAGCGGATTTTACGCGAAGAATACATGCCTTTGATGGACGCGCTTCAGAACTGTCGCATTCCGGTGATTGCAGGTGTGAATGGTGCCGCTTCGGGCAGTGGTGCCCCGCTTGCGCTCTCGGCGGATATTGTGGTGGCAAAGCGGAGTGCTGAATTTACCTTCACAGCGTCCAAGATTGGGATGTTCTCGGAATTTGGGGCAAGCTACATGTTGCCGCGTCAAGTTGGGTTTGCGCGCGCCATGGGGGCTGTGTTGTTGGGCGATCCGATTTCCGCAGATCAGGCACATGACTGGGGGATGATCTGGGAGGCCGTTTCCGACAAAGATTTTGATCGGGTTGTTGATGGGATTGCCCAAAAGCTCGCCGCTGGACCGACGGTTGCCTATCGCAACATCAGACGCGCAATGCGCAGCGGGCTTGAAACTGGTTTTGAGGACCAGCTTGAGCGTGAGGCGGTGCTTCAGGGCAAGACCATTAAGTCGCGGGATTTCTTGGAAGGTGCGCTGGCCTATTCTGAGCAAAGAATGGCCCGTTTCGAGGGTCGTTAATGCTGTTTGGGCAAGCCCCAACGCGCTGCCCACGGGTCCATAATCCTACCCGTCGGGATGACGTTGCGGCGATCTATCAGGGCACATCTCCTGAGTTGGTAACGCTGTTTGGCGCTGTCGCTGGGTCCAGTGATTACTTGGCGCGGCTGTTGACGCTTGAGTCTGAGTGGCTTTTGAAAGCAGTTGCACTAGAGCCGGAGCAGGCGTTTGCCGCGATCCTGAGCGAGCTTCCTGAGATCGGCGATGCCAATATGGCAATGGCGCTGCGCCTTGCAAAACGGCGGGTCGCGTTGATGACGGCACTTGGTGATCTTGGCGGGATCTTCAAGTTGACCCAAGTGACGCGGTTTTTAACGCTGTTTGCGGAGCGGGCAGTTGATCTGGCACTGCGCACGAGCCTTCTGGCGCAGGTTGAGCGTAAGAAACTGCCGAAGATGACTGCTGAGCATGTAAAGGCAAATGCTTGTGGAGTGACTGTCTTGGCGATGGGGAAGATGGGGGCTTATGAACTCAATTACTCGTCCGACATCGACCTGATTGTCCTTTTTGATGAGACCCAGCATGACCCTGATGACTATGCGGAGCTGCGCGCAGGTTTTGTGAAGGCGACGCGCGCGATGCATGCGATGCTCTCGGATGTAACAGAGCATGGCTATGTGTTTCGCACGGATTTGCGGCTGCGCCCGGATCCGGCTGTGACGCCGGTTTGCATCGCGATGGAACCCGCAGAGCGGTATTACGAGAGCCTTGGGCGCACTTGGGAGCGGGCCGCGTTCATCAAGGCGCGGGCCTGTGCGGGGGATGTTGCTGCCGGGGAGGGATTTCTGGAACGGCTGCGACCGTTTATTTGGCGCAAACATCTGGATTTCGCGGCTTTGCAGGATGCGCAGGACATGGTGCTGCGGATTCGCGAGCATAAGGGGCTGCAAGGGCCGCTGCAATTTGCGGGGTTAGATGTGAAGCTGGGGCCGGGGGGCATTCGCGAGATTGAATTCTTCGCGCAAACCCAGCAGTTGATCTTTGGTGGGCGCAAGCCTGAGCTGCGCGGGCGGGGCACGGTTGAGACGCTGCACGCACTAGCTGAGGCTGATTTGGTGCCATGGGCTGATGTAGAGGTGCTGATCGCGGACTATGCCGCTCATCGTGACTTGGAGCACCGCTTGCAGATGATGGATGACGCGCAGACCCATCACATTCCCCAAAGTGAAGCCGGAATTGCGCAAGCGGCGGCCCTGAGCGGTTTCAAAGACGTGACTGTGTTTGAGCATGATGTGATTGAACGCTGTGCGCGGGTTCATTCGGTGACCGTTGGGGATGAGGCGGCAACGGTTGCGCAGGTGGAACCGAGCGCCTTTTCGCAAGCTGGACAAGCAGTGATTGAGCGTTGGCAATTTTTGCCGGCCCTAAGTTCCCCACGTGCCAAAGAGATATTCGAGGATTTGCGGCCAGAAGTTTTGGCGAAACTTTCCCAAGCCGCCAACCCTGACGAAGCGCTATATCAATTTGATGCGTTTCTGAGTGGATTGCCTGCTGGCGTACAGCTTTTTTCGTTGTTTAAGGTCAATGGGCAACTGCTTGATCTTTTGGCAGATATCTGCGCCAAGGCACCGCGCCTCGCACAGTATCTGGGGCGCAATTCCGGTGTTTTTGATGCGGTTCTTGGGAGCGACTTTTTTGGGCCGCTTGAGGATGCTGCCACGCTGGAGGCCGAACTTGAGGCGTGGCTTGCGAGGGCGCGGGACTATGAGGATGTGTTGGATACTGCGCGAAAGTGGCGCAAGGAGCAGAGCTTTCGCACAGGCGTGCATCTGCTGCGCGGCCATGCCACCCCGGCTCAGGCAGCTGCGTCCTATTCTGCGATTGCGCAGGCGTGTGTGCGTGGTTTGCTGCCCCATGTCGCAGGCGAGGTAGAGCGGCGCTATGGGCCAATGCCGGGCAAAGGTACGGCGGTCATTGCGATGGGAAAACTTGGCTCCCATGAGATGACGGTCTCTTCTGATCTGGACCTGATCGTCGTCTATGACGCTCAAGGTCAGATGTTTACAGATGGACCCAAAGAGCTGGCCGTGAGCACGTATTTTGCAAAATTCACCCAAGCGATGATCCTTGCGCTGACCACTCAGACGGCTCAAGGCGCGCTTTATGAGGTGGATATGCGGCTGCGACCCTCGGGCAATAAGGGGCCTGTGGCGGTCTCGCTTGAGGGGTTTGCACAATATCAAAAGAAAGACGCCTGGACATGGGAGCGGCTGGCGCTGACGCGGGCGCGGCTTGTGGCCGGGCGTGCGGATCTGTGCGCGGATGTTGAGGCGGCCATTTCAGAGGCGCTTTTGATGGAGCGAGATCGGGCGGAAACCTTTCAAGACGTCGCAGACATGCGCAGCCGTTTGGCGCAAGCCAAGGGTGACGGGGATCTATGGGATGTAAAAACGGGTCCGGGTGGTTTGCTGGATATGGAATTGCTGGTTCAGACCGGGTTGCTGGTTGAGCGAATTTTGGGCGTTCAAAACCCGTTTGTAGCTTTGCCCAAACTGGTGGCGGCGGGCTTTTTGACCAAAGCGGAGGCGGGGCAATTGAGCGAAGCGTTCAATTTACGTCAAAGTCTTCAACAAACGCTGCGGCTGGTTTCGGAGGGGCGGTTTTTACCAAATGAAGCAGATATGGGCGTTTTGAATATGATCATGGAACGCGGTGGCGCGGCAGATATCGCTGAACTAGAGGCCAAACTGACAAGCACCGCCCAAGAATGTGCTGCGATATTTGAGGCAAAGCTCACCACATGAGTTTGCAGCTGGTGTATCACCCGGATTACGGCGGCATTCCCTTGCGCGACAGCCATCAAATGAAGATGTCGAAATACGGGTATTTGGTGCAGCGTTTGGATGCGCTTGGCTTGATGCAAAATGTGCTCGCACCCGGTGAGGCCGGGGTAAAGCTGATTTCGAGGGTTCATGAGATTTCTTATGTCGAGCGTGTGCTCAATACTCAATTGCGTGAGGACGAGATCAGAGCGCTCGGATTGCCCAACATCACACAAGTCGCACGGCGCTCGCGTCTATCGGTTATGGGCACGCTCTTGGCCGCGCGATTGGCGTTGCAGCATGGGATGGCTGCAAACTTGGCAGGTGGATCGCATCATGCGGGTGTGATGGGTGGGCGCGGGTTTTGCGTTTTCAATGATGTAGCTGTGGCTGCCACTGACTTGTTGGCGGCAGGGGACGTGGATCAGGTTTTGGTCCTTGATTTGGATGTTCACCAAGGGGACGGTACGGCTGAGATTTTCGCCAATGAACCGCGTGTCATCACGTTTTCGATGCATGCGGGCAAAAACTACCCGGCGCGAAAAATTCCCTCAGATTTCGACATCGCTTTGCCAGATGGCACGACAGATCGCCCCTATTTGGCGGCGCTCAAAGGTGCATTTGCAGCGCTGGAAACACGCGGCGCGCCTGAAATCGTATTCTACAACGCGGGCGTAGACCCCCATGAAACAGATAAACTGGGCAGGCTTGCGCTAACAACCAATGGATTGCGCGCCCGAGATCGCGCCGTGATTGAATGGTGTGGTGCGCAGGGCGTGCCGTTGGTGTTAGTGTTGGGTGGTGGATACAGTCATGATCCCAATGAACTTGCCCAGCGCCATGCAATCTTGTTTGAAGAGGCACAAGCTTTTATAGACGGGGGCACTGCGCTTTCGCGACAGGCGTGACGATGTAACAGAGGTGAAGATGTTCTGGATGGTTCTGTTTGGCCTCGCCATCCTGATTGGCCTTTTTCTGGCGTATTGGGCGCTTTGGCTTGAGCCGCGCTCTGTTCGGATATTGCGCTACCAAGTCGAAATCGCAGGCATCCGGCATCCCTTGCGTGCGCTGGTCATTTCGGACCTTCAACCCAATGACTTTCACTGGCCGCCAGAGCGGATGGGCGATCTGTTCAAGGAGCTTTCCTACGAGAGCCCGGATTTGGTGTTTTGGCTCGGGGATTACTTCAATGCCCATGACAAAGCGCTGGTTGGTTTCATGGATCGGTATCCCAAGATCCGGCAATTTGCCGCAAAACACTCGCCGGTCATGGAAGAAATCGCCCATGAGATGGGGCGGCTTAAGGCCCGGCTTGGGTCTATCGCGATACTTGGCAACCATGATTACGCATGGTCCGGCGAAAAGACCCGCGCGGAACTAGAAGCGGTTGGCATAACTGTGCTGGTCAACGAAATCGCAGAAGTGGAGGATCCAAAGACGGGCCAAATTCTGGAGGTATTGGGATATGACGATGTGTCGAGCCAACCTCCACCGGATTTTGATGCGCTTCATGCAATGCTTGACCCAAATGCTGCCGCTCTCACGCTGTCCCATTCACCGGATGCATTTGCGATGACGCAAGGCGGGCCAAGTTTGATGCTCTGCGGGCATACTCATGGAGGGCAGGTGCGTTTGCCCTTTGTTGGGGCCACGATCATGCCGGTCAAATATAAGAAATATGATCGGGGTTGGTTCTTTGAAGCCGGGCGATCACTCTTGGTGATCACTGGTTTGGGCACGTCTCTGCCGCCGTTGCGCTTTATGTGCCGCCCTGAAGTGGCGGTGCTTGATTTTATCCCGCCAAGTGACATGTGAGGGGCTGATGAGCAAAATTCTAAAGGGCACGCTGGCCTGTGATCCACGCGGATTGATGTTCGAAGCCTACCGGATGGATGAACTTGTGCTGGAGGATTGCCGCACGATTTTTCTGGATTGGGCGCTTGGGGTTCCGGCGGGCGAGGATATGCGCGGCGGTATCGAAGAGTTGCTTGCCTTTTATGCGCCCAGCGCCCCGGATCATCCGATGAACAGCGTTTTGCGTGAGGGGCTGGAGACATCAGCCGCGCCCAAGCGCCGAGGTGGGCGCGCGGCGCGGCATTAAATTTAGCTCAGCGCATCCAAGACCCGCGCCCAAGAGCGGATGCCTTTTTGGAAGCTGGAAAGATTGTACTGCTCGTTGGGGGAGTGGAGCTGGTCGCTTTCTAAGCCAAAGCCGATGAGCATGCTGTCCATGCCGAGGATTTCCGCGAAATGACCGACAACTGGGATGGAGCCGCCGCAGCCAGCATAAACGGCCGGGTTGGGCCATTCATCGCTGAGTGCTTTGTGGGCTTTGCCAAAGGCGGGATCGTCGATGGGCATTTCTGTGGCCCATGAACCGTCTTTTGATTTGAAGCTGACACTGCAATCTTCGGGTAGGTTGTCTTTGATATAGGTTTGTAGGGCAGCGCGAATTTTGTCCGGGTCTTGTTTGGAGACGAGGCGGAAGGAAAGTTTCGCCATGGCTTGAGAAGGCAGCACGGTTTTGAAGCCTTCGCCGGTATAGCCGCCGGTGATGCCGTTCACGTCTAAGGCCGGGCGGGACCAAATCTGCTCAAGCGCGCTGTAGCCTTTTTCGCCGGCAGGTTCTGACAAGCCGACTTCGCCCAAGAAGCGCGAGGCGTCGAAATTCAACCCATCCCATTGCTCTTTTACCATCTCTGGCAGGTCGGCAACACCGTCATAAAAACCGGGCAGGGTGATGCGCCCTTCATCGTCATGAAGCCCTGCGAGGATTTTGGTCAGCACGCGGATCGGGTTGATCGCGGGGCCGCCATACATGCCGGAATGCAGGTCTTTGTCGGGGCCCGTGATGGTGATTTCTTCGCCGACCATGCCGCGTAGCATGGTAGAGATCGCAGGCGTCGTGGCGTTCCACATACCGGTGTCGCACACCAGCGCAAGATCAGCGCTCAGCTCTTCCTTGTTCTCTTTGAGAAACGGGATCAGCGAAGGCGAGCCGCTTTCCTCTTCACCTTCAAAGAACAGTTTTAAGCGTGCAGGCAGCTTGCCAGTGACGGCTTTGTAAGCGCGGCAGGCCTCCACGAAGGTCATCAACTGACCTTTGTCATCCGCAGCACCGCGCCCCCGGATCACATCGCCATTGCCGGTATCTTCTACGATGGGATCAAAAGGCGGACGGGTCCAAAGCTCAAGCGGATCAACCGGTTGCACGTCGTAGTGGCCGTAGAACAAGAATTCTGGGCCGCTATCGCCGCCATGACCTACAACCATCGGGTGGCCGGGGGTATCTCGCCGCGTGGTCTCAAAACCGATGGAGTTTAGATCATCGACCAGCCAATCCGCCGCCTTAACGCAAGCGCCAGCATAGGCAGGGTCGGTGGAAATGGAATCAATGCGCAAGAACTCAAACAAGCGCTCAAGCGCGGCGTCCTGGTTGGCATCAATATGGGCCAGAACGGCGTCGAGATCGGACATGTTTGTTTCCTTGTTAAGCGGCTTTGGAGACAGCCGGGCGGGTGAAGACCCAGCGGTTGCTGTCTGTGAGATCAGAGCGGAAGCTGTAGCCTTCCCAGTTGAAGGCTTTGAGGTCTTCGGCCTTGGTGATTTTTTCGGTGACCATGAAGCGGGCGATGGCACCACGGGCCTTTTTGGCGAAGAAGCCGATCATTTTGCGCCCGGCGCCACTCTCTTCTTCAAAGGCTGGCGTGATCACTTGCAGCTTGAGCGCATCGGTTTTGACCGATTTGAAATATTCTTGGCTCGCCGCGTTCAGCACAAAAGCGCTGTCGGTTGCCTTGGCGGCTTTGGCGACGGCTTTGGTGATCTTGTCATCCCAAAAGCCATAGAGGTTTTTCGCATTTTCCGTATGCAAGCGACTTCCCATCTCAAGGCGGTAGGGCTGGATCAGATCAAGCGGGCGCAGCAGGCCATAGAGGCCCGACAGAATGCGGAGGTGATCCTGTGCATAGGCCAGATCGTCCTCACTCAGCGTGCCAGCTTCCAACCCAGTATATGTGTCACCAGCAAAGGTGAGCGCGGCAGGGCGTGCGTTATTGTCTGTCGAGCGGGTTTTGAAGGCTTTGAATCGTTTGTGGTTCAGGGTCGCCAAGTCATCGCTGATGCTCATCAGTTTGGACAGATCGCTGGCGCTCAGACCTCGCGCTGCGTCCACCAGCATGTTGGCTTCTTTCTGGAAGGCAGGCTTGGTGGTTTCAAACGCAAAAGGATGTTCGGCAAAATCAAGCGATTTGGCAGGGGAAATCAGGGCAAGCATGGTCTCAGCTCCTCGTAATCCAGCCGCCGCCATAGATGCGGGGCGTTTGTGGATCATAAAAAACACAAGCCTGACCGGGGGCAACCCCTTCTTCCGCGACAGATAGCTCCACTTCGGCGCTGTCTGGCCCGGTTGGGAAGATGCGGGCAGGCTTTGGCGGGCGGGTGGAGCGCACTTTAACACCCATTTCCCAACCCTCGGGCGGAGCATCTTGGAAGTCCGTATCACCAAGCCAGTTAATCTCGCGGATCGGGATGCGGCGCACAGCCAGCGCTTCGCGTGGGCCAACGATGACTTGGCGCGTGTCGGGATCGAGCTTGAGCACATAAAGCGGATCGCCACCGCCAATGCCAAGGCCGCGGCGCTGACCGATTGTGTAATGGATCACGCCGTTATGGTCTCCAAGCACCCGGCCATCCAGATGCACGATCTCGCCCGGTTCTGCAGAGCCGGGGCGCAGTTT
>CAZQMR010000112.1:0-10293 GCA_964594465.1 uncultured Rhodobacterales bacterium
ATTATATCTGGGGAGTTTTGTTCTGGTTTGAAAGCGCCTCTGGATTTTTGATAGTGATCTCGCGTTGGGCGAAGGGGATTTCGATGTTTTCTTCTGCAAAGCGGCGCACGATTTCGAAATTCATGTCAGAGCGGGCGGAGAGCATGAAATTGACGTCGCGCAGGATGGCGCGGATTTCAAAGTCCAGGCTGTCCGCGCCAAAGCCCATGAAGACGACGCTGGGCGCGGGGCGGCGCAGGACCATGGGGTGGGCTTCGGCGATTTCGGTCAGGATTTTTTCGACCAAGCGCACGTCGGTGCCATAGGCGACGCCCACGCGCACGATGACGCGGCCTGCCATTGACGAGTGGGTCCAGTTGAGCACGGTGCCCGCGATGAGGTCGGCGTTGGGCACGATAACGGAGGCGCGGTCGAAGGTTTGGATCTCTGTTGAGCGAACATTTATGGATTGCACATAGCCCGATTGCCCCCCGACCTCGATCCAGTCGCCGATTTTGATGGGGCGCTCGATCAAGAGGATGATGCCGGAGACGAAATTGGAGACGATGGTTTGCAGGCCAAAGCCAACGCCGACGGAGAGCGCACCCGCGACGATGGCGAGGTTGGAGAGGTCAAGCCCGGTGGCGGAAATGGCGAGCACGGCGGCAAGGAAAAAACCGATATAGCCGATGCCGGAGACAACTGCGTTTTGCCCGCCTGCATCGAGCCGTGTGCGAGGCATGACGGTGCCGCGCATGAGGGTTTGGAGAAAGCGGGTGATGGTGTAGCCGATGCCGAACACCAGTGCGAAGCTGAGGAAATCAGTGACGGAGATGCGGCTGTTGCCGATCTGGATGCCATCGCGCAGATAGACCCAAAGTTCGGTCAGATCAGAGACGCGCGCACCCCAGATCAGCGCCAGCACTGGCAGCGCCAAGCAGATAATGCCGAAACCCGCCAGCACGGGCAGCAGGCCGAGGCGCGAGGTCGGTTCGCCCTCTGATGCGGCGTGCCGCGCGATCCAACTGTCGATGCCGCGTTGGAAAAGGTCGAACAGGACGAAACAAACCGACAGCACGCCGATGCTGAGGATGGGTGGGATCAGCAGGAACAGCGATGCCTCGAAATAACCGATGGCGGCAGCAATGGGGGCGAGGATGGCTGCGATGCGGCCCATGCGGCTGATGATGGAGAGGATGAGCCGCCAGATGGGTTCGGACCCAGCGGGGGTGCTCTCGTCAGGATCGGGTTTTCTGGGGCGCGGGCGAATGGACGTGCAGAACCAGAACAAAAGAAAGGCACCAAGGAGCGTGACTGGAAATTGCAGCACTGGACGGGTTGCGATGCTGGAGTCACTGACGGCGCTAAAAAAGCCGGTCAAAGCGGTCGCGCCGGGGATTAGGCCAAGCAGCATGACGATCCGCCAAAGGCGGGATGCTTTTGGATTTGAGTAGCCTGACACGCTGAGGCTGGGTGCGCGGGGTGAAAACAGCGAGCTGGCCAACCAATAGGCGGCGCAGAGCATTCCGGCGCCATAATAGAGAGTCTGATCTAGGCCCGGTGCGCTAAGCGGGATCAAGTTTATAAGCTCAAAGGCCTCGATCAGGAGAACGGCCGCAAAGAGTGGCACGAGGAAGCGCAGGAAATTCAGGAGCGAAAAGGTCCAGATGCGCCGCTGAGGGAGGGTTTGCTCCACCGCGAGCGCTTCGAAATTGCGCAGCAGGCGCGGACGCAAATAGGCCAACAGAAAGAGACCGAACAGCGTCAGGATCGCAACGGGCAAGATTGCCTCGCGTGTGCGGGTGATTTCAAGCCTGCGACCTGCTTCGCCCAACGCACTGGCAAGATAGCTGCGGCTTTCGCTGGCGGCTGTGAGCCAATGCTCGGGCAAGAGTGGTGTAGGCTGGCGCGCAATCAGGCGGCGGGTAAAATCGGCGCGCAATCTGGCATCAATTTCGCGGATCAGACCATCGGCGCGGCGATAGGCCTCTTCGGCAGCCAATGTTGGCGCACGAGCTTTGGTAATCTCTTGTTCCAGTTGGGCCCGACGTGCGGCGACGTCAGCGGCTTCATCAATGCCTTCTTCTGGTGCCGGACCCAGCGCTTCGAGCTGATTTGTAAGCCGTTCAATCCGGGCTTTGCCACCATCTTGAGAGTTGAGCGCGGCGGTGCGCTGTTGAGACAAGGTTGCACGCAGGATTTCCAAACGCTCAAGAATAGGTGCGACGCGTCCCAATTGGGTTTCCGCCGCGCGAGCGGTGGTTTCCCAGCGGGTCAGTGTTTCAGAAGGAATGTCCTGAGCCTTTGCGGGGTTTGCTCCAACCAATTGGATCAGTGCAAACCCGGCAAATAACAGCGCCCATACAGCCAAGCGATGGGGATGTGTCTTCGGACGTCTATGGCGTATGCGGAGGCGCAAATCAATACTCGGATAATTTGGAGCTAGATCCAGCAAAATAGTGCCGGATTGGCTCAGCTTTCAAAGACAATTGGCAGGCCAGAGGCGTCCTTTTCCAACCAGTCCGGCACGGGCAGGCCCTTTTCGCGCAGAAACACTGGATTGAACAGGCGGGACTGATAGCGGGTGCCATAGTCGCAAAGAATCGTCACGATGCGCGCGCCGGGCCCCATTTCTTTGGCCATGCGCACCGCCCCCGCGATATTCACACCTGTTGAGCCGCCCATGCAGAGGCCCTCCTCGGCGAGCAGATCAAAGACAATCGGCAGCGCCTCGCGGTCGGGGATATTATAGGCGAAATCGACCTCAAGACCTTTGAGATTTTCGGTGATGCGCCCCTGCCCGATGCCCTCGGAAATCGACGAGCCCTCTGATTTCAGCTCACCATGGGTGAACCAGTTGTAAAGCGCGGCTCCATCGGGATCGGCCAGACCGATTTTGATATCTTTGTTAAAACCACGCAGGCTTTCGGCGATGCCAGACAGCGTGCCACCGGAGCCGCAAGCGCAAATGAAGCCATCAACTTGGCCTTGGGTTTGCTCCCAAATTTCAGGACCAGTGGTATCAATATGGGCCTGACGGTTGGCGGTATTGTCAAATTGATTGGCCCAGATCGCGCCGTTTGGTTCGGTTTTGGCAAGCTCTTGCGCCAACCGCCCGGAATAGCGCACGAAATTGTTGGGATCGCGGTAAGGCTTTGCGGGCACCTCAACCAGCTGTGCACCTGCCAAGCGAATCATGTCCTTTTTCTCTTGGCTTTGGGTTTCAGGGATCACGATCACGGTTTTAAAGCCCATGGCTGAGCCGACCAGCGCAAGCCCAATGCCGGTATTGCCAGCCGTTCCTTCAACAATTGTGCCACCCGGGCGAAGATCGCCACTTGCCACGGCATTCTGAATGATTGAGAGCGCGGCCCGATCCTTGACGGACTGGCCCGGGTTCATAAATTCGGCTTTGCCCCAGATTTCGCAGCCGGTTTCCTCTGACACTTTGTTAAGCTTAATCAACGGGGTATTTCCCACTGCGGCAGGAAGATCAGGGTACATTCGCATTGTGGATCAGCCTCGTTCTGGCGCGATAGGAGCGTTACAGTATGATTAACCGCGAAAAGCGTAAACACAGAAAATCGGTGCTCACGTCCCATTACGGTCTGTTTCGGGCAATGAAGTTTCCTTGACCTAAGCAACAAATCCCCTAACTCCAAGATCAAGTATGCGCTTAATTGAAAATGACGCAAAAAATTGATCCGGTTGCATGACTGGTGCGTAGAGTGAAAACATGTGTTGCGTTAGGACCAAAAGAACTGGGATTCTGGAGTGGAAATGTCTGACTACCATTTGTCTACAGATACATTAGCAAGTTATGCCGCTGGCACGACTAGCGAGGGTGTTTCACTGCTTGTCGCCAGTCATTTGACCTATTGCGCTAGATGTCGCGAAGAAGTTGCACGCATTGAAGCGCTGGGCGGGTCCTTGCTGGAAACCGAGACCAAGACCCAGACGCCAATGGCCAGCGAGGGTCCATCACTAGAGGCCACTTTGGCGTTGATTGACGCGGCACCGGAATTTGAGATCGACGCGCCGCAAAAGTTTCAGGGCGCAACAATCCCCGGCACGATCTTGAATGCGATCGGCGCGAATGAGGACGACATAAAGTGGAAGTTCCGTTTCCCCGGAGTGTCAGTCTATGATTTCGCTGGCTACGATGGCGAGAAAGTTCAGCTTTTGCGTGCCAAGCCCGGCACAACCATTCCAAGCCATACCCATAATGGCGAAGAAGCAACATTGGTGCTGACAGGCCAGTTGCAGGATGGGGAGGACGTGCTGTGTTCTGGTGATGTGATGCAAGCGGATCACCACCATGATCACACGCCAAAAATAATTGGGGATGAAGTGTGCATTTGTTTGATAGTAATGTCAGGCAAGATGAAATTCACCGGCCCTCTCAGCAGGGCGCTGAACCTGTTTGGGTGACAAGATGAACATTACAAGACGCGACGCAGTGCTTGGCCTTGGGGCCGCGCTTGCCTTTCCGACGCCCGCGATTGCGAAATCCGCGGCGCGCAAATACACGATCACCTTTGGCAAATCGCGGGTTGGAACCTCATCTTTGTCGGTAAAGACCAAAGGCTCGCGTGTGACTGCGAAATATTCGATTTCAACCAAAGCCAATCTGTTGGTCGTAAAATACCGGTATGGTTTGGAGGCGACGGAGGTTTGGGAAAGCGGACGATTGATCTCGCTCAAGTCGACTGCTTTTGAAAACAAGAAAAAGTTCGCAGTGACGGGCAAGAGAGTTTCCGGCGGCTTTCAGGTCGATGGTACCAAGTTCAAAGGACTGGTGAAGGGCAACCCCGGCACGACCTCCTATTGGTCGCCTGAAGTGCTGCAGCGCAAGACTTGGATTTCAACGCAGTCTGGTCAGCCGATCAATGTAACGGTTAAAAAGCGGCGCGGCGAAACCATCGCGGCACCTGCGGGAAATGTCGAATGTGCGGTTTACAAATGTACCGGGCTGAAGCGCGACATGGAGCTTTTTTACGATGCGCGCGGCGAATGGGTGGGCAACGAAGTACGCGCTTTTGGCGGTGCGGCCCGTATCCTTGCCAACGATTTGAACCCTGCTTTCGCCAATTACTTTAACGTCTAGAAATAGTGTCGGTTTTTTCCCAAGTTGCTAAACCGAGCCAAGGCGCTGCCTGGGTAACCGGTGCGAGCGGCGGGATTGGCCGTGCGGTTGCGCTCAAACTTGCCAAGGAAGGTTGGGAAGTTTGGGTCACAGCACGCTCGCTTGACGAGCTTGAGGCGTTGGCCGCTGAGATGCCCGGAAAGATCAAACCGCTGGCTGGGGATGTGACTGATCCGGCGGCTATGCGCGAGATCGTGGACAAGATAACAGCGCAAGGGCCGCTGGTGCTGGCGATCTTGAATGCTGGGATTTATACGCCGCTCAGGGCCCACAAGTTCGATGTGACGACCGCCAACAAGATGATTGATGTCAATCTAAAGGGCGTGATTAACGGGCTGGACCCGGTGATGAAGCATATGATGGAGCGCAAATCCGGGGTCATAGCGATCACGGCATCGGTTGCAGGGTATCGCGGTTTGCCGGCTTCTGGGCCTTATTCTGCGAGCAAGGCTGGTTTGATTGCGCTGGCCGAAAGCCTTGCGATGGATCTGGTCCAACACAATGTGCGGCTGTCGGTGATCAATCCGGGGTTTGTTGAAACCCATGCAACATCGGTCAATAAATTCAAAATGCCGTTCCTGATGCAAGCTGATGAAGCCGCGCAAAGGATTGTTTTGGGGCTGAACAAGAGCGGTTTTGAGATCACCTTTCCACGGCGCTTTTCGCTGCTCCTGCGCATGGTCGGCTTGCTGCCCAATCGCGCGTATCTCTGGGTCGTGCGCAAGCTTCTTGGCATGGGTTGAGGGGCCACGGCATGGCTGATGGTTTTGCTCAGATGATTGACGACAGCAACGCGTTTTTTGCGGAGCTTAAGGACAATAATTCCAAGGACTGGTTCAACCCGCGCAAAGAGCATTACACGGTCGCGATCAAGAAGCCGGCGGAACTGTTTGGAGATCTTTTGGCGGAGGATTTCTCGCGGTTGTCAGGCACGGCGATGAAGCCAAAGCTGTTTCGCATTTACCGTGATGTGCGGTTTTCCAAGGACAAAACGCCGCTGAATGCGCATCTCCATATGATGTGGCGCGCACCCGGCGATGACCCGTTTACACCTGCGTTTTTCTTTGGGTCTGAGCCGGGGTCGCTGGTGACGGGTTGTGGGATTATGGGGCTGCGCGGGGATGCTTTGGCTCGGTTTCGTGGCTTTGTCGATACACACGGGGATGAGTTGCAGGGGCTGTTGGATCAGATCGGTTGGGAGATGTCGGGCTGGGGCGAGGCGCCGCTGAAAAATGTGCCAAAGCCATTTGACAAAGAGCATCCGCATGGAGAGTTGCTCAAGCGCAAAAACCTAATCATCCATGCCGAGATGGGCGATACCTGGCGTTCTGACGATGGCGGCTTGCTGGTCGCGGTGCGGGAAAATTTCAGGCAGGTGCTGCCGTTGATGGAGTTGTTTCGGGCGATTTGAGCGCCTGTGGATAACTCGTGAATCAACCTTCATTAATCTGTAGAGCATTGTATTTACGTCTTAAATTTCGTTCACCTCCGTTACTTCTCTAGAGAAGTAATTTATTAACCTTCGCGAAATCCTACGGCGAAACCAAGCCACAAAACCCGCCACTTACCGTGCGAGCACCCGCTCCACCACATTGCCCAGCAGCGTGGACACGTTGTTATCAAACCCGTTCCAAGGCAAGGAGCCGCAAAACGTGATTGAGCCGACAGAGAACACCGCGCCACCGCCGGGGGTTTCGAACCAGATCATGTCCGAGCGTAGGATCTCGTCCTCTGGCGAACCGGAGAGGTTGGTGATGTGAGTGAGTTGTTCTTCCGGGACCAGCACGAAGTCTTCTTCTTGGGACACGGATTGGGCGAGCAAGGTGATGCCATCATGGGCGCCGAGGCGCATGTCGACACGGTCCAGCTCGAACCCGGCGGCCCCGTTGCCGGAATAGCCGAAATCGCCGATGAGATCGCCCTCCACGCCCTCAAACACCCAATCGAAGGCGGGATCGGTGCAGGTCCGTTTGAAGGGTGCGCCAAAGAAGTTACCTTGCGCCGTAAACCCGACCCCAACCAGCTTTTGCGGGGGTCGGCCATTGCGCCGCCACAACCCGCCATAGGTGCCGTCAAAGGCGTTGTAATACTCGCCCGGCTCTGCCGCCCATGCTCGAATGCCCGCTTCGGCGCGGCGGATTTCGAGCACGGCTGGATTCTCGCTGTGACGCGCAATGCGCCAATAAAAACCATTGCCGCCGAGATAAAGCAGTGCACCGCCAGTATCGCGATAGCTCTCTAACGCATCGAGTGTTTGGGCCGTGTGGTACTCCGGGTGCGAGCCGGTCAACACAGCTGCATAGCCCGCAACCGCTGCCAACCCGTCGGCTTGCAGCGCCTCATCGGTCACGATGTCGTAGTCATACCCCTTCGCGTGCAGCCATGAAATCAGGTGACTGTCCGCCGGAATGTGGCGCAGGCCAGAACAGGGCGTGGTTGACCATGTGAGATAGCCGGGGCGCGTATTGAACAGAGGGCGCAGATGGGAGGCGTGGCAGATGCCGGAGCCATCGGAATGATTGTTGTAGGTGGAGAGGCCATAATGGCGGTACTCGGCGGGATTGTTGGGATAGGCGCCCCAGTCTTTGATGCGGTTTTGCCAACTTGGCTCGTAGTCTGGGCGCGCATGGTTGCCGTAGATGGAATAGGTGAAGGTTGACGCGAGAACAGCAATTTTGGCGCGGCGCTCACCGCGTTCGGGCATAACAAACAACGGAACGGCGTCGAAGCCCAGATCGGACTCCAGCCGCATGAAATAGACCCCGGATGGGATGCCTTTGGGAACCTCGAAGCTGAAATCCGTGTCCCATCCGAAATCATAAATGTCATCATCGTGAAAATGCACCGCGCCGTACTGATCTGGCGCATGGGTCCAATTCATCTCGTCGCCTTGCCATGCCACGCCCGTCATCGCACGCGCAGGGTAATTCACCAGCTCAAGCGCGGGTGTGCCCGGAACCAAGAGCGAGGAGATGTCTTGCGAAAAATCCCAAACCGCGCTGCCAATGCCCGGTGCTTCGATCTTTCCGTTGAAATGATCCACGACTTCGCCATTGAGCAGCCGTGCAGCGACACGAACGCGATCGTTTATCTTGAGGACGGGCACTTTGCCGCTGCCTTCACCGCGGGATTGCTCGCGCGGGTCATGTGGCTCTTGGCGAATTTGGGCCGCGCCATCAGCGGCGACTGTGACCGTGAGTTTGTGCCAACAGCGCAGCTTCACGGGCACGCTGGTGGAAATCGCAACATCCCCGACCTCCAGCACAGCAAAGCCAGTGCTATCAAGGATCACTGACACCGGACCAAGCGACAAAACAGCCTGAGCGCTGTCTTTGCGCAAGGTCGGATAGATCCATGCGGAGGCTACGAATGGTGCGGATAGGGCAACTGGCTCGGCGCTGACACCATAGGAGCCGGGGTGGAACGGTTGCACGCGGGATGGCACCTCGCGCGGAGCGAACCATGTGTCTGCCGCTTCTTCCACAACGCCCATGCCCGCCGGATTGGGATCGGCAGAGATTGAGCGCACAAGCCGGGCGCGAAAGGGGGCAGAGCTTTGCGAAGACACTTTGAAATTCACAACGTCACCGGGGCGCGCTGACATCACATCGGCGTATCCTGCGATTGGCAAAACCTTCATTTCCATCCCTCCAGTTTTGCCAGCAGCTAAGCACATGCCCCAACCACCCTCAATGCTTTCCCCGAACTGCGCGAGCGTGTAGGCAAAGCCATGGACACGACCACCCTTTTGCTGATCACCACGGCCACCTTTCTTATCGCAGGCACAATCAAAGGCATTGCCGGTATTGGGATGCCAACCATTGCGCTTGGCCTGATGACGCTGGCGCTTGAACCGCGCATGGCGATTTCAATCATCCTGTTTCCGCTGATCATCTCGAACGCATGGCAATTTTACCGCGCGGGTCAGATGTGGGCCGCGATCAAGCGCTATCGTTGCTTTCTGGCGACGATGATGACGCTGATTTTCTTCTCCGCGATTTTTAGTGCGGGCGCGTCTGATCGGCTGATTTACGGCGCACTTGGCACGGTCATTCTGATCTTTGTGGCTGTGAATGTGCTTGGAACCCCGCCAGAGCTGCCAGAGCACCACGCCCACAAAGCCCAAGTGATCCTTGGCGGGGCCACTGGATTGTTTGGGGGATTGGCGGCGATTTATGCGCCGGGGATTGCGATTTATTTGTCGATGCGTCGAGTAGACAAAGACGAAATGGTGCGGGCCACAGGGCTGTTGGTATTTGCGGGCAGCCTGCCGCTTTTGGCAGGATACTTGACGCAAAACTTGCTCTCGCCACGACTTGCAGTGATCTCGGCCCTGATGGTCGCGCCGACGCTGCTTGGGTTCCAACTGGGGGAGCGGGTGCGGGCACATCTATCGCAGGATGGATTTCGGCAGGTCTTTTTTGTCGTGTTCTTCATTCTGGGCCTAAATCTCATTCGAAAGGCACTGCTGGAATAAGCCCAAAACCGCACGGATTCACAATTGCAAATTTTGACGCTTACGGGTAAACAAGAGTTGAAATTCTTGTATAGGTTGTATTAATGACACCCCCAGAACCGAAGCTGGCCACCCCACCGGCAGCGGAAGATGCGCCTTCTAATGACTTCTTTTGGATTGGTATTGGCAGTTCTGCCGGTGGTCTTGAAGCGATGCAAAAGCTCGTGCGCAACTTGCCCCAGAACAACAACGCGACCTATATCATCGCGCAGCATTTGTCCCCGCGCCACAAAAGCCTGCTGACAACTTTGCTCAAACGAGAAACCACGCTGGACATCATGGAGATAGAAAGCGGCGTCACGCCTATGGCCAATACGGTCTATGTGACACCCCCTAACAGTGATGTCGTGGTCAAGAACGGAACGCTCCAATTGCAAACCCCGAGCCCGGAGCTTGCAGCATCAAAGCCCTCTGTGGATCGGTTCTTTTTGTCCCTTGCTTCAGAAAAGAAGGAGCGCGCGGTTGGTCTTATTTTATCGGGCACGGGCTCTGATGGCAGCTACGGCGTGCAAGCGATCCGCGCTGCGGGCGGGATCACGCTGGCGCAATCTACAGAAACCGCCAAATACGACGGAATGCCAAGCGCTGCGATTGGCAGCGGCTGTGTCGATTTTGTTCTGACGCCATCAGAAATCGGCACGCATCTGGATCG
>CAZQMR010000113.1:0-10262 GCA_964594465.1 uncultured Rhodobacterales bacterium
CTGCAATCTCCGCCATCGACCCCGGCCGCCTCCAAGTCCTGATCACCGCCGCAGGCATGGGCGAAACCGCGATCTCGGCCTTCTCCGTCTTCTACATCCTCGACTGGTCCAGCCTCTACCCATGGCAATACCTCACCCTCCCCAGCACAATTCTCACCATCGGCCTGTTCCTCTGGATCGACGCACTCGCCAAAGACGCCAAGCACGACCCCACCATCACCGACGGCTGGCAGCTCAAAACCGCGTCCTTCCTGCGCCGCCTCCGCGCTCTGCTCGTGATCGCATGGCTCGCCATCGCGCTGTTTTACACTCTCACCTTCCTCCACGCTCAATGCGACATCCCCGTCTGGCTCAACTGGATCGGCACCGCGCTGGATCACTACCAAACCATCAACTGCATTGGCACCGACTCCAAACCCGGTTAAACGATCCCCAACAACCAGTGTCAGGAGTGCCAAGCATGCCCCCCAAACCCGTCGTCCTATGTATCCTCGATGGCTGGGGCCTGAGCGCAGACACCACCGCCAACGCCCCCGCCCTCGCCGACACCCCCAATTTCGACCGTATCTGGCAGAGCTGCCCCACCACCGAGCTCGCCGCCCACGGCCCAGACGTGGGCCTCCCCGAGGGCCAGATGGGCAACTCGGAAGTTGGCCACATGAACATCGGCGCAGGCCGCATCGTCTGGATGGACCTCCCCAAGATCGACGCCGCGCTCGCAAACGGCAGTTTTCAGCAAAACCCAGCCCTCACCCGCTTCATCGCCCGCCTCAAAGAAACAGGCGGCACCGCCCATGTCATGGGCCTGCTCTCCGATGGCGGCGTCCACTCCCATATCAGCCACCTCATCGCCACCGTCAAAGCCCTGAGCGCCGCTGGCATCCCGGTCGCTGTCCACGCCTTCCTAGATGGCCGCGACGTCGCCCCCAAATCCGCCGAACCACATCTCGAAGCGCTCGAAGCCGCCCTCACCGGCACCACCGCCTTCATCGTCAGCATAACAGGCCGCTTCTACGCCATGGACCGGGACACCCGCTGGGACCGCATCGAGACAGCCTACACCGCCATGGCCCACGGCAAAGGCCACAAATCCCCATGGCGCGACGCCCTCGCAGCCGCCTACGAAGCCGAAACCACCGACGAATTCGTCGAGCCCATCATCCCATCCGACTACTCCGGCATGGCAGACGGCGACGGCCTCTTCTTCATCAATTTCCGCGCCGACCGCGCCCGCGAAATCCTCTCCGCCTTCCTCGACCCCGCCTTCGACGGCTTCGAAACCGGCCCAAGACCCAAAATAACCGCCTGCGGCATGGTCGAATACTCCGACGCCCACAACCAGTGGATGGACGTCATGTACCCGTCTGAGGACATCGCCAACACCCTTGGCGAATGGCTGGCAAAACAAGGCAAAACCCAGTTCCGCCTCGCCGAGACCGAAAAATACCCCCACGTCACGTTTTTCCTCAACGGCGGCGTCGAAACCCCGAACCCGGATGAAGACCGCACCATCGCCCCCAGCCCCAAAGTGCGCACCTACGACCTCAAGCCCGAAATGTCGGCCGAGGAAGTCGGCGACCAGCTCGTGAGCGCAATTGAAAACCAAAAGCACGACGCCATTATCGTCAACTTCGCCAATCCCGACATGGTCGGCCATACCGGCGACCTCGCAGCCGCCATGTCCGCCTGCGCCGCTGTCGACCACCAGCTTGGCCGCGCGCTCAAAGCCCTCGAAACAACCGGCGGCGCCATCCTCGTCACCGCCGATCACGGCAATTGCGAGGTCATGGTCGATCCCGATACCGGCGGCCCACACACCGCCCACACCCTCAACCCGGTCCCCCTCATCCTCGTGGGTGGGCCCCAAAACACCACCCTCAAAACAGGTGGCCGCCTCGCCGACCTCGCCCCAACCCTGCTGGCGCTCATGCAAACCGACCAACCGCCCGAAATGACCGGGCAAAGCCTGCTCAAAAGCTGATGCGCGCCCTTCCGCTTCTCCTTGCGCTGACACTCCTCGCCAGCCCACTCCATGCCCAAACTCCGGGCGCGGCGGAAGCGACAGCGGCATCACGGCAAATTGAACGCGCCGTTAGTGCGCTCAAGCAAGCCACCAAAGCCCAATCCCGCGTCAAAGCGCTGGGCCGTGCCGTGCGTGCCTATGAGAACGGGCTGGCGGTGATGCGCGACGGTTTGCGCCTCGCCTCGGCGCGCAAAATCGAGATCGAGGCTGAATGGCAAAACCGCCGCGCCGAACTCTCCGAACTCCTCGGCGTGCTCCAGCAAATCGAACGCTCCCCCGCACCGCTCTTGATGGCCCATCCCGGCGGCCCAGTCGGGGCCGCGCGCGCCGCCCATGTGATGGCCGAAATGACCCCCGCGCTGCAAAGCAAAACCGACGCCCTGCGCGCCCAACTCGACGAGCTCAAACAACTCGCCAGCGTGCAAGCCCTTGCCGAAACCCTTATGCGCAAGGGCCTAAGCGACCTCCAAAGCGCCAGATCAGACCTCACCGAGGCGCTCTCTCGGCGGCGCAAACTCCCCACGCGGATAGGCTCCGACAAAACCAAACTCAAACAACTGGCTCAAAACGCCAAAAGCCTGCGCCAGTTCGCGTCCGCGCTGGGCGCCCTCAAACCCATCGATGACACCACCGCAATGGCCAGCTTCCAAAGCGGGCGCGGCACCCTGATCCCACCTGTCTCGGGCAAACTGCTGCGCGGCTACAACGAGCCAGATGCAGGCGGCCTTTCCCGCCCCGGCCTCGTCCTGACAGCACCACCGCTCTCCGTCGTTACCGCCCCTTGGGGCGCAACACTGCGATATGTTGGCAACTTGCTTGATTATGGGACGGTTGCCATACTTGAGCCACGTCCCCAGTATCTTATGGTGCTTGCAGGTCTAGGAGAGGTGTTCGTGGAAGAAGGGGCAGTGATTGCACGTGGCGACCCAATCGGGTTACTAAAGGGTGATCAGCCCGGTGCTGATGAGTTTTTGATCGAACTTACTTCAGGAAAATCGTTCATTCGTAATGAATCACTCTATATAGAACTCAGAGAAGATGGAATTCCGGTAGATCCGACACCTTGGTTTGTGCTCGATCTGGATGAGAAAGGCTCAAGATGAAGAAATTTATGACAGCAGCATTCTGCGGCGCTTTGGCCGGTGTGGTCGTGACCACACAGTTTGCTGCACCCCTTGTTGCGCAAGAAACCAAATCAAAGCGCACAACATACGAAAACCTCGATCTGTTCGGGGACATCTTTGAGCGTATCCGATCCACCTATGTTGAGGACGTGAACGAAGAAGATCTGATCGAGGCGGCCATCAACGGCATGCTCTCTTCGCTCGACCCGCATTCGTCCTTCTTGCCACCCGATGATTTCCAAGACATGCGCGTGCAAACACGTGGGGAGTTTGGCGGGCTTGGCATCGAAGTCACCCAAGAAAACGGCTTCGTAAAAGTCGTCTCCCCAATTGATGATACCCCTGCGGATCGCGCAGGTATGCAGGCGGGCGACTACATCACCCATGTAGACGGCGACAGCGTGCTTGGCCTGAACCTCAATGAGGCGGTAGAACTGATGCGCGGCCCGGTTGGGTCTGAAATTCTGATCACAGTGGTGCGCGAAGGCGTCGAGGAGCCTTTCGACGTTGAGATTACCCGCGACACCATCGAGATCAAAGCCGTGCGTGGCCGCATTGAGGGCAATGTCGCCGTTCTGCGCGTCACAACCTTCACCGAAAAGACCTTCCCTAATCTGGAAAGCGAAATCGCGCGTCTCATTGAAGAAATCGGTGGCATCGACAAAGTCGGCGGCGTCGTGCTCGATTTGCGCAACAATCCCGGCGGCTTGCTCACACAGGCCATTCAGGTGTCCGATGGGTTCCTCGACAAGGGCGAGATCGTCTCGACCCGTGGCCGCGACCCGTCCGACAGTGATCGCTACAACGCAACTGAGGGCGACTTGGCGATGGGCAAACCCGTTGTTGTGCTGATCAATGGCGGCTCGGCTTCGGCGTCTGAGATCGTCGCCGGTGCGCTTCAGGATCATAACCGCGCCATCGTTGTGGGCACCAAGAGCTTCGGCAAAGGCTCCGTGCAAACCATCATGCCGCTCCAGCGCTCCGGCGCGATCCGCTTGACCACTGCGCGCTACTACACCCCATCAGGCCGCTCCATTCAGGCGCTCGGCGTTGCCCCCGACATCATCGTCGAACAGCGCCCTCGCGTTGAAGAAGAGGAGGCGACAGAAGAAGAAAACGCACGTCGCAGCCGCTCCGAGGCTGATCTGCGCGGCTCCATCAGCAATGATTCTCTGTCAGAGGACGAGATCAAGCAGCTCGAAGAAGACCGCGCCGCACAAGAGGCCACAGCCAAGCGCCGTGCGGATGACTACCAGCTCGCCTACGCGCTCGATCTGATCACTGGCCTGTCGGTGCTTCAGCCGAAATAAGCTGCGTGAGATAACTATACGAGGGCCGGGAAACTTTCCGGCCCTTTGCTATTTTGGAGATACTGCCCATGCTCAGCGACGATCAAGTAGAAGCCCTGCCATACCGCCCCTGTGTCGGTCTGGTGGTGATCAACTCTGAGGGTCTCATCTGGGCAGGCCTACGGGTGGATGCGACCAAAAACGGCTACCCGGATGCGTGGCAAATGCCCCAAGGCGGCATTGATCCCGGCGAAAGCGTGATGCAGGCGGCGATGCGCGAGCTAGGCGAAGAAACCTCAATCGCGCCCAGCGATGTCGAAGTGCTCGGCGAAACGGCTGACTGGTACCCCTACGAGCTGCCCCGCGATCTGATCGGCAAGCTCTGGAAAGGCAAATACCGCGGCCAAACCCAAAAATGGGTCGCCTTGCGTTTCACAGGCACGGATGATCAAATCAACATCATCACCGACGAGCCCGAGTTCGAGCGCTGGATGTGGATCGGCGCCGACGAGCTGATGGACAAAATCGTCCCCTTCAAGCGCGACACCTACGAAGCGGTCTTGGCCGAGTTCGCGCCCCATTTGGCGGGGTAGCGCAGGTGGCTTTTGGCGGAGCCCGGGGAAAGTAATGTTTGAGGGTTAGCGATAATAGAGGCTAACCGAATGCTCGGCTTCGGCGAAGAAAAGCCAGCGAGAGGCCAGCGTGCCAAGTGTGTGGCTAAGGGTTGCCAAGACCAGCAGAGTGAAGAACCAGTAGTCGTTGTTGAATGCCAACGCGACGAGGATCAGCGGGATGATGATGCCAAGGATCATGGTTGCAGTGCGCAAGGCGCGCGACCGGTTGCGCCCGATTTTGTAGACCATTTCATTCATCAGGTAGTTCGGCCCGGAATGCGGCGCTTCCAGCAGGCGGACCTCGCCAATATGACCAAGACCGGTGGCGGTTTCGGGTGTTGAGCCACGCCCAGCCAGACCGCTATCGCCGCGCCGCCAGTGCAGCCATTGCAGCGCTGCCAGTACGATCAACAGCACGACTGCGATCATCAACTGACCTGCGATGAGCGCCCCGCCCGTGAGTGCGAAGATCAGGAACATTACCGGCGTGAGATTGGAATTCCAGCGCGGCACGGTTTTGAGCTGCGCGTAAATCATCGCAGTGCAAATGATCGTGCCAAGGCTGAGTGCCGACAAGAGGTACCCGATCAGCGGCAGTCGCGCGCCTTCAAACACCCAAAACCCGCCATAAATCGCGAAAATGCCCATGGCGGCGACGGAGATCAGACCTTCGCGGCTGAGCCACGAGGACCGCCATTGGCTGAAGGCTTTGAGCGCACGCTGAGGGTTGCCCAGATGGAAGGTTGAGGCGATCAGGCCAATCGACGAAAGCGCCCCAGCCACAAAGCACAGGAACAAAGCGGTCCAATTGGCATCCGCTTCCACGAAGCCAAGGCCAAGCCAGAACATCAGGCCAAAACCGAGACCCGACAGCGTGGTGAAGAGAATGACGGATTTTGCTGGATGCATGTCTCAGAGCCTCGCAAGTGCAGAATCAAGCCAACCAAGGAATCCCTTGGACCCTGTTGGCTCAGCCAGATCGGCCAGATTGAACGCCGGTTCGTCCTTGGAGCGCGGCGGCAAATATTGATTGACCGGTTTGGTGCCAAGCTCTGGCATCAGATCGAACCCGCCACGCTCTGCGACCAGCTTTGACACATCGCTGTCCGGGTCGCCCAAATCGCCAAAGTGGCGCGCACCAGCCGGGCAGGTGCGCACACAGGCCGGGGTGCGGTCGATTTCAGGGATGTTCTCGTTGTAAATCCGATCCACACAAAGCGTGCATTTTTTCATCACGCCCTCTGCTGCATCCATTTCGCGGGCCCCATAAGGGCAGGCCCATGCGCACAAACCGCAGCCAATGCAATCATCCTCATTGACCAGCACGATCCCGTCCTCCTCGCGCTTGAAACTTGCGCCTGTTGGGCAAACAGTCACACAAGGCGCGTCCTCGCAATGCAGGCAGGATTTTGGGAAATGCACGACCTGCGCCGGAGCCGCCTCTGGCTTCACTTCAAAGGCGTGAATGCGGTTGAGCCAAGAGCCGGAGGCTTTGCCATAAGGCTCCTGATCCGAAAGCGCTGCGCCATAGCCTCCGGTGTTCCATTCCTTGCAATTAACCGCGCAGGCATGGCAGCCCACGCAAGTATCAAGATCGATCACGAGGCCGAGTTTCTTTTGCGTGCTGGCAGGTAAGGTCGTCATGTCGGGCGGCTTTCTGCTTTGGCCGGGTCGGAGCCTCCGGCGGGGATATTTGAAGAAAGTGATGTGGCGAACTGGGCTAAATCCGAATTGAAGCGCGCGGCATCCTCCCAGAAAGGGGCATGACCGACACCTTTGTAAAGATGCGCGGTGTTGTTAGGGATTGCGGCTTTGCCTTGCTCGTGCATCGGAACGGTGATGACCTTTTCAGCGGCCCCGTGGATCAAGAGGGCAGGCAGCGTAATGGACTGATACATCTCGCGGTAATCATCTGAGCGCCCGCGGCAGGCTTTGCGCACATAAGGGGGGCACATCATGTTAAAGCCCATGAAATAGGCCAGATCGCGTTTTGACATAGGTGCATTGGTGCAGGCTTTCACGAAATCGATTATGCCGGGGATGCTGATCGCCGGGTCTTCGTGGAAGGTCGGGATTGGGTTGACCTTGCGTGCTTTGGTGAGGCTGGGGTCAACGGCATCGCCGAAGGTCACTGCACCTCCGATCAGGGAGAAGCCGATCAGGCTGTCTTCGCCGTAGGTGCTGAGGTAATCGCCAACAATCCATGCGCCCATAGACCAACCAGCAAGTAGGACGTTTTTCAGCTCAAGGGCTTTGATGATGGCTTGGATGTCACCTGCCCAGTATTTTGAGTCTTGGTAGGCTGCGGGATCTGTCGGCTTGTCCGAGCTGCCATGGCCGCGCAGATCGGGTGCAATGATGCGGAAATCCTTGATCAGATCGCTGTTGAATTGCTTTTGCCAGCAGAGAGAAGATTGCGACCAGCCATGCACCAGCAGCAGCACTGGCGCGTCCTGAGGCCCATAATCGCGCACGAAGAGGTTTACGCCGCCATGGCCGGTTATGCGATGGGTGCGGCTCATAGGTTTTGTCCGTATCTTAGCTCTGTTGGGCCTGTGCCCACAGGTGATTTTTGTGTGCCGGTATCAGGCGCAGAGGCGTCTTGTGGTGGAATTTTCTTGAGCGACACCCGCAAATCGAACCACGCGGCTTGGCCAGTGATCGGATCTGAATTGGCCCAGCGCAAACCGTCGCCCTTGGCAGGCAGCAGCTCGTGGATCAGGTGGTTGAGCAAGAAGCCCTTGGTGGTTTCCGGTGCGGTTTTGGGATCGAGCGCCCAAGCGCCTTTGCGTTTGCCGATGGCATTCCAAGTCCAGACCGTCTTGCCATTAAGCGCGTCCATGCGCGCCACGGGCACGCGGATCGCGCCGTTATGGGAGGACAGCTCAACCCAATCGCCGGTTTCCAGCCCATGCTCGTCGCAAAGCGCGCCGCTCACATAAAGCGGGTTGTGGCCATGGATTTGGCGCAGCCATGCGTTTTGGCTGCCCCAAGAGTGATACATCGCCATGGGGCGCTGGGTGAGGGCGTGGAGCGGGAAGCCCTCGACGCCTTCGCCTTCAAAGGGTGCATACCAAGTGGGCAGCGGATCGAAAGTTTTGAGGATGCGCTCGGCATGGTGGGCCGGGGGCACACGCTCGCCATGGCCTTCCGCCGCGCGTTGGAATTTCGCGAGCGGCTCAAGGTAGAGCGAAAAGGTGAAGGGTTGGGGCGCGTCATAGATGCCGATTTTAACCGCCCAGTCTTGATAGGCCATATTCCACGGTTTGAAATACTGCGCCTCCTCAGGGATATGGCTCATCCAGAAGCCGCCATTCTCGATATAGGCATCGAGCTGGCCCGGATTGACCTCGCCGCGGCCATCCTCATTGCCATTGCCGCGAAAGCCTGAGAGCGGGCCGACACCGGGTCGGCGCTCGTGATTGACGATGTAGTCCGCGTAGTCCTTGAAAGTGGCGCTGCCGTCCTCTTGCGTGAAGCCGGGCAGTTCAAGGCGGTGGCCGAGATCGCAAAGCACGGATTGGAAGCCGCGCACATCGCGGTCGGGCTCCAGCACTGGCCAGCGGATCGCGTCGGCGGCGGCTTCCGGCTCGCAGATCGGGCGATCCAGCAGCGAGATGCAGTCATGCCGCTCCAGATACGTCGTGTCAGGCAGGATCAGATCCGCATAGGCCACCATCTCGGAGCTATAGGCATCCGAGTAGATGATGTTCGGGATCTTGTAGCTGCCATCGTCGTTTGTGGCGGAAAGCATATCCATCACGCCGCGCGTGTTCATCGACGAGTTCCACGACATATTCGCCATATAAAGGAACAGCGTGTCGATCTCATAAGGATCACCGGCCACTGCATTGGAGATGACCATATGCATCATCCCATGGGCGGACATCGGCGCGTCCCAGCTATAGGCCTTGTCGATGCGCCGCGCGGTCCCGTCGTCGTTGATCTGCAGATCCTCAGGCCCCTGCGGATAGCCCAGATGCGGCCCATCCAGCGGCTTGCCCGGCGTCCAGCCCGTATGCGGCTTGGGATGCGCGGTTGAGGGCTTCGGGTAGGGCGGCTTATAGCGGAACCCGCCAGGGCACTCGACCGAGCCGAGCAAAATTTGCAGCATATGCAGCGCTCTGCAGGTCTGAAACCCGTTAGAATGCGCCGAAATCCCGCGCATCGCATGAAAACTCACCGGCCGCCCGATCATCTTCTCGTGGCGATCCCCCTTGTGATCGGTCCACGGCTGATCAATGACAATCTCTTCCTCAAACGCCACATGCGCAAGCTCCGCTGCCAAGCGCCGAATGGTCTCCGCCTTGATCCCTGTCGCACCCTCAACAGCCTCCGGCGCATAAGCCCCGTCCAAATACTTCCCAGCCAACAGTTCAAACGCCGGCCGACACGTCTTACCACCAACCGTAAACGCCCCCTGCATCGCCGGCGCAACACCCTTCACCGCCGCCGCCACCGGAATCCCAGTGGCGCGATCCGCCACCAGCGGATTGCCATTCTCATCCCGCGCAAACAGCCCGTGATCCGCAGCCCCCGGCGCATCAATCACCAGCCATGGCGCATTCGTGTACCGGATCAAATAATCCAGATCGACCTTCCCGGCCTTCAACAGCTCATGCACCATCGCCAGAATGAACAAACCATCCGTGCCCGGCGTAATCCCAACCCACTCATCCGCCACCGCATTATAGCCCGAGCGGATCGGATTAACCCCAACCACCCGCGCCCCACGCGCCTTCAACTTGCCCAACCCGATCTTAATCGGATTGCTGTCATGATCCTCCGCCACGCCAAAAATCATGAAATACTTCGTGCGATCCCAGTCCGGCGCACCAAACTCCCAAAACGCACCGCCCATCGTGTAAATGCCAGCCGCAGCCATATTGACCGAGCAAAACCCGCCATGCGCCGCATAATTGGGCGTGCCATACATCTGCGCCCACCAACCCGTAAAACTCTGGCTCTGATCGCGCCCCGTGAAAAACGCCAGCTTCGACGGGTCCTTCTCGCGGATCGGCTTCAGCCAAGACACCGCCGTCTCCAGCGCCTCATCCCAACTGATTTCCTTAAATTCCCCCGAGCCCCTCGGCCCAACCCGCTTCAGCGGAGCTTTCAGGCGCGCAGGCGAGTAATGCTGCATAATCCCGGCCGAGCCCTTGGCACAGAGCACACCCTTATTGACAGGATGATCCCGGTTGCCCTCAATATA
>CAZQMR010000114.1:0-10213 GCA_964594465.1 uncultured Rhodobacterales bacterium
ATGCCGTCGGTCCGCATATAGGTGATGTAGCCCGCCTCGTAGAGCCGCTGGGCGGTGGACATGGCGGCGCGCGCGCCCATGCCGAATTTGCGCGACGCTTCCTGCTGGAGAGTGGAGGTCATGAAGGGTGCAGACGGGTTGCGCGTCGCTGGTTTGGCCTCGACGCTGGTGATCGTGAGATCGCGGGATTGGATCGCGGCGACGGCCAGTTCGGCGGCCTCTGTCGTGGGAATATCGTAGCGGTCGAGCTTTTTGCCGCCAAGGATGTTGAGACGGGCCTCAAATTCCTGACCGCGCGGGGTTTGCAGCACGGCAGCCACGGACCAGTATTCGCGGGCCTTGAATTTCTCGATCTCCATCTCGCGCTCAACGATGATGCGCAGAGACACAGACTGCACCCGGCCAGCGGATTTGGAACCGGGGAGCTTGCGCCAAAGCACCGGCGAAAGATTAAAGCCCACCAGGTAATCAAGCGCACGGCGGGCGAGATAAGCCTCCACCAGTGGTTGATCGACTTCGCGCGGATTGGCCATCGCTTCGGTGACGGCGGATTTGGTGATTGCGTTAAACACAACGCGGGATACCGGCGTGTCTTTTTTGAGCACGCGGCGCTTGCGCAGGGCTTCCTCAAGATGCCAGCTGATCGCCTCGCCTTCGCGATCCGGGTCAGTCGCGAGGATCAGATTTGGGTCATCTTTCAGCGCATCGGCAATGGCTGCGACGTGCTTTTTGGACTGGGTTGCGATCTCCCAGATCATCTCGAAATTGTTTTCAGGATCAACCGAACCGTCTTTTGGCGGCAGGTCGCGGACATGACCGTAAGAGGCCAAAACTGTGTAGTCATCCCCAAGATAGCGATTGATCGTTTTGGCCTTTGCGGGCGATTCGACAACGACAACTGCCATGTGATGGGTGCTCCATTTCGGGGATTCTGGGTGGCCGGGAACATGTGGTGGCGGGTTGCCACTTGTCAACAGGGCATCTTTGACGAGGCGTCGAATTCTCCCGCATATGCTTAATTGCTGCACATGCGGGAGAGGGTATTCAGTAAGTATTTATAGAAAATCGAAGCTTGTTGGCGTTCGTGTGTTATGGCCCGGTTCGGGTAATTGCGACGCTGAAGTCGCCCGATGTGAAGCCGCGCACCATCACACTGGCTTGGGTTACGCCGGGGGGGACATCCAGCTCGCAGGTTTCATCCGCCCCGGTTGAGTAGGGGCGGCAATCGAAGAAGCCCTGATTAACGAAAGCGCCGAATTTGACGTAGATGTCCGGGTCGCCGGTGCCGGTCATTTGCGCGGTGAAGGTGGTGCCAGCGGTCACATCAAATGTGCCGATGGATTTTTCAGCGCCTTGGGCCACGGTGAAGGGACCGAAAGTTGTGGTGGTTTCCACGGGGCCGGTGACGGCACCTTGGCAAATTGCGGGATCAATGGTGAAGCCAGCGGCCGCGCCATATAGACAAGCGATGCCGCTTTTATCCGCTTCGGTTAGCCGCAAGGACCAGTCGCCGCGCCCGTTGCACTGGGGGTAGTGCATGACAGAAAACGCATCGTAATCGGTGACGACGCGCCAGTTGCTGTCCTCAAAACAGGAACCTGCATCGGGGCGCGTGTGCTCGTGGCGCAGGCCAATGACATGCCCCAATTCGTGGCGCATGATGCCGCGCAGGGACAGGCGGCCATTGGGGTTGAGCGCGAAGGAAGACGGGTCGACCACGACCGAGCGTTTGCGGCGCGGATCATCGGGGAAGAAGGCGGCGGCGAGGAAACGGCCATTGGCATTTACTGGGCGCACATCGAAGACAACATTGTCGTTGCGGATGTTGCAGTCGCCATCCTCCGAGGTGATGTGCTTGAAATCGAGATTTGCAACGGCTTCCCATGCGGCGGCGGCGGCGGCCATATCCGCCACGACGGCAGTGTAATTGGCACCAAAGCTGAGCGAAACGCAGTAGGTCAAGTTGTTGCGTTGGTTGATGCCCCAAATCTGATCCGCGCCGCCTTTGTTGGAGACGATCAGCTCGGTGGGTTTGCGCGGGGGTGGTGGGCTTTGCACATTGTCGACGAAGAACTCGCGCAGGAGCTTTTCGTTGCGAAAGGTGACGTCGCCATTCACGACGTATGAACCAGTGCCCGGCACCCTTGGGAGACTATCGCGGTATTGCTCAAACGACATGTTAGCGAAGCTTTGACGCGCGGCCTCTGCTGCCTCAGCCAGAGCTTGATTGGCAACTTCGGGGGTTACGGGCTCTTGGGCAAAGGCCGGTGCGGTCAAAAAGAGAGCTAGGGTGAGCGTCGCTGCGCGCATGGTATTGGTCCTTCCAAATGTGCTAGCAAATAAATATCGTCCGAACGTCTGGTCAGAATAGACCGGGCGTTACAATGTTACCGCAAATTTGGTTAAAGTACACTTTTATTGATGTTGATTGCGGCTGGGCGGCTGAGCGCCTATGGCTTGCAATCCCTGAAATCAGTTTGGAAAGGCGCGTATTATGACAGGCGAACCCCTCATTTTCGATGGACACAATGATGCGCTTTTTCGGCTCCATAATCTGGGCGGCCCCTCAGCGGCTGAGCAATTTGCGCGGGGGATGCAAGCGCAGCTAGACCTGCCCCGCGCCCGTAAGGGTGGGTTTTGTGGTGGTTTTTTCGCAATTTATGTCCCCTCGGAGGGTGATGCGCTCGATTTTGAGGCGATGACGCAGGACAGTTACGATCTGCCTTTGCCTGACCTGATTCTGCAACGAGACGCATTGCCGATCGCGCTGAAACAGGCGGCGACGCTGATCCGCCTGGAGGCTCTTGGGGCGCTTAAAATCTGCCGTACGGTGCAAGATATTCGGGGCGCAATTGATGCCGGGCAGCTCGCGGCAATCATGCATATGGAGGGGGCGGAGGCGATTGATGAAGATCTTCACGCGCTGGAAGTCTTCTATCATGCAGGTTTGCGCTCGATCGGGCCCGTGTGGTCACGTCCGACGGCCTACGGGCACGGGGTGCCGTTTCGCTACCCCAGCGACGGCGATATTGGACCCGGTTTGACCGATGCCGGCGCGCGGTTGGTCAAGCGATGTGATGCTTTGGGAGTGATGATTGATGTGTCGCATTTGAATGAGGCGGGGTTTTGGGATGTGGAAAAAATCTCGCAAAAACCGTTGGTTGCGACGCATTCCAATGCATATGGGCTTTGTCCGCATTCGCGCAATTTGACGGACCGCCAGCTTGACGCAATCGGCGAGCGACAAGGGATGGTTGGGTTGAATTATGGAGTTTGTTTTTTGCGACCCGATGGGAAGATGATTGCGGATGTTTCAATAGAACGCGCAGTGGATCAGATTGCCTATATGATTGATAAGATGGGAGAAAATTGCGTGGGGCTGGGCTCGGATTTTGATGGAGCGGTGATGCCCGAGGAGATGCCAGATGCGGCTCATCTTGGCGTTTTGCGCGACGCAATGACCCGGCGGGGCTTTGGTGAAGCGCTGATTGCGAAGATTTGCCATGGCAATTGGCTTGGCGTTTTGGAGCGCAGTTGGGGGTAAATTGAGACTTATGGGCCGCGCACAAACACGGCACGCATATGCTGCGTGCCCTGCACTGCACAGCCAGATTTGGTTAATTTTCCCCTAAATTCGACCCGATTGGTTATCGGAAAGTTAAGATGCCTCCGGCGGAAGTATTTTTGGAAAATCGAAATCGAAATTGAGTGGGGGGGGCCAAGTGAGCGTTACTGGCTACATTGGAAGAAGCCTTGAGATCACAATCACTACTCAAAAATTTTATGGGATCTGCGGCTTACGGCCTTTTGGCCAATCGTTATGTTTTGGGACTGTTGGAGCGCATCGCTTGCACCTTTGGCGCTCTTGATCCAAAACTCGATCCTGAGAGAGGGAGGCGGTCGCGCGTTGCGGCGGCTGGGCGAGCCGTCAGGGGTGGCGCTCGTCTGAGTTTGGTCCGGGTTCGGGTCGGAGGGGATGGGCGCTTATGCGCTTTGTGTTTCATGCGAGCATGGTGCTGGGGCTGACGATCCTGACGCAGATCGGCGGGTTGGCTTGGTTGCTGGCGCTGCTGACAAAAGCGCGGATTGCGAGTTTTGTGGCGCTCTACGCCATTGGCACAATAGCAACGATTTGGCTGGCACCGCTGAACGGACGCGTGGCCCTGCCCTGTTATGGAAATGACAGCCTGCAAACCCAGTCTTTCCTTTATTGCGCGATGAACCGGCATTATGTGACGCCGGAGATGAACGCAGCGCTCAAAAAATTCGCCAGCGACATAAACGAGGTGCATCCGGGCACACAGACCCGCGTGCTGGATGCGAGCTTTCCGTTTTTTGACGGCTTTCCGCTGATCCCGCATCTGAGCCATGATGATGGGCAGAAGGTTGATCTGGCGTTTTACTATACCGATGACAGCGGTGCTTACCTGCCGGGCAAAGTGCGCTCGCCCATTGGGTATTTCGCGTTTCAGGACGGGCCGAGCGATTGCCCGGATCGCAGGCTGACGCTGCGCTGGGATATGGCGTGGTTGCAAGGGTTTTGGCCTGATTTGGGCTTGGACGAGGCAAGGATGCGCACAGCCCTTCAGCTGCTGGGGCGAGACAAGTGGATCAAGAAGGTGCTAATTGAGCCGCATTTGCAGGAGCGCCTTGGCATCAGTTTCTCCAAGATCAGGTTTCAGGGGTGTCGCGCGGCGCGGCACGATGATCATATTCATTTGGAACTTTGACTGATAGCATCGCCATGACGGGCCTGAACCCTTTTGGTTTGAGCCCTTAGGAAAATCCCGATGTGGCGTGACAAGACCATCTATCTTTTGGCGCTGGGCGAGACTTTGGCCTGGGCCTCGATCTATTACATTTTTCCCGCGTTACTCTTGCGCTGGGAGCAGGAGTTGGGTTGGTCCAAGGCGGACCTCACGGCGGCGATTATGTTGGCGGTGCTGACCTCGGCGCTGGCCTCGCCGCTGACCGGGCGGATCATTGATATGGGGCGCGGCGGATTGCTGGTGGCGGGATCGGCGCTGCTGGGTGGGTTTGGGCTGCTGCTTTTGTCGATGGTGGACGCACTTTGGCAGTTTTATGCGGTTTGGCTGCTGATTGGTTTGGCCATGGCGGGGTGTTTGTATGAGCCTTGCTTTGCGCTGGTCACACGGGCGCGGGGCAAAGACGCCAAGCCCGCGATTATCCTGATCACACTGGTTGCGGGGCTTGCCAGCACCATCAGCTATCCGGCGGTTTATGGGCTGGCAGAGGCGTTTGGTTGGCGCGGCGCGGCTGTGTTTGGCGCGGGGGTGATGGTGTTTTTGGTCGCCCCCATCCTGTGGTTTGGGGTCAAGGGGTTGGAGGCAGGTGCGGCGGCAGCAGCGCGAGACGCGCCACCATCAGAGCCATCGCGGGCATTTCTGCGACGCCCTGCGTTCTGGTTTTTAGGCGCGGGCTTTGCCTGCGTTGCGATCATGCATGGAGCGGCGTTGCATCATTTGCTGCCACTGTTGGATGAGCGGGGGATGAGCGCGGAAATGGCGGTTCTGGCCGCATCTTTCATTGGGCCGATGCAGGTGGCCGGGCGGTTGGTGATCATGTCGATTGAGGATCGCGTGTCGCTCAATCATCTGGCATTTGCGGCTTTTGGCTTCATGGGATTTGCGATTTTTCTGCTGCTGATCAGCGCGGCCTCCCCCGTGGTTTTGGCCGGGTTCGTGCTGTTCTTTGGCAGCTCTTACGGCACGGTCAGCATTTTGCGCCCGCTCTTGGCGCGGGAGATTTTGGGCGAGGCGAATTATGGGGCGAAATCCGGCGCGCTGGCGCTGCCTTATCTCGCGGGGGCAGCTTTGGCACCGTTTTTGGGGGCGCTAATCTGGAGCTGGGGTGGCTATGACGTGATGCTGATGGTGCTGGTCGGCGTGTCGGCCTTGGGGGCCACGCTTTATGGACTTGCGCAACGGCTGGCGCGCGCTGGTTAGGGCAGGTCGCGCTTTTTGCCGTTTTCATCGACGGCGACGAAGACAAATTCGGCTTCGGTGACTTTGTGCACCAGTGCTTCGGGCAGGATGCGGGAGATCCAGACCTCGGTATGGACGGTGAGCGAGGTGGTGCCCTCTTTGGTGATTTCGCCGTAGATGGTCACGATGTCGCCCACGCGCACGGGTTTGTAGAAGGTCATGGCTTCGACCGCGATGGTGGCGACGCGCCCGGCAGAACGGGTGCGGGCCAGCACGGAGGAGCCAAGGTCCATCTGGGCCATCAGCCAGCCGCCAAAGATATCACCATTGGCGTTGGTATCGGCGGGCATGGCGATGGTTTGCATGGCCAGTTTGCCACGGGGTTGATCGGGCATAGGTTATCCTTTGCCCCAAGAGAGGCTCATGTTGCGGCGCAGCCAATTCTCCGCCATGAGCCCTATGAGCAGGACCGTGAGCGTAAAGTAAACCGGATATTCCAGATTGGAGTTGCGCGGGAAGTAATTCACGAAGGCCGCACCGCGCGCCTGATCAATGGCATGAAAGAGCGGGTTCCAATCGAACCAGCCGACCATGGCGCCGGGCATCAGATTGGCGGGCATCATTTTGCCGGATGTTACCATATTGGCGCGGCGGTAGACCTGCGAGATGACAGGGATGATGTTGGGGGCAAAGGGTTTTGCCACGAGGAACAACAGGCCGATGGCCACGCCACTGCCCCAGGCCAATATGATCGGCACAAAAAGGTCTGTTGGCATGTGGATGTTCAGCCCCCCGCGCAGCACATGCACGATAATCACGATAAGCCCCATGGCGAGCGCTTGGATGTAGAGCTGTGCGAAGCTGGCCGACAGGATTGAGATCATGGTAGTCATGGGGCGGTGTTTCATGATCGGGCTGGTGGGCGAGGCCGCCCCCATGACCTTTGAAATTGCCTGATTGTGGAGCATGAACAGCAGCACGCCGGTCAGCACGAACACCACCGGGTCACCGCGCAGGGCGATGCCGCCCAAGCTCAGGAAGATCATGATGATGTAGAACATGGCAAACATGATCAGGGTTTGCGTGATTTCGTTGAGCAGGCCGAGCGCAGCATTGCCACTGGAGGTGCGCACGGTGCGCACGATCGAGTGGTACACAAGCTCCCAAAACGTCAAGAACGCGTGGAAGAGGTTGGTATTTCGCGGTGCGCCGTTCATTGGGCCTTTGGGTATGATCGTGCCAGGTGCGGCGGTTTTATCTCAAACTTTGCAAACTTACAGTTACTATAGCTGGTATCCTGACATTTGGTGCCGTAGAAAACCACCAAATCACACTGCATAGGGGCTTTGATCCGTGGAATACGAAAAAATCGTGATGGAAATGCGTCGTCTTGCCATTTTGGGCGGCGAGAAAATCATGGAAGTCTATGCCAAAGATGATTTTGACGTGCGTTCCAAGTCGGATGAAAGCCCTGTTACGGAGGCGGATGAAGCTGCGGATGCAATTATTTCCGCCGGGCTGCGTGCGGTGTTCCCAGATGTGGCCTTGGTCACAGAAGAACAGGCGGACAGCCATTCCGTGACGGCGGATCGGTTTTTCATTGTGGACCCGCTTGATGGCACCAAAGAATTTGTGCATCGGCGTGGTGATTTCACAGTTAACATCGCGCTGGTTGAGGATGGCGTGCCGCGTTTTGGCGTGGTTTTTGCCCCGGCGCGCAACCGCATGTTCTGGACCGATGCCAGCGGTCAAACGGTGGAAGAAACCGGGGATTTTGATCCCAGCACCGTTGGCCCGACCAAGCCGATGTCTGTGACCAAACCGGACAATGGCGCGCTCACGATTGTGGCCTCCAAATCGCACCGGGATCAGGCGACGGATGATTACATCAGCCAGTATAAAGTATCAGAATTTCAATCGGCTGGATCCTCGCTGAAATTCTGCCTTGTGGCCGCAGGCGAGGCGGATTTCTACCCACGCCTTGGGCGCACGATGGAGTGGGATACGGCTGCGGGGCACGCGGTTTTGCTTGGCGCAGGTGGCACAGTGTTGCGCTTTGATACCCATGCAGAGCTTAACTATGGCAAAGGCGGATATGAGAACCCGTTTTTCCTCGCACTTGCGCCGGGTGTTGATCTGGTCGCGCCTACTTGAATGTCAGCCTTGTCATCCCATCGCGGGGGCGGCCTGAGCATCTAAAACTGGTGCTTTCATCGCTGCGGTTCCAACGAGATGTGAGCTTTGAGGTCATCGTCGTAAGCGACATGGCCGAGGCGGAGGTGCGCCGCCTTGCGCCAAAGGACTGTCGCGTCAAATATTTGGCTTGCGACGAGGCTAATCTGTCCAAAGCGCGCAATCTTGGGATTGCCGCCAGCGGTTCAGAAATCATTGCCTTTTGTGACGATGACGCAATCCCCGAACCCAACTGGCTGGCGCGCCTGACAACCCCGTTTTCCAACCCGGATGTACGCTCATGTTGTGGATTTGTGCGCGGGCGCAATGGGGTGAGTTATCAGTGGAAAGCGATGGTGGTGGACGCTTTTGGCAATGATCAAGCCTTAGATATTGAAGGGCCAACCTTGAGTTCGGAGCCGATCAAAACCGTCGGCACCAATTCGGCGTTTCGAAAAAGCGCCTTGCTGGAGGTCGGTGGATTTGATGAGGCGTTTCGCTTCTTTCTTGAGGATGCCGACATAAATCGACGCTTGATGCAGCGTGGTGGCCAAACCGTGATTATGCCGGATGCGGAGGTCCATCATGCCTTTGCGCCAAGCGCCTTTCGGTATTTCAACCGCGTGCCGAAATCCCTTTTTGAAATTGGGGCCAGCAAAGCGCATTTTTGTGCAACCCACGGGCATTCCACGCAAATGGATGAAGAATTGGCAGGGTTTCGCGCTGCGCAGAAGGAACGGTTGATCCGATTTCATGATCTTGGACTTTTGGCAGGCGCGGACATCGCCGGGCTGCTTTCGTCACTTGAGGATGGGTTTGTGGATGGGATATCGCGTGATGCGGTTACGCCGCTGGCGCCAAGCGCTGCGGATTTTGTACCATTTGCGGATGCAGGACCAAAAAGACAAGCCGTTGTGTTAAAAGCGGGTTTCTTTGGTGCCAAAGCCAAAAAGGCCGAAGCAGCAAGGCTTGCGGCGGATGGCATTGAAGTCGCGTTGATCCAGTTTGCTTATTCCACCCGCAAACTTTCGGTTCGCTTCGTGCCAGAGGGATATTGGGTGCATCGCGGTGGTGTTTTTGGGCAAGGTTTGCGGAGCGAGCCACGGTTCAGATTTGCAAATCGCGAAACACGCCTTGCGCAAGAAGCGGCACGGCTTGCCTCAATTCGCACAAATCGAACAAATTAGGGCAAAAATGTCGGAACTTTGGTCAAAGTTTTGAACACTTATTGAATTAATTCAGCATTTAACGCACACCCGTAACAGGGTGGAGACCACTTGATGTGCATGGAGTAAGAATGTGACCCAAACAGTCCGCAAAGCGATTTTTCCTGTGGCCGGTCTTGGCACGCGGTTTTTGCCGGCGACCAAGTCGATCCCCAAGGAGATCCTCAATCTAGTCGACCGGCCGCTGATCCAATACGCCATCGACGAGGCGCGCGCGGCTGGCATCACGGAGTTCATTTTTGTGACCTCGCGCGGCAAATCCGCTCTTGAGGATTATTTTGACGGCGCGCCTGTGCTCGAGGAATCCCTGCGCAAAAAGAACAAAACCGAGCTTCTCGCCGAGCTGAACCGCACCGATATGGACAGCGGCGCGATTGCGTATGTGCGCCAGCGCGAAGCACTTGGTCTGGGCCATGCGGTCTGGTGTGCGCGGCGGTTGATCGGTGACGAGCCCTTTGCGGTGATCCTGCCCGATGATGTGATTGAGGCGGAGGTGCCGTGTTTGGCGCAGATGGTCGAGGCCCATGCCAAAACCGGGGGCAATGTGGTGGCTGCGATGGAGGTTCCGCACAATCGAACATCGTCTTATGGCGTATTGGATTTAAAGGAAAATATTGGCTCTACGGTCTCGGATCGGCTGATGGCTGTGAAGGGGATGGTTGAGAAGCCAGCGGTGGAAGACGCGCCGTCTAATCTGGCGGTGATCGGGCGCTATATCCTGACGCCGGACGTGCTAAACACGCTCAATGCGGGGCTCGTTGGGGCCGGCGGTGAGATCCAGCTCACCGACGCGATTGCCGCTGAAATTACCGCGCGTGACAACGTGTTTGGCTACCGCTTTGAGGGCCAGCGCTTTGACTGCGGCACCAA
>CAZQMR010000115.1:0-10197 GCA_964594465.1 uncultured Rhodobacterales bacterium
TCTTGCCCCGACAAACGCACCGGATAACCCTCCAGCACAAGCGACCCAAAGGCAAGCGCTTCGGCTGTGGCCCAATCAATGCCCGCCCCGGTTTCGATCATTTTAGACTTCGTGTCGAGCATCCGCGCCACAGTCTTGTGAGGTTTATAACCCTCGGGCAAGCGGGTCAGAGCAGTGCCGACTTCCTTGAGAAGGGCCATTTCAACAGCGGTTTCGCCGCGCTGATACTCATCCTCTTTTGCTCCAAGATGCGACCAGCGGCCATCAAGCCAGTCTGCTTTGTTGGGCTTATACTCTTTGCCGATTTCAAACTCTTCATTCAAGCGGGCTTGGAAAGAGGCTTTCATATCCTCGATTTCACCCTCAGGGATCAGCCCGTCGCGCACCAATCGCTCCGTATAAAGCTGAAGCGTTGTCTTCTGCTTTTTGATCTTTTTGTACATCAACGGCTGGGTAAACATGGGCTCGTCGCCCTCGTTGTGGCCAAACCGGCGATAGCAGAAAATATCGATTACAACATCGCGCTGGAACTTTTGGCGGAACTCCGTGGCGACCTTGGCTGCATGAACCACAGCCTCAGGGTCGTCACCATTCACATGGAAAATCGGGGCCTCAACCATCAGCGCAATATCTGTTGGATATGGCGAGGACCGCGAGTTATGCGGGGCCGTCGTAAATCCGATTTGGTTGTTCACAACAATATGGATCGTGCCGCCGGTTTTGTGCCCTTTAAGGCCAGACAAACCGAAGCATTCCGCCACGACGCCCTGTCCCGCAAAGGCTGCATCGCCGTGCAGAAGGATCGGCATCACTTGCGTGCGTTCTTCGTCGCCAAGCTGCTCCTGCTTGGCCCGCGCCTTGCCCAGAACAACAGGATTAACCGCCTCAAGATGGGACGGATTAGCCGTCAGGCTAAGATGAACAGTGTTGCCATCAAACTCGCGATCCGAGGAAGCGCCAAGGTGGTATTTTACGTCACCTGAGCCCTCAACCTCTTCGGGTTTGAAGCTTCCGCCTTGAAACTCGTTGAAAATCGCGCGGTAGGGCTTGGCCATCACGTTGGCAAGAACGCTCAAACGACCCCGGTGCGGCATGCCGACAATCACGTCGCGCACACCGAGCGCACCGCCGCGTTTGATAATTTGCTCCATGGCTGGGATCAGCGATTCACCACCGTCCAAACCAAAGCGCTTGGTGCCAGTGTATTTGACGTGCAGAAACTTCTCGAAACCCTCCGCCTCGACCAGTTTGTTGAGAATTGCCTTGCGACCCTCACGTGTGAACTGAATCTCCTTGCCCAGGCCTTCGATCCGCTCCTTGAGCCAACCGGACTGCTCAGGATCAGAAATGTGCATGTACTGCAGTGCAAATGTGCCGCAATAGGTCCGCTTCACCAGCGCCTGAATTTCACGCATAGAGGCCGTTTGCAGCCCCAACACGTTGTCGATGAAAATCGGGCGATCCATATCAGCTTCGGTGAAACCATAGGAACTTGGTTCAAGCTCTGGGTGTGATGTTGTGTCCGCAAGGCCAAGCGGATCAAGATCGGCGGCCAAGTGACCGCGAATTCGATAGGCGCGAATGAGCATGAGCGCGCGCAAACTATCCAGCACGGCGCGTTTGACCTGATCGTCGTTTAGCGAGACCTTTTTGTCCTTGGCCTTTTCGACAATTTTCGCGCCCAGCTCTTTAGGTGACGCCTCTGCCCATTGACCATCCAGCGCTTGAGTCAGATCATCACCGGGAACCGGCGGCCAGTCCATGCGCGACCAAGACGGACCCGCTGCTTCTTTTTTGACATCCAGGCCCGGATCATCCAGTGCGGCAAAAAACGCCGCCCAGCCTTCGTCAACAGCGTTTGGATCTTCGGCATAGCGGGCATAAACCTGTTCGATGTATTCCGCGTTGTGACCCTGCAAGAACGATGTCGAGTGGAAGGCGTCATTTGGCGCTTGGTCTGTCATGGCTCTCTTCTCTTTTCAAAATGCGATCCCCAAACGGGGATCACGCCTTTGTTTTGCGCGGCGTCCCGCGCGGGACAAGTACGTTAGCCGATGGCCTTCAACACTGCGTCACCTAAACCAGCGGGGCTGTCAGCAACGACGATATCAGCCGCCCGCATCGCTTCGATCTTGTCGTCAGCGCCGCCTTTGCCACCTGCAACGATGGCACCCGCGTGCCCCATGCGCCGGCCCGGAGGCGCCGTGCGCCCAGCAATGAAGCCCGCAACCGGCTTTTTGCGGCCTTTTTTCGCTTCATCCGCGAGGAATTGCGCAGCTTCTTCTTCCGCAGATCCACCGATTTCGCCGATCATGATGATGGCTTGGGTTTCTTCATCTGCAAGGAACATTTCCAGCACGTCAATATGTTCTGTGCCCTTGATCGGATCACCACCGATGCCAACGCACGTAGACTGCCCAAGCCCTACGGCGGTGGTTTGACCAACAGCCTCATAGGTCAACGTGCCCGAGCGAGACACAACACCAACAGAGCCACGTTTGTGGATATGGCCCGGCATGATGCCAATTTTGCACGCTTCTGGCGTGATAATGCCGGGGCAATTAGGTCCGATCAGGCGGGATTTTGATCCCTCAAGGGCACGTTTGACTTTCATCATATCCAGCACCGGAATGCCTTCTGTGATGCAAACAATCAGCTCCATTTCTGCGTCAATTGCTTCTAGAATTGCGTCAGCCGCAAATGGCGGAGGCACATAAATTGCGCTCGCATTGGCGCCGGTCTTTGCCTTGGCACCGGCTACCGTGTTGAAGATCGGCAAGCCGATATGGTCTTGCCCACCTTTGCCCGGCGTGACACCCCCCACCATTTGGGTGCCGTATTCGATCGCCTGCTCCGAGTGGAATGTGCCTTGCGAGCCGGTAAGACCCTGACAGATGACTTTGGTTTGTTTGTCTACGAGAATGGCCATGAAACGGTCCTCTGGAATTCACTGTTGTTTGACGAATGCGCGGAATAGTGCTGGACCGGCAATGCCATCATTGTTGATATCAACCTTTTGCCCGAACTGCTTTGGCAGCTTGGCAAAATCGGCTTTAATTCGAGTTTGGGTGTCTTTGCTTTGGAAGACCATGGAACAACCATCGTGAACCGGCTTTACAGACAGGTTGTCGCGAGGATGGTAATATGTTCCAAAAGTCTTGTGCTGAACAAAGTCTTCATTTGCTGCGACGCGCTCGGTTCCCTCAAATCTCGGCAATTGCTCAAGGCACAGTTTTTTGAAAACTGCGACAGCCCTGTTTGAAGAGATCAATTCCGGTCCTGGCCCGGCATCTTCTGAAACCTTGATCTGCACTGGCTTACCAGCAACGGGCTGTGGAACGCCTGCAGTTTCGCAGGCGACCAGTCCTGTCAGAGCAAAGCCAGACAAAAGGAGCCGAAAAAGCGTCACCCCTTCACCGCCTTCACAATTTTTTCTGCGGCATCGCCGAGATCATCGGCAGCGATCACATCAACGTCGCTTTCGTTGATGATCTTTTTGCCAAGCTCAACATTCGTCCCCTCAAGGCGCACAACCAGCGGCACTTTAAGCCCCACCTCTTTCACCGCCGAAACAACGCCCTCTGCGATCACATCACAACGCATGATACCGCCAAAGATGTTTACCAGAATGCCCTTCACTTGTGGATCCGAGGTAATGATTTTGAACGCTTCCGTCACCTTCTCCTTGGTGGCACCGCCGCCCACATCGAGGAAATTCGCTGGCTCAGACCCGTAAAGCTTGATGATATCCATCGTGGACATCGCAAGCCCCGCCCCATTGACCATGCACCCAATTTCGCCATCAAGCGCGATATAATTGAGATCAAACTTTGATGCCGCCAATTCTTTTGGGTCTTCCTCAGTTTCATCTCTGAGAGCCAAAACCGCTGGCTGACGGTAGAGCGCATTGCTGTCGAAACCCATCTTGGCATCAAGACATTGCACATCACCCGCTTTGGTCAGGATCAGCGGATTAATTTCCAGCATCTCCATGTCGCGTTCAATAAACATGCCATAAAGCGTGTTCACCAGCTTAACGCATTGCTTGACAGCACCGCCGGTCAGGCCAAGGGCAAAAGCAACGCGACGTCCGTGAAAGCCGGAAATTCCGCTGGCCGGATCAATTGTGAAGGTGAGAATTTTCTCTGGCGTGGAATGCGCAACTTCTTCGATGTCCATGCCGCCCTCGGTTGAGGCAACGAAAGACACGCGGCTGGTCGCACGATCCACCAAAATCGCAAGGTAGAACTCTTTATCAATATCCGCACCGTCTTCGATGTAGATGCGATTAACCTGCTTGCCTGCCGCGCCGGTCTGGTTGGTCACAAGTGTGCGGCCCAACATCTTCTCTGCTTCATCAGCCGCTTCTTGCACCGATTTGGCAATGCGCACACCGCCCTTATCGCCTGCCTCAGCCTCTTTGAACGTACCTTTGCCGCGCCCGCCCGCATGGATTTGCGCTTTGACAACCCATACCGGACCATCAAGCTCACCCGCGGCAGTTTTCGCTTCATCGGATCGAAGAACAATGCGACCGTCTGCAACAGGCGCTCCGTATTCACTCAAAAGCTGCTTGGCCTGATACTCATGGATGTTCATAGGCAATCCCTTGCAATAACGTCAGATGTGAATGCCGCTGCACTGCGCAACGCCTTTCATGCTCTATGACACGGAAATAGATGTAAAAAATCCTAATTTGGGTCGGAAACCCTAAGCATGTAGGTTTTTTTCTGTTTTGTGATCACACCAAAATTATTGTGATCACAAAATCAATATCTGAACAGTGAATCACCCAAGACTCACCAAATCGCTGAGTTCTTTCGAGATAGGGCTCTGTGGCTTACGAAACAAAAAAAGGCGGCCCAAACTGGACCGCCTTTCAAAATTCTGAGCGCTGTGAGCGGCTTAAGCCAGAGTGTTGTCAATTTCCTTACAGGCAGAGACCAGCCCCTCAACGGCTTCAACGGATTTTGCAAACATCGCAGTTTCCGCTTTATCCATCGAAATCTCGACAATTTTCTCAATTCCGTTGGCACCAATCACGCAAGGCACACCAACATACATGCCCTTAAGCCCGTAAGCTCCGTTCACATAAGCTGCACAAGGCAGAACTCTGCGCTGATCCTTCAGGTAAGCTTCTGCCATTTGGATCGCGGAGGCAGCAGGCGCGTAAAAAGCCGAGCCAGTTTTAAGCAAGCCAACGATTTCAGCACCGCCGTCACGGGTACGCTGAACGATTTGGTCGAGCTTTTCCTGCGATGTCCAACCCATATCCACAAGATCCGGCAATGGAATGCCTGCTACTGTCGAATACCGGGTGAGCGGCACCATTGTATCGCCGTGCCCACCCAAAACGAAGGCCGTGACATCCTTGATGGACACATCAAATTCTTCAGCCAAGAAAGTACGGAAACGGGCGCTATCAAGCACACCAGCCATCCCCACGATCTTTTCATGCGGCATTCCCGAAAACTCGCGCAAGGCCCAAACCATTGCATCAAGCGGATTGGTGATGCAGATCACAAATGCGTCCGGCGCATTCGCTTTGATGCCTTCGCCAACGGATTTCATGACTTTAAGATTGATGCCAAGCAAATCATCACGGCTCATGCCGGGTTTGCGCGCAACACCAGCGGTCACGATGCACACATCGGCACCCGCGATCGCAGAATAATCATTGGCACCAGACATTGCGGCGTCATAGCCATCGACTGGGGCTGCTTCAGCGATGTCCAGAGCTTTGCCCTGCGGCGTGCCTTCTGCAATGTCGAACAAGACAACATCACCAAGTTCTTTAAGAGCTGCAAGATGGGCCAAGGTGCCCCCGATCTGTCCTGCTCCGATAAGAGCAATCTTTGCGCGTGCCATGGGCTATCTCGTCTCCTGAAAAGTGGTTTTGATGCGCGGCGTCCTACGCCGAACTTCGCTCGTAATCAACCCCACAGTCACTAAGGTGAGGTGCAATTCTGTCTCATAAGCTGACATTCGCAATCCGCAAGTGTGCATGAGTTTGGATTTCATTACCGCCAAACAGATTAAAATTCCCTTGCCGCTTTGAACGTTCCCAGATAACGCCCAAAGCAGATTTTACGCCGCAGCTAACCAAGAAACCCGTGCCCGTGACGCTAGAGTTGACGCCCTTTTTTGTTGGTATGGCCACCATTGCACTGCTGTTTGCTGGCATTTCCAAGGGTGGATTTGGCTCTGGCGCCGCCTTTGCAGCAACCCCGTTTTTGGCGCTTGTGATCGACCCAACAATTGCAGTTGGCTTCCTTTTGCCGTTGCTGATGGTGATGGATCTGGCCTCGCTTCGAACCTATTGGGGACGCTGGAGCTGGCAGGATTCCAAGGCTCTCATGTTCGGTGGAACCTTCGGGGTCGTCGCTGGCGGCGCACTTTATTCTGTGATGAATGACAATTTTTTGCGCGTTCTGATCGGACTGATTGCATTAGGATTCGTTCTTTTCCAACTCGCACGCATCAATAAAATCATCACAGTTCCCACGCGATCGTTTCGCGCGTTGCCTGCCTCATTGTGGGGTGCGACCGCCGGGTTTACCAGCTTCATCAGCCATGCAGGCGGTCCACCCGCTGCTGTGCATCTGCTCAGCCAAAATCTGACCAAAACGACGTATCAAGCAACCACTGTCATCGTGTTTTGGTGGATCAATTTGGTAAAATTGCCCACGTTTTTTGCGACCGGGTTGATTACATGGGATATGCTGGGCGTAAACCTGCTGTTTGTTCCTGTTGCATTGATTGGCGTGGCACTTGGTGTCTTGGCACATCGCATGGTCAACGAAACCGTCTTTTTTGGAATAACCTATGTTTGCCTCGCCATAACCGGAACCAAACTGATCTATGACGGTCTGTTCTGATCCCAAGAAGGTGCAAAAGACAAAGGGCAGGGATTCCCCTGCCCAAATGCATTTTCTTGGTGCCGCTGATAAGCCAAAACAGTTGGCTTGTTAGATATGTTTTAGGTGTCTTTGCCCGGTTTCTTGAGGCTGGTCGTATTGGTCTCGCCACCCTGCCAGTCCTGACCAGCGGCCATAAGGCAAGACATGCCAGTGGGCATTGTCACAAGGATGGTCCAGGTGCCTGTTTCTTGTGAGGCAAATACCTCAACAACACCGTTATTCTGATTGAGGCCCATAGATTTGCGGGTCTCGCCATATTTGTCAGCCAAACGGCCAACAATAATGTCTCTTGGAGCACATGAGGAAGATTGAGCCTGCGCCATCGGTGCTGCAAGGCTCGTAAGAGCAAGAGCACCAGCAAGGGTGAGTTTCAACATGACTTTAACGCCTTTCTACAAGGGCAACGCTTTAAGCCTGTTGTGTCGGATTTTACCCGCTCAGCGTTATCCTGCTCGTCGTATTCGTTTCACGTAAATCGCCTTTTGGATGATACGAAACTCAGCGGCTAACCAAGCTTGCCATTCTGGGCATCCTGCGAACTATGCGCAAAACTTGGCGCAAAGCCGCAAAGAACCGGTTAACGCACCGAACGCTGCATCGAAAAACGCGCAACCATTTGTCTAAAATTGTAAACATGCGGCGATCGCGCCCCTTGCTCCCTCCGGCACACTATGTTCAAACCACCGCTGCTAAATACTCCTGCAAGGATTTCACACATGTCCGCTGATACCCGCCCCAGACGCTCAGTCCTGTACATGCCCGGCTCGCGTGCGCGCGCTCTGGAAAAAGCACAAACTCTGCCAGCAGATGCACTGATCCTTGATCTGGAAGACGCGGTCGCACCCGCCGAAAAAACCAACGCACGCGCGCTCGTTGCAGATGCCACTCGCGCCAAAGGGTTCGGCCGGCGCGAGGTCATCATCCGCATCAACGCGCTCGACACCGAGTGGGGCCTTGGCGATCTTGTGACCGCTTGCGCCGCCGGACCAGACGCGATTTTGATCCCAAAGGTCGACACTGCGGAGGATCTCCACAAGGTCGAAAGCCTCATGCAAAGCAACGGCGCACCTGAAAGCACCGCAATCTGGGCCATGATGGAAACGCCATTGGGGATGCTCAACGCCAAAGAAATCGCCTTTGCAACCCCGCGCCTGAAAGCCTTCGTGCTGGGAACCAACGATCTGGTCAAAGAGCTGCAAGGCGCACACACCGACATGCGCCTACCTGTCATCACCGCGCTGGGTCTCGCCATGCTTGCCGCCCGCGCCGCCGGGATCGCTTGCCTTGATGGTGTCTATAACGCCTACCAAGACGATGACGGCCTACGTGAAAGCTGCCTTCAAGGTCGCGCCATGGGCTTTGACGGCAAAACCCTGATCCACCCGGGCCAGCTTGACGTGACCAACGAAGTCTTCGCTCCAACCGAAGACGAACTGGAACTCGCCCGCAGCTACACCGCCGCCTTCGCCGAAGCCACTGCCAAAGGCGAAGCCGTAGCCGTTGTTCAGGGCCGCATCGTCGAAAATTTGCATGTCGAAAATGCCAAGCGCCTGCTCGCACAAGCGGAAGCAATCGCCGAGATGACTGCTGCGTAAGAGCATTGCCTCAGTGACAAAACCAGCATTTCTACTCAAATCTCTTGAGGTATGCCTTGGCTTAAGCCTCCTCAGCATCACAATTGCCGGGTTCCTCGGCCATTGGTGGTGGGCTTTTGGTCTGCTTGATCAACTGAGATGGCAACTCTTATGGCTACTGCTTGTCCCAATCGTGATGGCCGCAGCCAGAAAAAGCCCAACTGTCCTGATTTGGCTTGCGGCATTCGCCCTGAACCTGTCCCTCTTCTGGTCCTTGATTTGGCCACCTGATCGCACACAAGCCAGTCAAGAAACCCTTACAATCTTACATGCCAACGCCGGCAACAGCGCTTCAAAGCCGCAAAAGATGCTGTCCTATCTACAAAACCACCCCGCAGACATCGTCCTCCTACAAGACATAACCGAAGGATCCCTTGCAGCACTCGCGCCGGGTCTGAACGCCTACGAGATTGCAATCGCAAACCCACTGCCCAACTCCCATGGCAGCGTCATGCTGGTCAAAACCGCGTCCAAAATCAAAGTCACCAAGACCCAAATCTATACTCTCGATAAATTCTCAAAACGCCCCCTCATCCTCGCGAGCATCACGTTTGACAACGCCAAACTCCAACTCATGAGCACCCACATAACCCGCCCCGCAATCAAAGCAGCGAAATCTGGACCCAACAGAGAGCTAAATGGCCTAGCAGACTGGGCAATACTCCAAAACGAAGCAGGCATATCCTCCATTCTGATCGGCGATTTCAATTCAACGCCAACGTCGCAGCAGTTTCGCAAATTTCTCGCCAAGAGCGGTTACGTCTCGTCCCAAAACGGCTACCCCCTTCAGCAAAGCTGGCCTGCCGACGTGCCCCTATTGTTTCGCGTGGCCATAGACAATGCCATTCACAGCCCAGATTTGGTAACAATCTCCCAAGAACTCGGCCCAGACACAGGCTCAGACCACCTGCCACTGGTTCTGACATTGGCCCGTCGCGCAGCTAACTGAAGAACTATTAAGAAGGGCCTCAGCCTCGCCGACAAACAAACACAAACTTGGCACCAAAATCACCAGCGGCTACAGTCGACCTATGTCCAAACAAATCGCCTTCCTGCGCGGGATCAATGTCGGCGGCCATGGCAAGCTCCCGATGGCCGAACTGCGCGCGATCCTAGGCGATCTGGGCGCAACCGACATTGCGACCTATATCCAGTCCGGCAACGCCGTATTCACCGGCAACCTCACCGCAGCCAAAATCAGCGATGCCATCCAAGCCGCTAAGGGCTTCCACCGCCCCTGCTTCGTCCTCAAGGCCAACGACCTCAAAACCCTCGCAAGCGAAAACCCTTTCAAAGCGGCTGAGAACGAACCCAAATCACTCCACCTATTTTTTCTCTCAGAACCCTCCCAAGCCGACCCAGCCGATCTCACAGCCTCCAAATCAGACCAAGAGCAATTCGCCCTGACCAACCGCGTGTTTTACCTCCACAGTCCGGGCGGCCTCAGCGCCTCCAAACTCGCCACCAATCTCGATCGCCGCCTTGGCGTGGTCACAACCGGGCGAAACTGGGCAACCATCACCAAGCTTCTGGCCATGAGCGCTTAAGTCCAAAGCCGACTGCACCTTCCCATCCCTCCCCCAACGCCCTAAAGATAAACAAAACCACACGGAGCGGATCATGACATTACTCATCCTCGGGGT
>CAZQMR010000116.1:0-10180 GCA_964594465.1 uncultured Rhodobacterales bacterium
CGACCAACAATTGCAAGCGTGAAACTCATATCTTACCCATCCAGAAACGCCCGCAAACCGGGAAATCCCGTGCTTTGAAGCACTTCCAGTTTTCATTGAAACAATCTAAATCGCTTTTCGCGTTCGAGCGAAGCGAGAGGCAGCGAACAAGCGATCCAATACAAACTGGAGGTGCTTTAGAGCAAGTTGTGCCTAATTGAAAGCGTGGAGTTTGCCGCTTTGCGACAGCACATAAAGCACGCCATTTGCAATCGCCGGCGAAGACGCAGCACCGCCCGGAATTGCTACCGCTTCAACCATCTCGCCAGAGGCTGGATCAAAGCTGCGCAGCTGGCCATCGCTGCCCGCTACGATCAATCGTCCGCCAGCAAGCACTGGGCCATAATGCTGAACCGCATCATCGCGATGCTTGGAGCCTTGGTATTGCGGTAAGGTTTCGGCCCAAATTTCTGAGCCATCCTCTGCACTTACGCGAACCAACCGCGCTTCGTCGGAGACATAAAACAGCGACCCACCAACCGGCAAAGCGGGCCCAAGCGAGCCATCACGCACATTCCACAAGCGCTCACCAGAGCGACGGTCCAGCGCAACAAGACGCCCAGATTGGTTCGCCACATAGACCCGATCTCCATCAATCACAGGATCGCCCGTAATGTCTGAAATTCGCGACCGCACCATGCCGCGCCGCCCACCAGAAACTGCCGCAGACCAAACCTGACGCCCATTGCGCGCCAAGGCACCAACGACCTCGCCAGAGGCAAACGGCATCACAACAATGGGGCCAATCGCAGCGGGGCTTGCCCCACCGACAACGCCCGCATCACCAGAGGCGCTTTGCAGCCGCCATTTGATCCGACCATTTTCGGCATCAAGCCCGTAGGATTTGTCATCCCGCGCAACGACGAAAACCTTGTCGCCAAGCACTGTGGGTGCAGCGCGCACAGCGCCATCAAGCTCTTGGCGCCATTGCTCATCCCCGTCGCTTTCAGCCAGCGCAATGACTTCGCCAAAACCGGTGGAGGCAAAAACCTGACCTTTACCGACGGCTACACCGCCGCCAAATCCGTCCAGTGCATTCTCGCCCGAAGGGGTAAGATCTTTGCTCCAAACAACGGCGCCCTGAGGATTAACCGCTGATAATTTTGCAGCGGCATCAAGGGTATAGATCACATTGTTGGCCACGACTGGCTCTGATGTGATGCGCCCGTCCCTTGAAACTCCCCTGCCAATCTCGCGCGCCCAAAGCTGGGTCAGAGGATAAGACAATGCCGGATGGGCGGCCAAATGACTGGCAGAGCCATTCTGATGGGTCCAGCTGGTATTTGCCCGTGCAACACCCAATTGGATCGGCGTTGATATGCGGGTTTCAGCTTCACCACCGGCTTCAGTTTCCGTTGCACCAGCCAGTTTGGCGGCCTCTTGAATGTCAGCGGGCCTGACCGGCAGGCGCTCACCTTCCAGAATGACTTCGGACTTGGCGCAAGCAATCACGAAAGCGCAAGTTGACAATAACAGGAGTGATTTCAAGGCCATGCTTTTTCTCCGACTACTGCGTTGCGTCCGAGGAGGTCTCAAGGCCCGGCATTTCAGGCAACTCACCACCCATAAGCAAAATTAGCTGCTGAGCCCGCTGCGACAGACCTTGCTGGGTCTCTGGATCAAGCAGGATGTTGCTCAAATCCTCTTGGGCCGCATCACTTTGACCGGCTTCCATAAACGCAATTGCACGGGCTTCTAGCGCCAGCAAGCGAAACGGCCGGCCCGCAACGGTCAATGGATCAAGGCGTGCGGTTTGAACGTCCAATGTTTCATCCCCGCGGGTCAGGAAATGCGACTTTAAAGTTGCCATATCCCGATAAATTTCTGGCGCCGTCGTATCCTCGGCCAAGAGATCGTAAAGAACGATAGCCTCGTCGGGATTCTTTGCATCTATCGCGGTCTGCGCGCGAAACAGCTTGGTAAGATAGCTTGAACCACCTTCCTTTTCCAACGAACTCAACTTGGTTAGACGCTCTTGCGGATCAGTCTCCGTTATTGCGGCCAGCAAGGCGTCGCCACGGTCCTGAAACGCTGAGGCGCGCTGCGCCTTAGAATATTCATTATAGGCCGATCCCCCCACGATCAGGATCAGAACCAACGCGGCTATCCAGCCGTATTTCCGAAATAAACCAAAGAGTTTGTCCCGGCGGACCTCCTCGGAGACTTCTTCGATAAAGGAATCAGTTTCGCTCACAAAAACACCTCGTCTCAGCGTGCGCGACCCTAGCGCTGTTGATTGGAATTGACCAGCCGGAAGTCGGCGACTCTGAGCGGTTGGGGGCAGTTTTGCTTATGCGTATATGATGAGCAAACTCTACAAAAAGGAATAGCTGCTATGCAGATTCTTCTCATCCAATTCATCAAATGCAGCGTATATTGAAGAGAGACTGCTTGTAGCATTATGCTACGGGCAGTATCTGACCGATATATTATCTATGCAGTTTCGCTAGAATGCGAGGATCTCATGCGCTTTTTCTCAATAATAACGTCAATAGCCGTGGTCATTGGACTCTACCTTGTGATTATGGAGCGCGACACGTTGCGCGCGCTTGCCAATGGCGAGGAAAAGCCAACACAAGAGCAGGTCGCAGAAAAAGAAGCCGATATTAGCGAAAAGCCCCCGATCGCGATTGTTGCCCGCGCAAGTCAGGCCCAAGAAGTTGAGGCCGGTATCGTGCTGCGCGGGCGCACAGAAGCGGGGCGGCGTCTTGATGTACGTGCAGAAACCTCTGGCCTTGTTATCAGTGAACCACTGCGGCGCGGCACGATGGTGGAAAGCAATCGGGTGTTATGTGAATTGGACCCGGGCACAAGTGAAGTGACCTTGCTTGAAGCGCGCGCACGTCTAACCGAAGCACAGGCAAATGATCGTGCCTCTGCATCGCTTGTCAAAAAGGGCTACACCTCGGAGACAGCCGCGATTGGGCGAAAAGCATCTCTGCAATCTGCGGAGGCACAGGTGCAAAAGGCCGAACGCGCGATCGAGAACCTGACTGTTCTTGCGCCTTTTTCGGGCATTTTGGAAAGCGATACGGCTGAAATCGGCTCGTTTTTGCAGCCCGGTCAGGTTTGCGCGACAATTATCGATCTTAAGCAAGTGAAATTGGTGGGTTTTGTTCCTGAGCGCGATGTGGGCCGATTGAAAGTTGGGGCTAAAGCAGGAGCACGCTTGATCACGGATGAAAACGTGTTTGGGCAACTGACCTTCGTGTCACGCTCTGCTGATCCACAGACACGCACCTTTCGTGTGGAGGTCACTGTGCCAAATGCTGATCTGGAAATCCGCGATGGTACCACGGCTGAAATTTTCATCGCACTGGCGGGTGAAAAGGCACATCTCTTGCCCCAATCCGTGCTGACACTCAACGACAATGGCGAGCTTGGCATTCGTGCCGCCGTTGATGGCATTGCGAAGTTCATGGCCGTGGAAGTGGTGCGCGATGCGCCTGAAGGCATTTGGCTGGCAGGGCTTCCAGAAACCGTAAACGTGATTGTTGTGGGCCAAGACTTCGTCATTGACGGGCGCAGGATCGAGGCGACCTTTCAGGAGGCGTCACAATGACAGGTCTGGTTGACTGGGCCTCTGGACGGGCCCGAATGATCATCGCCTTCGTGATCATGTCGATCGCGGCGGGCTCTTTTTCTTACATTGGACTGCCCAAAGAGGGCGAACCGGATATCGAAATTCCGGCTCTGTTCATTTCGGTGCCCTTCCCCGGCATCTCAGCGAGCGACAGCGAAAAACTGCTGATCCGTCCTATGGAGTCGCGCTTGCGGGACCTTGACGGCTTGGACCGCATGAGCGCGACCGCAGGTGAGAATTATGCCGGTATCGCGCTAGAGTTCGAATTTGGCTGGGACAAGACCAAAATTCTCGCGGATGTGCGCGATAAAATGACCCAAGCGGAAGCTGAGTTTCCCGATGGCGCGGAGACATATACGGTCAATGAGATCAATTTCTCGGAATTCCCTATTCTGGTGGTTTCGCTCTCGGGCGATATTCCAGAGCGCACCTTGCTGCGCGTGGCCAAGGAATTGCAGGACGAACTGGAAAGCCTTGCCCCAGTGCTAGAGGCCGGTCTTGCCGGGCATCGCAACGAGATGTTGGAAGTGGTGATCGACCCCCTTCGCCTAGAAGCCTACAACGTCACCGCGAGCGAGTTGATCACTGTTGTGACCAACAACAACCGTTTGATTGCTGCGGGCGAAGTGCAAACTGAAAGCGGCGCGTTTTCAATCAAAATCCCCTCTTCGTTTAACGACACACAGGACGTTTATAACCTTCCTGTGAAGGTCAATGGCGACCGGGTGATCACGCTGGGTGAGCTGGCCGAAATCCGGCTGACATTTGAAGATCGCGCGGGCACGGCGCGCTATAACGGCCAGCCAACGGTGGCGTTGCAGGTTGTGAAGCGCAAAGGTTTCAATGCGATTGATACCGTAGCACTGGTCAAGGAGCGCATGGCGGAGGCGTCCGCGAAATGGCCGCCAGAGCTGCAGCAATCCATAAATGTCAGCTACTCCATGGATGAAAGCATTCAGGTGTCCGGCATGGTCGGGCAGCTTGAAGCTTCCGTTCTGACGGCGATTGCGCTGGTGATGATCGTGGTATTGGCCGCCCTTGGCACGCGCTCTGCCCTGCTCGTGGGTTTTGCGATCCCGACGTCTTTCTTGCTCAGCTTTGCGCTGATGGCAGTGATGGGCATGGCGATTTCAAACATCGTGATGTTTGGTCTGATCCTTGCGGTGGGCATGCTGGTGGATGGCGCCATTGTGGTCGTAGAATATGCAGACAAGGAAATCCAAAAGGGCACGGGGCCAATGCGCGCTTATGCAGCGGCAGCCAAGCGCATGTTCTGGCCGATTGTGTCCTCCACCGCGACGACGCTTTGTGCCTTTCTGCCAATGCTGTTTTGGCCCGGTGTACCGGGGCAGTTCATGGGCAACTTGCCTGTCACACTGATTTTCGTGCTCTCCGCCTCACTGATCGTCGCGCTGATCTATTTGCCGGTTGTGGGCGGTGTTGCGGGGCGTTTTAGCCGCAATCTCACCGGTGGATCGGCTTGGTTGAAATCCAAGCTGCATTGGATGGTTCGGGTCCTGCTGGTGCCGATTGCGATCTTGCTACAATTTGGCGGCATTATGCTGGCATTTCGCGAGCAAATCCTTCCGGGGGCTGTGCTCTTCATGGTTGGAGCGATATTGTTGTCGATTGTGATCGGCTCGTTCAAGCGCATGGGTCAGGCAAAGGCTGAAAGTGCCGCCTATCAGCGCAGTCTGTTCGGCGGATTTATCCATTTCATCACGGGCAATCCGGTCATGCCCTTTGTGGCCATTGGCGTGAGCGTTGCGTTCATGATGAGCGTGTTCAGCTACTTTGGTGAAAACAACAACGGCGTTGAGTTCTTCGTCACCACCGAACCTGAGCGCGCCATTGTCCAAGTGCGCGCACGCGGCAACCTTTCCCTGTCAGAAAAAGACACGCTGGTCCGGCAAGCCGAGGCCGAGATCATGCAGGTCGACGGTGTTGAAAGCATCTTTGCCTTTGCGGGCGAAGGTGGGTTGAACCAGAATACCGGTGGCGCATCGACGCCAAAAGACAGCATCGGCCAAGTCCAGATTGAGCTGGAACCTTGGGACAAGCGCGGCTCGGGCCAGGACATTCTTGATGAGATTCAGGCCCGTCTTGCCACGATACCGGGCATAATCGCCGAAGTATCAGAACAGGCGATGGGTCCGGCCTCTGGCAAACCGGTGTCGTTGCGCATCAAGGGCGATGACTGGGACGAATTGCAAAACGCCGCGGCAACGATCCGCGAGCATTTTGAAGCGATCCCCGAACTGACTGATATCGAAGACACCCGCCCCCTGCCCGGCATTGACTGGGAAATCACAGTGGACGTCGAAAAGGCCGGGCGATATGGCGCGGATGTGGCCACGGTGGGTGCAATGGTCCAGCTGGTGACCAACGGGCTAAAACTGGACACGATGCGAACGGATTCCTCGGATGAGGAGATCGACATCCGCGTGCGCCTTCCCGAAGAGGATCGTCTACTCTCCACCCTTGATACGCTGCGCGTGCGCACGCAAACCGGTCTGATCCCGCTGTCGAACTTCATCACCCGCAAGCCGGTGCGCAAATTGGGCGAGATCAACCGCGTTGACACATCGCGCTATTTTGACATCAAGGCTGACGTCATTGGCACCGCCAATTCAAATGCGGAGATCGTCAAAATCGAGGAATGGTTGGCCTCTGGTGAGGCCAATTTGCCCGCAAGCGTCGGTGTCGAATGGGTCGGGGATCAGGAGGAGCAGGAAGAAAGCCAAGCGTTTTTGTCCTCGGCATTTGCCGGTGCATTGGGCCTGATGTTTGTGATTTTGCTGGCGCAGTTCAACTCGGTCTATAACTCCATTCTGGTTCTGGTTGCGGTGGTGATGTCCGTGACGGGCGTGCTGATTGGCATGTTGGTCATGGGTCAAACCTTCTCAATCATTATGACAGGTACGGGCATTGTGGCGCTAGCGGGGATCGTGGTGAACAACAACATTGTCCTGATTGATACCTATCAAGAGTTCTCGCGCTATATGCCGCGCCTTGATGCGATTGTGCGCACGGCCGAGGCGCGCATCCGACCAGTGCTGCTGACCACGATCACGACGATGGCGGGCCTGGCGCCGATGATGTTTGGCATCTCGATTGACTTTGTGAATGGTGGTTTCACGCTAGACGCGCCAACTGCGCTCTGGTGGAAACAGCTTGCGACAGCCGTGGTGTTTGGGCTTGGTCTTGCCACCGTTCTGACGCTGATTGTGACGCCTGCGGCCCTCGCTGCACGGGTTTGGGTTGTCAGGTTCGTTGGGTCCCTTTGGAACAGTTACCGCGCACTCACTGGTGGCCGCGAGAATACATTCGCACGGGATCGGCGTTTGAAATCAGCTGCGCACAAGGCCCATGTGAATGAGCTTGATTGGGTGGATGATCCTACGCCTGATCTGATGCCCATAGCCCCAAAAGCTGCGGAGTGAATGCCAAGGCGGCGCTAAGCCGCCTTCGGCGAAAGTATTTTTTGGAAAATCGAAGCTGGTTAGGCTTGCACTGTTTCATCCTCAGATGAGCTTTGGGTGTGCCACAGATGGGCATAGCGACCATCAATCGCGAGGAGCTCTTCATGGGTTCCGCGTTCTGCGATTTTGCCATCTGCCAGCACCACAATCAGATCACTGTCGACAACGGTGGAAAGCCGGTGCGCAATGGTGATCACGGTGCGACCCTGCCCCATGGCTTTTAGGCTGTCCTGAATTTCGCGCTCGGTTTCAGTATCAAGGGCGGAGGTCGCCTCATCGAGCAGCAGGATCGGTGGGTTTTTCAGCAGGGTGCGGGCAATGCCGACGCGCTGTTTTTCGCCGCCTGAGAGCTTCAGGCCACGCTCGCCAACCTTTGTGTCATAACCCTCTGGCAGCGAGGCCACGAAATCATGGATTTGCGCAGCACGGGCCGCATCTTCGATATCGTCCTGTGTGGCACCGGGGCGGCCATAGCCAATGTTGTAGCCAATGGTATCATTGAACAGCACAGTGTCCTGCGGCACCACGCCGATATTGGCCCGAAGCGACGTCTGAGTTACGTCGCGCACATCTTGCCCGTCGATATTGAGTGATCCTGCGGCCACGTCATAGAACCGGAAGAGAATCCGCCCGATGGTTGATTTGCCAGAGCCAGATGGGCCGACTACAGCCACCGTCTCCCCTGCTTTCACTGTCAGATCAAAATTCTCAAGGATCGTACGGTTTTCTTCGTAGTTGAAGGTCAGGTTGCTGAAGGCAAGTTCGCCGCCCTTCACCTCAAGCGGTTTTGCACCCGGTTTGTCTTCGATCTCAGCTGGCTGCTCTAGCAAGTCAAACATCTCGCCCATATCCACCAACGCTTGGCGGATTTCGCGATAAACCGTGCCCAAAAAATTGAGCGGCATGGTGAGCTGGATCATATAGGCGTTGACCATCACGAACTCACCCACGGTCAGGTTGCCGTTTTGCACACCGATTGCGGCCATGACCATCACCAGCACAAGGCCCGTGGTGATCAAAATTGCCTGACCAAAATTCAAGCCCGACAGCGAATAAGCAGTGATCAGCGCGTTCTTTTCATATTCCCGCATCGACACATCATAACGCTCCGCCTCGCGCTCTTCGGCGTTGAAATATTTCACCGTCTCGAAATTCAGCAGGCTATCAATGGCCTTTTGGTTCGCATTGGTGTCGCTTTCATTCATCTTCTTGCGGATTTTCACGCGCCATTCGGTGAGCGCAAATGTGAACCACATGTAAAGAGCAATCGTGCCCAAAACGACCAAGAGATACCAAAAGCCAAATTCGATGAGCAAAACGACAGACACGAAGATCAGCTGAAGGATCAGTGGGCCGATTGAGAACAGAAGAAAGCGCAACAGGAACTCCACGCCCTTCACACCGCGCTCAATAATCCTAGACAAGCCGCCGGTTTTGCGGGTGATGTGATAGCGCAGCGACAGCGCATGGATATGCCGGAAGGTTTCAAGCGCGAGCTCGCGCAGGGCACGTTGTGCGACTTTGGCAAAGATGATGTCGCGCAGCTGGTTGAAGCCCACACCAAGGGCGCGCAGCACACCGTATGCAATCGTGAGGCCAACCGCACCGCTGAGCCACGTCTGCGCTGGATCGGCGTTTTCGGGGGCCAGTGCATCCACAGCGTCGCGGAAAAAATAGGGCGTGATCGAGGTGGCGAGCATCCCGAGCACAAGTGCGAGCAGGGAGAATACAACGCGGTATTTCACCCAAGCCTTATCATCGGGCCAGAAATAGGGAACGACCTTGTTGATGGTGCGCCATCCGCTTGCGCGGGCTTGTTGGTATTCGGTTTGGTCGCTCATGCTGCCTCGGCGCGATTTGTGTCCCTCTCACATAGTGCCTTGCAGACGCAGTGACCAGAGAGCAGCCGAGTTTATTCCGTCTCAGGAAGATCGAAAATTTGGCCCGGATAAATTAGATCGGGATCGCGGATCCGGTCGCGGTTAGCTTGGTAAATCTGAGTGTATTTCACACCAGAGCCATAGCGGATGCGGGCAATGGTCCATAGGTTGGAACCGGGCTGCACAACCACGTTGCTGCGTGTCAGACCTGCGGTCTTCAACTCATCCTCCGGGAAAACACGCTGAAACGGGCTTTCGACACGGCTGAGCACTTTGCCATCAGGATCAACCTCATCAACGCGCAAAACGTAACGGCCAGCATTGAGATCGACCATCACCATGCGCCAACTGCCACGATCAGAAATTGCATTGGCGCCAACAGGTTTGCCGTCAGCATAAATGAAGACGCGCTGGCCCGGTGTGCCACGCCCTGTCAGCACAACCTCGCCTTCCGCATCATAGCCAATTGTATCAAGACTAACCTCATCCAGCACTGCCAGATCGGGCGATTGCACGACACTAATGCCCTCGGATGTGGCTTTTACGACAGTTGGACTTTGCGGTGTCGCTTCAAGCTCAGGCAAGGACAGATCAGTGGTTTCGGTTTTCGCCAAAAGCAGAACGGTATCATCAGACACAACCGTGGGTCCGCCCACCACTTGCGCCTTCAATTCCAGCGTCTGAATTTCCTGTGTTGGCACAGTGTTAACGAAGGCTACAAATTCGCCGCGCGATGTCGCGGTTGCCTGACCCAGCTCAATGCCATCGCTTAAGATTGTCACAACCGCACCCGCAGGTGCCTTTCCGGCCACCACAGCCGAGCCATCGGGCTCAACGCGGACCAAATCAAAACGTGGTTTATATCGATCATCGCCCCCAATAGGCACGGCCAATTCGCCCTCGGCAGGGCTTTGTGATGCGATTTCAGCTTCGGCTTGTACTTCTGGCACCAGCAGGGCTTTTGGTGTCGCTTCAGCGATATCCAGGGGTGGTTGCGTTGGAGCAATCGCAGCAACCTCCTGAGCTTGCGGATCAGACGAAGGCAGATGAGCCGTTTCAGATTCGCTGGCTTTCAATTCCAGCTTTGGCGCTTGTCCGACCTGTTCAGCCACTGATGGCAGAGGTTCGACACTGGCTACTGGTTCTGCTTCTTGCGCGGGCTCTAGCTCTGGCTCTGGCTCTGGCTCTGGCTCTGG
>CAZQMR010000117.1:0-10118 GCA_964594465.1 uncultured Rhodobacterales bacterium
AACTACTTGCTCAACCAGAAGCGTGAGCATGTGGCGATGATCGAGGAGCGCTTTGGTTTGTCGGTGCGTATTGAAGCCGATGCGCATTTGATCAGTCCTGATTTCTCGATTGAGCGCTTCCGCACAGCCACGCGGATCATCAACTCCCCGGCACTTGAGGCCGGTGGGCTTGAGATTGACACTTCGATGCCAGTGTCAGAGCCAAGCGAGCCGCGCCAAGAAGAGCGCAATGAAGACGAGGATGGCGGGCAGCCCAAAAAGCGTCGTCGGCGGCGGCGCCGCCGGGGTCGCGGCAATGGGGATGGAGATCAGAACACTGATCAACGCTCCAACGAGGCGACCGAGGGCGAGGCTGACTCTCAGTCTGAGGAGGCACCTGCCCCAGATGCGACCACTGAAGACGAAGCACCCAAAAAGCGGACGCGCCGTCGTCGCAAGCCTGCTGAGGAAACTGTGGCTGAGACCGCGACTGAAGACGCGGTAGCGGAAGCTGAAGCTGCGCCGGAAGCTGAAGCGGTTGAAGAAAAGCCTAAGCGCCGCACACGGCGCAAGAAGGCGGAGCCCAAGACGGAAGCCGTCGAAGCGGCGCCTGAGGCCGAAGCGGCTGAGGCAGTTGAAGCGGTGGAAGCGGTTGAGGAAAAGCCAAAGCGCCGGACGCGCCGCAAGAAAGCGGATGCTGACGTGGCCGAGGTCGCACCCGCTGAAGAGGCCAAGGCAGAAGACGCACCCGCTGAAAAGCCAAAGCGGCGCACGCGCAAAAAGCCAGAACCAAAGCCGGAATCAAAGGTTGAAGAAACTGCACCTGCTGAGGTGGTCGCAGAAGAACCCGTGGCGGAGAAGCCAAAGCGCAAGTCACGGGCGAAACCAAAGGCTGAGCCTGTGGCAGAGGCTGTTGCAGAACCTGTGGCAGAGTCTGCAGCAGAACCTGTGGCCAGCGAGCCTGCTGCAGCCGAACCGGAAGCCAAAAAGAAACGCGGCTGGTGGTCGCGCGCTATCGGCGGAAAATGAACCATTGGGCGGCGCGTCACGTCACTGTGATCGCGCCGCCCTGCTTTTGCCCTTAAGGTGGCGATGCTCCTGCGTAGAATTGGCTGCGCGACATGTCAGGCAGAAGAGCTATGCACCACTCCCGAAACCTCATCCGTAACGCCCTAATCGTTCTTTTATGCGCCTTGATGCCCTTGCAGGCGAGCGCACGCGGGTTAATCCGGGATGCAGAGATCGAAAGCACCTTGCGCCGACTTGCAGCACCGATTTTGCAAGCGGCTGGATTGGGGAGAAATGCGGTCAAAATCTATCTGGTGAGCAGCCCTGAGCTGAACGCCTTTGTGGCCGGGGGCGACAATATTTTTCTCACAACCGGGCTTTTGACCCGGCTTAAGACGCCCGAGGAAATTCAGGCGGTACTGGCCCATGAAACCGGGCATATTGCTGGTGGGCATTTGGTGCGTTTGGCGGGCAAGGCAAACACGGCTCGCAATCTGTCGATGCTTGGTGTGATCCTAGCCGCTGGTGCCGCCGCCGCCGGGAGCGGTGGCAAGGCCGCAACCGCCATCGCGGCGGGTGGAACGAGCATCGCACAGCGCAATTTTCTCGCCTACACACGCTCAGAGGAAGCCAACGCAGATCAAGCGGGCGCACGCTATTTGGCCCGCGCCGGTATTTCGCCGCAAGCTGCAATTGAGGTGCTCAAGCTGTTCAAGGGTCAGGATGCGCTTGTCGCAGCGCGACGCGCTAAATATGCGCAGACCCATCCGTTGAGCTCTGAGCGGATCAGTTTCTTGAAAGATGCAGTGGCCAGTGCACGGGTGGCCAAGGTCAAGAAAGATCCCAATCTGCCCTATTGGCATGCGCGGATGGTGGCAAAGCTAAATGGCTTCATCCGCCACCCCAACACTACGCTGAAGCGTTTGAGAAAATCCGACACCTCCGAGGCCGCAATGTTGCAACGCGCGGTGGCGTATCACCGCCGTGGCAGCGTGAAAGACGCACTTCGACATCTGGACCCGTTGATCAAGAAGCGCCCGAAAGACCCGTTTTATCACGAGCTAAAGGGGCAGATTTTGCTGGAAGCCGGAAATGCAAAAGCGGCTGCAAGTTCCTATCAGCGGGCCGTTAAACTTTTGCCAAAGGAAGGGCAAATGGTGGCTGGGCTGGGGCGTGCATTGCTGGCTCAAAACTCCGCAAAGACCAATTCTGCTGCTCTCAGCGCTCTGAAGAAGGCGGCGCGGCTGGATCGGTTGGATCAAAAAGTGCTGCGGGATCTGGCGCTGGCCTATGCAAGAGCTGGGGATACGGGGCGTGCTTCATTGATGACAGCAGAACGCTATGCCTTGTCAGGCCGCTTAAAAGACACGCATATTCATGCTAAACGAGCGATGGGTTTGCTCACAAAGGGAACGCCAGAGTGGCGAAAGGCCGAAGAACTCTTTAGAGTGAGCAAAGCGGCTGCTAGCAGAAAGAAAAGATAATGACCAAATTCCTTAAACTGACCTTAAGCGCAGCACTTTTTGCAGCGCTTCCTTTGACCGGCCTTTCCGCTCAGGAGCGCATTTTGAGCACGCTTGAACGTGAGCAACTGCGCAAAGAGATCCGTGAGTATCTGCTGGACGAGCCAGAAGTGATCATGGAAGCGGTGCGCATTCTGGAGCAGCGTCAGGTCCTGGAAGGTGCCGCCAAGGAAAAAGATCTGATCGCCACCTATGGCGACAAGATTTTCAACGATGGCGTGTCTTATATCGGTGGCAATCTTGAAGGCTCGATCACCTTGGTGGAGTTTCTCGACTATCGGTGCGGCTACTGTAAGCGCGCCCATGACGAGATTGCAAAACTGGTCGAGAGCGACGGCGACATCAAGCTGATCGTCAAAGAATTCCCGATCCTTGGACCAGATAGCCTCCTGTCTGCGCGCGCGGCAATTGCGACGCTGAACACCCAAGGTGATGCGGCCTATAAGCGGATGAATGATGCGCTGATGAAGTTTGGCGGCAAGCTTAGCGACAAGATGCTGGATCGCATTGCAAGTGGTGCCAAGGTCGACGCTTCAAAGATGCGTGCGGGGATGGATGATCCCAAAGTTGACGAGATTATTGCCGCAAATCGGGAGTTGGCGCAGGCCCTTGATATCTCGGGCACGCCAACATTTATCCTGCCATCCAAGTTCATCAAAGGCTATTTGCCTTATGAGAGCATGGTTGAAGCTGTGACATTGGCCCGACGTGTCAAAGATGGCGGCTAAATTGCAGCGCTCGGTCTTATAAAATAGGGCAAAACGTCTTTTCTGTTGGTGAAATGCGGCTTATAAGCCTGACTTAACGTGAAGAGCCCGGCACGAAGATCGGGCATCCCCGCATGTAGTCAAGCGGGCACCAAAGGAAATGACATGAGCAAGGCAGACAAAACCAGCGACATCGCGTTTATTGAGGCACTTGCCGAAGTGCTGCGCAAGAATGAGCTGACTGAGGTTGAGGTGAAACGCGAGTATGGCGAAGACGATGTGCTGAATGTACGCGTTGCCCGTCAGCTAAACGCCGCTCCTGTCGCTGCCGCTGCTGCTCCGGTTGCTGTCGCTGCCGCACCTGCCCTCGCCGCAGCAACGCCTGCATCTGCTCCGGCTGCTGCCCCTACGGCTGATCCGGCAGAAGACCCCAACGCGATTTCATCACCGATGGTCGGCACGGTGTACCTTGCTGCTGAGCCGGGTGCGCCATCCTTTGTCTCCGTTGGGGATCAGGTCAGCGAAGGCCAAACCGTGCTGATTATTGAAGCGATGAAAACCATGAACCAGATCCCCTCACCAAAAAGCGGGACGGTGAAACGCATTCTGGTAGAAGACAAAACGGCCGTCGAATTTGGCGCGCCGCTTATGATCATCGAGTAACGTCTGGCTCCGGCCCTTTCAGCGAGGAACAGGCTCATGTTCAACAAAATTCTGATCGCCAACCGTGGCGAAATTGCCCTGCGCATTGTGCGCGCCTGTCGCGAGATGGGGATCACATCGGTTGCGGTTCACTCCACAGCCGATAGCGATGCGATGCATGTGCGCATGGCGGATGAGGCCGTGTGCATTGGCCCGCCGTCTGGCTCAGAGAGCTATCTGTCGATCCCAAACATCATCTCTGCTTGTGAGATCACGGGCGCTGAGGCGGTGCATCCGGGATATGGTTTTTTGTCTGAGAACGAGCGTTTTGCGCAGATCATTCAGGATCATGACATCACCTTTATTGGCCCCACTGCGGAGCATATCCGGGTGATGGGCGACAAGATCGCCGCCAAGGACACGATGAAGAAGCTAGGCGTGCCGTGTGTTCCCGGCTCTGAGGGCGGTGTGGAAACGGTTGAGGAAGCGCGGCGTGTGTCTGCTGAGATGGGCTACCCGGTCATTGTAAAAGCAACGGCTGGCGGTGGCGGGCGTGGCATGAAGACCGCGATGAACCGCAACGAGATTGACACTGCCTTTCAAACTGCACGCTCCGAGGCCAAAGCAGCCTTTGGTAATGACGAAGTTTATATCGAGAAATACCTGCAAAAGCCGCGCCACATCGAAATTCAGGTGTTTGGCGATGGCAAAGGCAATGCGGTGCATCTGGGCGAGCGGGATTGCTCACTGCAACGGCGTCACCAGAAGGTTTTTGAAGAGGCCCCCTCGCCTGCGATCACGCCCGAGCTGAGGGCTCAGATTGGCGAGACCTGCGCCAAGGCGGTCGCCGGCATCGACTATATCGGTGCTGGCACCATCGAGTTCCTCTACGAGGATGGCGAGTTCTATTTCATCGAGATGAACACGCGCCTTCAGGTCGAGCATCCTGTTACGGAAGCGATCTTTGGCGTTGATCTTGTGCGCGAGCAAATTTTGGTCGCGGCGGGTGAGCCGATGTCCTTTGGTCAGGATGATTTGGTGATCAATGGTCATGCAATCGAATGCCGGATCAATGCGGAGGCGCTGCCTGAATTCCGGCCCTGCCCCGGCACGGTTACGGCCTATCACGCGCCGGGTGGTCTGGGCGTTCGCATGGATTCAGCGCTTTATACGGGCTATACAATCCCGCCTTATTACGACAGCCTGATCGCGAAACTCATCGTGCATGGCCGCGACCGCGAAGCAGCGCTTGCGCGGCTTGATCGGGCTTTGGGTGAATTGATCGTTGATGGGATTGAAACCTCTACGCCGCTTTTTGATGCTTTGCTCGACGAGCCAGACGTTTTGAGTGGTGACTACAACATCCATTGGCTTGAAAAGTGGCTTGATCAGGCTGGCTAACCCACGCGGTGTTGCAGCCTGCCACAATTCTTGACTTTTCTTTCACCGCGAGCGTCATAACATACGCTTATGAGCGAACCGCAGGATATCGACCCACTTGAGATGACGCCGACCTTGCTTTTGAAAGCATATTCGGTCGGTGTGTTTCCTATGGCCGATAGTGCGACCTCCGATGAGGTTTATTGGGTTGATCCCAAGCGGCGCGGAATTCTGCCACTAGATGGGTTTCATGCCTCCCGCTCGCTGCGCAAAAAGGCGCGTCAGGGGCGCTTTGAGATCAAGGTGAACTCGAGCTTTCGCCAAACCGTTGAGGCTTGTGCGGATCGCGAGGAGACGTGGATCAACGAGGAAATCCTTGATTTATACGAGACTTTGCACCGTCTTGGATATGCCCATTCCGTGGAATGCTGGGCCGATGGCAAGATGGTTGGGGGGCTATATGGTGTGTGCATTGGCGCCGCCTTTTTTGGGGAGAGCATGTTTTCCACTGCTCCAGATACCTCCAAACTGGCGCTGATGTGGCTGATTGCGCGGCTTCGATATGGTGGCTTTCAACTGCTCGATACGCAGTTTGTGACGGATCACTTGATTTCAGTGGGTGCCGTGGAAATCACGCGCGCGCAGTATCATCAACGCTTGCGCGACGCGATTTCAGTTGAGTCAGATTTCTGGAAACTGCCAGTGGATGCAGACACTGATCAGGTTTTGCAGTTCAGCACCCAAACGTCGTAACGCGGGTGATCCAGCGCAGCAAAGGCAGGGCTGGCGGCGAACATCCAGCCTTTGAACAGGATCTCCTGTGGGTTGCGAATGTCGGAGACCTGCAAATAGGCGTGGGCCTCGGCACTGCCTTTGCGCAAGCGGCATTCATCTAGCGTGATTTGCAAACGACCAAAGGTCAGGACTTCGCCGGGTGTCATTTCGAAATCTTCGACGGTTCCGTTCAATCGATCAAGGCCGCGCAAAATCGCGCCAGATTGTGCGCTGGCCGTACCTGCGATCAGCAATAGGAAAAGCGTGGCAAAAAGTTTCATCCACCGGATCCAGACGCAAATTTCATGAGCAAATTCAAGAGGCTAACCGCACTTTGCACGTTTATGAATTCGTCACCCTCAGCCAACATAAACTCTGATCCACCAGGGTTCACTTCAACGAAAGACCCACCTAACAAGCCCTCAGTTGTGATCGAAACATCGCTGTCATCAGGGATCAAAATATCGCTTGTGATCACCATTTTGGTGCGGGCTTCATAGGTGTGGCGGTCTAATTCCATACTGGTGACCGTGCCGATTTTCACCCCAGCCATGCGCACATCTGTGCCGACGCTTAAGCCTTCAGCAGATTGAAAATTCGCGATGACATCATATCCACTGCCACCGCTTCCAAAATCTGACGCTTTTGCCAAATAGGTCAAAAAGCCAGCAGCGATTACAACAACTGCAGCGCCTACGAGCGTTTCAAGGACATTGTTTTTCATGTCAGTCAGCCCCCGCTTTGATGATTATTCCGGCTGCCACGCCTCGTAGTCTGCACGTGGTGCTGGTGTGGCGCTCAACATGCTGCCCGGTGGATGATAGGCTGCCGCTGTGCCGGTCATGTTGGGAACATGGTCCTTTTCCCAGACCTTGCGATTAGGGGCCTCTTCGCTTGGTGGCGTGTCCACAGTGAAGTGGAGCCAACCATGCCATTCGGGCGACACGCGGGAGGCTTCAGCCTCACCGTTGAAGATCACCCAGCGGCGTTTGCCGGCATCCATCTGGTAGAAGATATTGCCCTCGGCATCCTCACCGACACGCTCGCCCTTGCGCCATGTGAACAGACGAGTGCCAAGTGTTTGCCCATTCCACCAAGTCAAAAGTTGCAGAATTAGTTTCATGTCTCGTCCGTTTCAAAGGCAGTTATGCTTGTCGGCCTTATGCGATATTCACATCGCAAAGGCCAGCAAGATCATGAGGCCGACGCAGGCTCTTCTTTGCGATCGGAGTAGATCAGCAATGGCTCGCTCTCACGGTTGATCGCTTCACCGTTCACGACAACTTTTTCGACACCTTCCATGCCTGGAAGATCGAACATTGTGTCCAGCAGCACTTCTTCGAGGATCGAGCGCAGGCCACGAGCACCGGTTTTACGCTCAATAGCACGCTGTGCCACTGCACGAAGTGCGTCATCGGTGAAGTCGAGGATCACATCTTCCATATCAAAGAGGCGCTGGTACTGTTTCACCAAGGCATTCTTTGGTTCGGAGAGAATAGTGACGAGCGCGTCCTCGTCGAGATCCTGAAGGGTTGCGATCACCGGCAAGCGGCCAACAAATTCCGGGATGAGGCCAAAGGACAGCAAATCATCCGGCTCCAGCTCCTCAAAGATGTCGCCAATCCGGCGTTCATCATCGTTTTTCACATCCGCGCCAAAGCCCATTGCGGAGCCTTTGTTGCGTTTGGCGATGATCTTTTCGAGTCCGGCAAAAGCCCCACCGCAGATGAACAGGATGTTTGTCGTATCGACCTGCAGAAATTCCTGCTGCGGATGCTTGCGACCGCCTTGTGGCGGCACGGAGGCCACGGTGCCTTCCATGATCTTAAGAAGCGCTTGCTGCACGCCCTCGCCCGACACATCGCGGGTGATCGAAGGGTTATCCGACTTGCGGGAAATCTTATCGACCTCATCGATGTAGACAATGCCGCGCTGCGCACGTTCCACATTGTATTCAGCGGATTGCAGCAGCTTGAGAATGATATTTTCGACGTCCTCGCCGACATAGCCCGCCTCGGTAAGCGTTGTGGCGTCTGCCATCGTGAACGGTACATCGAGAATTCGTGCCAAAGTTTGTGCCAGAAGCGTCTTACCACAACCAGTTGGACCGATGAGCATGATATTGGACTTCGCCAATTCCACTTCGGGTTCTTTGTTGGCGTGGTTCAGGCGCTTGTAGTGGTTGTGCACCGCCACAGAGAGCACCCGCTTTGCCACGGCTTGCCCAATCACGTAGTCATCCAGAACACCGCAAATCTCCTTGGGCGTTGGAACGCCGTCAGATGATTTCACAAGGCTCGATTTTGTCTCTTCACGGATTATATCCATGCAGAGTTCGACGCATTCATCACAGATGAAAACGGTCGGGCCCGCGATGAGCTTTCTAACTTCATGTTGCGACTTCCCGCAGAACGAACAGTAAAGTGTGTTCTTAGAATCGCCGCTCGTGGATTTTGTCATCCGTATCTCCTGACCTTACCGCCTTGTTTTTGAACGATTTTATGTTCTTTTCTTACGTTCATGTTGGGCGGTTGGCGTACCTTGGCTGCCACCATTGCTACAAAAGACAAATTAAGTCCTAATGTAAATGGCAAAAGAATGGCAGATCGGGCCTAGTTCGTCTCATGCGTGCATGCTGGCAACGCTTCGCTCATTCTGGAAAAACCGCAAAAAGCAGACGCAATTGCTACCGCCTGCTTTTCACTTTTGGCTTATCCAGCCGGTTGGCTTTTGGACCTAATTTCAGTCCTCGTCGTCAGCTGTTCGCTTGTCGACGATTTCATCAATCAAACCCCAATCTTTGGCCATTTCGGCGGTCATAAAATTGTCCCGCTCCAGGCCTTCGACCACAGCGTCATAGTCCTGACCTGTATGCTCGACATAAATCTCGTTGAGGCGACGCTTGAGGTTTTCAGTCTCGCGCGCGTGGATCATGATGTCAGTCGCCTGACCCTGGTACCCACCGGAGGGCTGATGCACCATGATGCGGCTGTTTGGCAGCGAGTAGCGCATACCTTTGGAACCAGCGGTCAGAAGCAGGGAGCCCATGGATGCCGCCTGCCCAACACAAAGCGTGGAGACCTCAGGGCGGATATACTGCATCGTGTCATAAATTGAGAGACCAGAAGTCACCACGCCACCTGGCGAGTTGATATACATCGCAATCTCTTTCTTGGGGTTTTCAGCCTCAAGAAACAAGAGCTGCGCTACGATCAGAGTGGACATTCCGTCATGCACAGGACCGGATACAAAAATGATCCGTTCCTTCAGGAGGCGCGAGAAAATGTCATACGCACGTTCGCCGCGTGAGGTTTGCTCCACCACCATCGGCACGAGCGTATTCATGTAGTGTTCAACTGGATCTTTCATTGGGGAGCCTTGCCTCTTTTGGTGCATGTTTGTGTGATGCACGATCATCGTTACTCATTGTTTAAGGACGCGCCTGATAACCTTCAAGGGTGGCGCAAAAAGAAACATTATTCATCTTCACTAAAAAACCGGATTAGGCGGTCGATCACCGGTTTTGGCGCGACTGCGGGCTCTTGGGGCGAATAGACCGACACCATTCGGTAGTCCTTGCGTGGGCCTTCAACGCGCCACTCAACGCGCCAGATCGGCCAATTGGTGAAGTCATATGTCACGTCGTAGGTGTCAGGATCGCAAAAATGGGTCGCGTCAGAGCGGTTGGTGTTGGGATCGAAATGGTGAAAAGTTCGGTGATCGTCGAAGGTCACATCGATCCGGTCCTCATTGGGAAATTGCCAATAGTATTTGCGGGTTGCCTCGATTGCTGTGAGGCCGCCGAACTGCAATTTGCCCTGCTCAAAATAAGCCAATCCGTCATGGCCGTCTTCGTCTGAGAGGGTCGCAAGCCCTTCAAAACGGCCAAGCCACTGGCTGTCGAGGTCGAAAATATGCCGGTAGAGCGACCAATCGCCTGCGAAGCGGTCTTTGGGATGCATTGCAGTTTTCATGGGCCTTTGCTATGGCGCGGCCAACAAAAGCGCAAACTGAAAAGAGCTCAAATGATCCCTCGTTATTCTCGTCCTGACATGGTTGCTATCTGGTCGCCTGAAACCAAATTTCGGATTTGGTATGAGATTGA
>CAZQMR010000118.1:0-10019 GCA_964594465.1 uncultured Rhodobacterales bacterium
GGGCCATATTCGCGGCGGTTCACTGGGGATTTGGGGCGGCCCCAAATGTTTTCGCCCATGCGGCGATCGAGTTTGTACTTGGCAGACGTGCGTTTGGTCACGGCTGATCTCCTTCAGTTTTGGGCAGCAAATCTCGGGATTGAAACCTGCTTATGAAGGGCGTTGTCCTTTGCGTTGCCCCTATGGGGCTCGGCCGACAGGCGACCTCTTGCGAGGGCCACCAACACCAATGGTCTGACCAAAGCGACAGTGCGGCGCGTTTGATCGGATGGGCGGGTTATAATGGCCCGGAATGGACTGTCAAGCGAAGTGGCGGTCAATCCACGCGAACCACGCATTTAAAACCGCAAATTGAGCCCGATGCTACCGAGAATCTGGCCCTCAGTCTGATCCTGAAACTCAGGACTAAGCCAAGTGATGCCATAAAAGGCCGAAAACCCCTGCCCTTGCCATGCCAGACCCGCGCGCGCGCGTTTGCGGGTTTGGTTCAGAGCAACGCCGCTTGTGGGTAACAAGCGACTATCCGCAACATAGGCGATATCAGCACCCGCGAGCAGGCTGAGGCCGTGATTTGGCGGATCCCGTTGGCCTGTGCTGAGAAGCATTCCCGTTACAGGATCCCGCAAGATCGAGGGTCGCGTGGCCTGAGCCCCCAGCACCCAGTCAACACCGGCCCGCAGCAGGCTTTCCGCACCCCCGATTGCGTCCACATGAACCTCCAGTGCATGGCCCGGTGCGGTCCATTGATGGGACGCACCTGCTTTTAACAGGGGGTAGACCTTGTTGGGCAATTGGGTGTCGAGAACGCCGGGTTCGGTTGAGCCGATCAGATCATGAAACCCACGCTGAAGCGCGCCAATGCCAGTTACGGGGCCGATCACAGTCACACCACCGCCAAGATAGGTGTTGAACCCAGCCCTTTGCCAATGTCGGTTCAACGCCGCCTCTAATATCCCGGCAAAGCGGCGGTCAGGGCGTGGGCTGAGCCCGGTCAGATCATCAGGCGCGATCATTTCAGCCCTGAGATAAGCTGTGAAACGGCGATCTGCATGCTGGAAGTCATAGCCCCTGAGCGCAGAAACCGTGCGCCAGCGATCTTGACCATCCCCCAGAAAGTCATTCGTAAACAGTCCACCAGATTGCAGAACGGTAATGGGTTGCGCCACGTCTTGCTGTTGGGCCTGTGCATGCATCGCCTGCGGGGCCCAAATGGCAAAAAGGATCACGATGAAGCGAAGCATGAACGCATGTCTACGCTGTGATGGTTAACCAACCCTGAGGGAAATCCGCATTTTCGATTAACTTGTGAGGGTTGTTGGGGTTGGGCTGCGTTCCCAACCCCAACATGAGTGGCCCAGATCGACACGACGAACATATGCCGCGTCAACAAGGGGGTTCCTGTAGGATCAAAACACGTATCAGGGAGGGGGGTCCCCAAAAACGATCTCAACAGGCACTCAATCTGTTACGGGGAAACCATCGCTTAACTGTTGGCACAGCGTCGATCTGGGTCTCGACCCGAAAAATCTTTAAGCTCGTTCAAACAGTAGCGTCAGACTAATTAACAGAATAATAATGTGCAATGCATTCTGTCTTAAATCTGTCTTTTTTTTGCATTTAGATTGAGCTGCGGCAAGCAAGTTCACAAAATATTTCAATTTGCGCAGTTTTTTGCAAAAAACTGGGACAACTCCGGCAGTTTAACATGCCATTTTGGTTGTAGGCGTGTGAAATTATTCCACTTTTTGGGGTTTGCACTATGCGAGAGCGACTCACGCGCGCGCTCACTTCAAACCGTTTCCCAGTCACCAGAATCGTTTGAACGCACCGCTGCCTCAACAAATGCCACGCCTTTTACCGCCTCGCCCAAGGTTGGATAGGCCAGCAGATCGGGCGCAATTTCGCGCCCGTCCCGGCGGGCCTCAATCGCGACACCAAATTCCAGATAGAGGTTCGCCCAAGCGTCGCTGAGCGCTTCGGGATGCCCGCGCGGCATTCGGATTAGAGGCACGACAGAGGGGTCGATCCCGGCGCTATGGCCGCGCGAGAGAACCTGCGCGGGGGCGTCATAGGGCATGAAGGTCAGGGTTTCAGGCGCTTCTTGATGCCATTCGATCCCGGCTTTGGTGCCCGAAATGCGAAGATGCAGCCCGCAATGGGTGCCAACCATGGCTTGGCTCACGAGCGCGACGCCCGGCACACCACCGGCAAAGCGTAGATTGATGAAGGCGGTGTCTTCCATTTGTTTGGGCTTGCCGGTCACATGGAAATCGGCGCGCAGTTCCTCGACATCGCGGCCAGAGACGAATTCGGCCAAGTGGACCGCGTGAGTGCCAATATCAGCGGTGGTCATGGAGAGGCCGGATTTGGCAGGATCAAAGCGCCATGCGCGGCGGCCCGGATCGGCATCTTCGGAGATTTGCGCGGCCCATTCCTGAAAATACTCCACATGGATCTGTCGGATGTCGCCCAGCAGACCAGCGCGCACCATGGCCCGGGCTTGGCGCACCATGGGGTGAGCGGAATAGACATAGGTGACGCCGAAGATGAGGCCGGTTTCCTGGTGGCGGGCAGCGAGGTCTTGGGCCTCTTCAAGCGTGTTGGTGACGGGTTTGTCGCAGATCACGTCTATGCCAGCTTCCATAAAGGCGACGGCGACCGGGTGGTGGAGGTGGTTAGGAGTGACAATGGCAACCGCGTCTATGCCATCGGGGCGTGCGGCCTCGGCCTTGGCCATCTCGCGGTAGTCGGAATAGCTGCGCTCTGGTGCGATGAGCCACTCCGCAGCGGAGGCAGCGGCTTTGGCAGGATTAGAGGACAGTGCGCCTGCGACCACATCCCAGCGATTAGAAAGCCGTGCCCCGTTGGCATGAACCTCCCCGATCAGCCCCCCCTGCCCGCCACCGACAAAGCCAAGGCGCAGGCGACGGTTGGGTTTGGGGAATGATGGTTCGGGATCGGTCATGGGACTGGCCTTTTTGTTGGCTATTTGGGTCGAGTTTGACCCGCTTGGCCGTGCATTTGCAAGACGTGCTTGAACACGGGGGGCACGCCTGTAGGGTGTCGGCAAAACAATTGGGAGGACATTATGGAAAACGCTTTGAAGACGGCACTGGCTGCGGGAAAGACCCAGCGGGGGATTTGGATGAGCCTAACCTCGCCTATGGTGGCGGAGATTGTAGGCGATGCCGGGTTTGATTGGGTTTTGATCGACGGGGAACACTCGCCCAATGATCTGGGGTCGATCCGGGCGCAATTGCAGGCGATGCGGGGGAGCAAGTCATCCTTGATGGCCCGCCCACCGTGGAATGACATGGTGCTGATCAAGCAATACATGGATGCGGGCGTGCAGAATTTCATCATTCCCTTTGTGCAGAATGTTGCGGAGGCCGAAGCGGCAGTAGCCGCGACGCGCTACCCACCTGAGGGCGTGCGCGGTGTTGCTGGCGGCTCGCGGGCGTCGAATTTTGGGCGGGTGAAGGAATACCTGAAGGAGTCCAATGACAATGTGACGATGATTGTGCAGGTTGAGACGATGGAAGCGATGGAACAGATTGAGGCCATCGCGAAAGTGCCCGGTGTGGATGGGGTGTTTATTGGACCTGCGGATCTGAGCGCCTCGATGGGGCATCTGGGTGATATTGAGCACCCCGAAGCGCAGGCGGCGATCAAGGAAGCCGCCGAGCGGTTGAATGCGGTTGGGGTGCCTGCCTGCACGCTGGCGTTCGATCCGGATGTGGCGGAGCGCTATATCGGCTATGGGTATCAGTTTGTCTGCGTTGGTTCAGATCAGAGCTGCCTGATGGGTGGCTTGGCTGGGCTGAAGGGGCGGTTCATGGGGTAATCGCCCAAAACAGAACCTCTCAATAAATTGCGACGGAAACAGCGGCGGGCTGCGTTCAAACTGACGAAGAGGTCAGATTGAAGGAGCCAAGTCATGTCATTTTCGAACCGTCGCAGTTTGATGGGAGCGCTTGGGGCGTTTTCGGTTTTGGGGATGGGTAGCCCGGCTTTTGGGCGGACGCCCAGAGCGATGGAGGGGCCGTTTTATCCGACGTTGCGGATGCGGTTTAAGGATGCGGATAATAACCTGGTGCGCATTGAGGGGCTTGTGAGGGATGCGGGCGGCGAGATTATGATCCTGAGCGGTGTGGTGCTTGACCCGGATGGTGCGCCGGCGGCGGGCGCGCGGGTGGAGATTTGGCAGACGGATGCCAATGGGGTTTATCTGCATAGCGCGGATCGAAAGCGCGGGTTTGACGAGGCGTTTCAGGGTTTTGGGCATGTGGTGACGGGTTCGGACGGGGCTTATGCGTTTCGCACGATCAAGCCAGTGCCCTATACTGGGCGCACGCCGCATGTTCATGTGAAGGTTTTCTATGCGGGTATGGAGCTGACGACGCAGTTTTACCTTCACGGGCATCCGCTTAATGCACGGGACCGGCTTTACAATCGGATGAGTGCTGAGGCGAAAGAGGCGGTGGCGATGCGCTTGCGGGACGGGCCGGATGGGATGGGTGCGCGGGTTGATATTCGGCTTTGAGGGTTGGGGCATGGTGGGTTGAAAACCCACCCTACGATAGCATCAAGGGATGGGTGTCCTTGCTCTAGAACCGCCCGATATTCATAGTTAACACACAAATATATCGAGCGACCTGCCAAAGACCATTCCTAAACTCCAGCGCCTTGCGGTGCGCCGGGATGTTACGCCTGACATAAAGCCGGAACATATCGTTGTCTTGGCACATGGCTTGTTTCACACCGAGCGATTGACACCGATCTTTCAGAAGGCAGGGCGATATCGGTTGTTTGGGTTTCACAACGGCGAAAATGACGCGATTTTTGAACGTACGGTTTATCTGGTGGATGAATATGGCGTGCCGGAGCCGGAATGGGACAATGCTTATGTCTCCTGGGCTTTGGCGCGGCAGTTTCATTTGGGTTCGATTGATCTGGCGGATGAAGCCGCGGCGCTTGAATTTGCGGATAACAGGCTGCGGACCTTTCCGTTTATGAATTACGATTTGCGGCCCGATATTCGCATGAAACTGTTGGAGATGATCGAGATCTACGATGCCTTTAAGCTGAACTACCCGGACTATGTCGACTTGGTAGAACGTATGAACGCAGCGGATATTTTTGCGGCCAAGGACGCTATTTCTGCGGCGTTTGGGATAAATCCTGAGCCGGGCCATATGCTTTCGGCAACCATTGGAGCTCGCTGCGAAATGGTGTGTCGGGTTGTATTTGGCTATGCCAATCGGATCGTTCCAGAATGGGTGCTGTCTTTTGGGGGTTTTGGGGGTGGGTTTGCATATCGCAATGAGCCAAACAGTTTGTCCAAAGAGGCATATCTTGCGCATTTGCGCAGCCCGCATGCGATGAAACGATATTATTTTTTTGGATCGCGCTCGCTTGATGAAGCACTTCCGAAATTCATTGACGATTTGGGGTGAGGCCCAGTGTTAAAACTGCGATCGGTGGTGATAGCTATCCCACAGGTTTGAAAGAGGTGGGTTGAAAACCCACCCTACCCTTCCTGAGAACATCGGGATTGGCATCTCAATTGGATCTGTGCGCTCGGACACAGACCTGCGAAATTAAGCAGGATAGGATTGATCAGGTGTTTCAATCTTTGTCCAAGGAATGCTCCTGATGCCCTATTATACCTGTAGCAACGCGGCTTGTCCCTCCGGTGGAGCCAAATTTTCATTGACCTCAGCCGGGCAAACATTTTGCCCGCAGTGTTTTACGAAAGCCCTCACGCCAGCAGCCGCTCCAGTGCGGGTTCCGCAAACCCTTACGCGATTGCTGCCAGGCAGCAATGCGATGGACAAAGCCGGAAACAAGCAAAAACCGATCATTACCACATTGATCAGCCTTTGGGATCTAGACGGGGTGAGCGAGACGGAAGCCAAGAAGAAGGCAGATCACCTTTATACGACGATCAAAAAGACCAACCGAATTGACCGTGAGGGCCAAGTTACGGGCCCTGATGGTACCGTTACACATGGCAAGTTTCGGCTTCAAATCGGTTCTAAAACGCTTGCAGGAATTCGATTGAAGGTCGGTGAGGCCCTTGATCCTGCAACCATTCGGCGGGCATGGCGCGAGAGCGTGGTCGGCGGGAGATATGTTGAGGTTTATTTGGGTGTTCCCGAAGACTAAAGCGTTCGGCCTTACACCAGAGCTCTCGCACATCACTTTTCGCATTTGATCGCAGTGAAAGGTAAGCGAATACGTGATTCAAATTTTGGGCCGAGCGCTCTCATGTTTTTTGCCTTTAGAGAAGGGCTTTGGTCTGCCCTTGGGAATGTTAGAAAAAGGTGGGTTGAAAACCCACCCTACGCTGGCGGTGTTTTCGGGTTATCAGGTTAGTGGAACCATGACGTTGGTTTTGTAGCTGGGGCGGGCGGTGAGGCTGTTCCACCAGCGGCGCAGGTTGGGGAGATCGGGCCGGGTAATGTCCATGCAGTGCCAGCGATAGGCGGAGCAGCCGACGGGGATGTCGGCCATGCTGAGGGTGTCGCCAAGGATGTAGGGTTGGTTTGCGAGGAGGCGGTCGAGGATGGCCCATTGCGCGGCGCTGTCGTTGATTGCTTGGGCGATTTTGGCTTGGTCTTGTTTTGCGGGCTCGGTGCGAATTAGCGCCCAGAACAGGGTGGTCATCGGGGGATGGAGGGTTGTTAGGTACCAGTCCATCCATTGATCTGCGTGGGCTTGGGAGGCGGCTGTTGGGAGGCGCCAGTTTGCGTCGCCGTACTGGGCGCAGAGATAGCGCACGATTGTGTTGGATTCCCAGAGGGTGAAATCGCCATCTATCAGCACGGGGATTTTGCGGTTTGGGTTTAGGGCGCCGTACTCAACTGTGTCGGTGCCGCCAAACGCGCCGCCTATATCCGTGCGTTCGACCTTGAGGCCAAGTTCTGCGGCGCACCACATGGCCTTTTGCACATTGACGGAGTTTGCGCGGCCTAGGATTTTGATCATTGCGAGCTCCGGTTCTCTTGCGGCGCATGAAGAAGGTGGGTTGAAAACCCACCCTACGATTGCGGCGGCCTTGTTCTATCTGCGGGCTTTGCCCGAAAAAGTGCCGATCCAGCGCATGAAGCGGGACCAGATGCCACCGGCGCTGTCCCGCACGGCGTCGGCTTGGGCATCGACGCTGGCATAGGCATCCGAGACTGCGTCTGAGACGTCATCTACCAGTGGGTCTACGTGGTCAGTCTTGAGGCGGAATATCGTGCGGAAGATGTAGAACAGCAGCGACCCCAGAAGGATGAAGAAGATGATGTTGAACCATGGGATGACGGTGACGTTTGGCCCTGCGACTTCTTTGATAGAGACAGCGTTGGGGTAGATTGAGCGGATTGGAAAGCGCCAGCCGTAATGGGTGATCATGACCCAGGGGCGCTCGTCGCCGCGGTTGAATTGCTGGGCTTTGTTTTGCAAGTCCCCGCTTTTGAATTTCAGGTAAGGCGGCCAGCCCCAGCCGGTGTCTTCGTTGCGGAACACCATAGTGTCGCCATCTGCGTAGGTGGTGTTGATGAAGCGTACATCGCGTGAGCTGGTTTCGGCGGTGCCTGCATCTTTGCCCGACCAGAACCAGCCTTGTGAGCCCACATCCATGCGCACGACTTCGGTGCCGTTGACTTGGACGATGTCATGCTGTGGCAAGGTGTAATGGAAGAAGGCGGCGAAGAAGAGCAGCGCGAAGCCGATGACGATGCGTTTGATCCAGAACACTTTATGATCCCCTTGCCTTGAAACTTCCCCATGGGCCGGATTGGACCTCGGGTTCGGCCATGCTATCTTCGGCTCCGTAAAGCTCGGCGCGCACGCCCTTCTTGTCTAGCATGTATTCATCCGAGAGCTTTTGCGCAATATAGGCTTGCTTGGCTTCAGGCCATTTTGCGTAGGCGCGGTAAAAGGCAGGCTTGTTCCAGATGAAGAGTTGGCGGGGATCGCGCGGCGTGAATTCGGTCAGGAGCATGTTGACGAGGTCGCGGTTGGGGCCCTTGGTGGCGCGTTGGGTGTAGAACCATGCGGGGTGGCCGAGCGGGAGGCGGCGTTTGGAGGCGTCGCGCTGCAACAGCTCGGTGAGGGCGTGGAATTCGTCGGGAAGATCGGCGATGTGGCGGTGGATGCCTGCGCGGATGTCGCGGCGGGACACGGTTTCGCCTAGAGAGCCGGACCCGGCGAGCGCGTCGATTACCATGAAATCCATGCGTTGCTGGAGGATGGCGTCGCCTTCGCGCCCCAGTGGTTCGACGAGTTTGTTGGCGAGCAGGAATTCGGTGATGCCTGCGCGGTCGCTGGGGGTGAAAACTTGGTCGACGGGTATCGTGTATTCGCCTTTGGGCGGGTCGAGCGCGATCACGGTGGCGCGTTTGAGGTCGCGGAACACGTAGAGGCCGCCGAAATGGGTGGTGAAGAAGTTGCCTTGCTCATAGGCGGTGCGGGTGAATTTGAGGGGATGGCGCAGGATGTTGCCGGTGGTTTTGGCCTCTTTGATCAGCTCGGCGACGAGGACGTCATCCCACCATGCGTCTTCTTTTGTTTTGAAGGTTTCGATTTTGCGCTCAAGGGTTTGGGAGGTGGTGATTAGGCCTGCGGGGGTGTCGGCCTCGACCTCGATTTCGCGAATGCGGAACAGGTCTTTGGGCTCATTGAGCTTGAAGACGGAGTTGTTGAGCTCGCCGCAGACGGCGTCTTTGGCGGTGAGGGTGAAGAGCTGGTCCTCGTTGTCGGCGATGAAGGCTTTGAGGATGTCGCGCGAGGTGGAGAATTTGGCGTTGATCAGCGGGGCTTTGGCCTGCTCGGGGGTGAGCAGGATGAACATGCGGTTGACGCCGTGGGGGTTGAGGTAGTGCTCGTCTTGGAGTTCCTCGGCGATTTCGGGGGAGAAGCCGGAGATGTCGATGGAGAATTCGGTGAGGGCGGTGGATTTGCCGATGAGTTTGTTTAGGGCGGCGTTGTAGCGGGCGATGAGGACGGGCGAGGCAACCTCGGTGAGGTTGCCGTAGATCAGGCCGAGGCGGATGAGGCGCATCATTTGGGTTGGGTTCCTCTTTGCCGGTGGGGGTGGGTTATGGTGGAGCAGGAGAGTTGTATCATATTTTAGGGTCTCCGCCGTTGCCGATTGATGCGGTGAGGCAGCAGACAGGCCCGGTTAACAGACGCGAAGCGGCCCGGGCCAGCGGCGGCCCGTCCCGTGGGTCGTCGCTTGGCTGGAGGTCGTGCTGTCGCTTGAGTGGTCCACGGGCTTGGCTGGCATAAAGTGCTGCTGCTTGGATGGGGGGAGCGACGGCCCCCGCGCCGCCGCTGGCCCTTTGAGAGTGCCAATAGTCCAAATTTCATAAATCCAAGCCAAACTTGTCTTTGATCGATCGCTTCACTAGCGAAATCGCAATATCTTTCATAAGGGGAAGGGCAACTCCGCCCATCCTATTTGCGACATTGCGGGTGTTATTCCAAACGGATTCGTCTTTGATCGAAATAAGGTAGTCATGACCATCATTGGTCAGTCGATAGCAATACTCGCCAACTTCGGCAAAATAGCCTGCATCGAGTAGGAGCTGTGCATGGTGATGCCTTTTCTCATCAAACTCACCCGTGTCCGAATCAAAATCAACAATAATAGATGCCTCATCCGTTTCTTCCGCTTCAAAGAGAAGATTCCTGATTAAATCATCATCTCGCTTCATCAAATTTTCCTAAGTGAATTTTCCTACATGTGAAAATGGTTAGGGCGGCTAGCCCGGACCGCGCCCGACCCTCCCACCGGGAGGGCGCATTGCGGCGTTTCAAACCGTGGGGAGGTCGTTCGGGGGTGCTGGGGTAAAGTGGTTTGCGGGTCAGGTTGGAGCGCCCACCCAGGGTCGGGCGCGATCCGATGTGCTCGGCTTTGATCATGTGCTTGTGTCCGAGAGGTAGCGGCGTTTGGCTTCGGCCATCCGGCCCATGTCCCGCACGGCGTCCTCGATGGCGACTTCGTCGGACTTGTCGGCGTAGCGGAA
>CAZQMR010000119.1:0-9966 GCA_964594465.1 uncultured Rhodobacterales bacterium
GGCACCAAGTACCGCCGCAAAAACCATACTGCTCATAAAAATTTCTTTCGAAAACACCGTGTTCTATCAAGGCGTCAGGGTCGCCATTCTGAAAACAGAAATGAAGGGCTTTAGGCGGACATCTGATATTCTCAGTAGGGTTAGGATGCGCACAGGGCCGTATTTACGCAATGTGCCGCGCGCAGCCCGATTATAGCAATCTACTCCAAATACCGATTAACCAAATTCTCCAACCGCTCTTGGCGCCCTGACCGCGGCACAGGATTGATGTTTTCATTTAGCACCTTGGCCTCGATCTCACCAAGGTCGGCCGTCAACATCGCTTTACCGCCAGAACTGTCCCAACCATCATATCTAGCCGCGCGCGCAGCCTCCAGCTTGCCATCCTCCAGCATTGCTGCTGCCGCCTTCAATCCCGCCGCACAGGCATCCATTCCGCCCACATGCGCTAGAATCAAATCTTCAGGATCAAGCGATTGGCGACGCAGCTTGGCATCAAAATTCGTGCCGCCAGTTTTGAAACCACCTGCCCGCAGCACCTCGTAATAGGCCAAAGCCATCTCAGGCACATTGTTGGGAAATTGATCCGTGTCCCAGCCCGACTGGTAGTCATTCCGGTTCATATCAATCGATCCGAAAATCCCCAGCTCGCGGGCCAGCGCCAACTCATGCTCAAACGAATGCCCCGCAAGGATCGCATGCCCTTGCTCGATATTGACCTTAACTTCTCCCTCAACCCCAAAGTCCTTAAGGAACCCGTAAACAGTTGCGACATCGTAATCATACTGATGCTTGGTCGGCTCTTGCGGCTTGGGCTCAATCAAAATCGCGCCCTCAAATCCCATCTTATGCTTGTAGTCGACGACCTTTTGCAGCATCGCACCCGCCTGCGCTCGCTCGCGCCCCATATCGGTGTTGAGCAGCGTCTCATAGCCCTCGCGCCCACCCCAAAGCACGTAGTTCTGGCCGCCAAGTTTCATCGTTGCGTCCATACACGCCTTGATCGTCGCGGCGGAATACGCAAACACATCCGGGTCGGGGTTGGTCGCAGCTCCACCCATGAAGCGGCGATGAGAGAACAAATTGGCAGTGCCCCAAAGCAACTGAACTCCGGTCTCGTCGATCTTCTGCGCGAAGTAGTCGGTCATCTCCTCCAGATTGCGCTTGCTCTCAGCAAAATCGGTGCCTTCCGGGCGTACATCGGCATCGTGAAAACAAAAATATGGCACGCCCAAAATTTGGAACATTTCAAATGCAACGTCCGCCTTCAGGCGCGCCAAATCCATCGTCTCGCCGGTCCAAGGTCGCTCAAAGGTTGGCCCCCCAAACGGGTCACCACCAGGCCATGCAAAGGAATGCCAATACGCAATCGCAAAGCGCAAGTGATCCTTCATCGCTTTGCCCATCACCACTTCGTTTGGATCATAATGACGGAACGCAAATTCGTTCTGGGTTTCAGGTCCTTCAAACGCGATTTTGGGAATGTCTTTGAAGAAGTCAGTCATGAAGTGCGATCCTTAAGAAGCGAGCATTGGCCCGGAATGTCTGAGGCAACGATAGCATCCCTTTTCACATCCTCAAGCGGTTGATCAAACACCAAAAATCACAACTCTCTGGACCTCAAATTTTCACTGTGAAATTAACGATTTGAAATCTAACTGTTTTTTCTACTAATATTTTAGTTTGACACTGTCTCAACTCTGAGACTAGCGTAGTGCCATGCTGGCAAAGACCGGCACAAAACACATTTGGGAGGATAAAAGATGCGCAAGTATCTTCTCTCCGCGACAGCCGCTCTCGCGCTGATCGCGGGGTCTGGGTCCGCTTTTGCTGATACAGCAGCGGCTCAAAAATGGATTGATTCAGAATTTCAGCCTTCAACGCTCAGCAAAGCCGAGCAAATGTCCGAGATGGAGTGGTTCATCCAAGCCTCCAAGCCTTATTCCGGCATGGAAGTGAACGTGCTTTCCGAGGGCATCCCGACCCATGGCTACGAGTCCGAAGTGCTCACCAAAGCCTTTGAGGAAATCACCGGCATTAAGGTCAACCACCAGATCCTCGGTGAGGGCGAAGTGGTGCAGGCCGTTCAAACTCAGATGCAAACGCAACGAAATCTCTATGACGGCTATGTCAATGACAGCGACCTGATCGGCACCCATTCCCGCCTCCAGCTCGCCTACAACCTGACCGAGCAAATGGCAGGCGATTGGTCCGCAACCACATCACCCACGCTCGACCTGGGTGATTTCATGGGTATCCAGTTCACCACGGGCCCCGATGGCAATCTCTACCAGTTGCCCGATCAGCAGTTTGCGAACCTCTACTGGTTCCGCAAAGACTGGTTTGACGACGCAGACAACCAAGCTGCCTTCAAAGCCAAATACGGCTATGATCTTGGCGTGCCGGTAAACTGGTCTGCCTATGAAGACATCGCTGATTTCTTCTCCAATGACGTGAAAGAAGTAGATGGCGTCGCGATCTACGGCCACATGGATTACGGCAAACGCGCGCCGGATCTGGGCTGGCGCATGACCGATGCGTGGCTGTCCATGGCAGGCACCGGCTCTAAGGGCGAACCAAACGGCATCCCGATTGACGAGTGGGGCATCCGCATGGAAGCCGGGTCGTGTAACCCTGCCGGTGCATCCGTCTCACGCGGCGGTGCTGCCAACGGTCCAGCAGCGGTCTATGCGATCCGCAAATGGGACGAATGGCTGCGCAACTACGCGCCTCCAGGTGCTGCAAGCTACGATTTCTACCAGTCGCTGCCAGCACTTGCCCAAGGCAACGTCGCCCAGCAAATCTTCTGGTACACAGCTTTCACCGCCGACATGGTGAAGCCGAAATCAGAAGGCAACAACACCGTTGATGACGCTGGCAACCCGCTTTGGCGCATGGCCCCAAGCCCGCACGGTCCATACTGGGAAAAGGGTCAAAAGGTTGGCTATCAGGATGTGGGGTCTTGGACCTTCCTCAAATCCACGCCCTCTGATCGCGCTCAGGCAGCTTGGCTCTACGCCCAGTTCGTGACCTCCAAAACTGTTGATGTGAAGAAAAGCCATGTTGGCCTGACCTTCACACGCGACAGCTCGGTCAATCACGAAAGCTTCACAGAGCGTGCGTCAAAGCTTGGCGGCTTGGTTGAGTTTTACCGCTCGCCTGACCGCGTTGCATGGTCCCCAACCGGCATCAACGTGCCCGATTATCCAAAGCTCGCCCAAATCTGGTGGCAGCAAATCGGCGACGTGAACTCCGGTGCCTTTACACCGCAGCAAGCGATGGATCGTCTCGCCGAAGAGATGGACATCACCATGGCTCGTATGCAGCAGGCTGATGAAGCGGCTGGTGTCTATGGCGGCTGTGGTCCGCGCCTCAATGAGGTCAAGGATGCGTCCGAATGGCTCGGCAAAGGTGGTGCCAAGGCCAAGCTTGACAACGAAAAGCCTCAAGGTGTCACGGTCAATTATGATGACCTCGTGAGCCGCTGGGCTGCTGTGAACAAGTAAACCAAAGGTTGGCCCCCTTGCGGGGCCACCACGGTGCCGAAGCTCGCTCCCTGAGCTTCGGCCCACAATACCCGGGGCGAGATTTCATGTCAGTTGAGCTAAAAGACGCCAGCAAAATTGTGCGCGGCATCACCCATATCAAACCCGCCACCATGGTCCTGGAAACCGGCCATTTCAACGTGTTGCTGGGCCAGACCGGGGCAGGGAAGACCTCGCTGATCAAGCTCATGGCAGGCCTAGACCCGCTCGCCTCCGGCCAGATATTCATGGACGGGCAAGACGTCTCCAAGCTCTCCACACAAAGGCGCAATATCAGCCTCGTGCATCAGTTTTTCGTCAACTACCCCCACATGAGTGTCTTTGAAAACATCGCCTCCCCGCTCCGGGTCGCAGGCATGGCCAAATCCGAAATCGAGGGCCGCGTGCAGGAGGCCGCAGATATCCTGCAACTCAGCCCCATGCTCAAACGCCGCCCCCAAGAACTCAGCGGCGGGCAGCAGCAGCGCTGTGCCTTGGCCCGCGCCATCGCCAAGGAAAGCCGCGCCGTGTTCCTTGATGAACCACTCGCCAATCTCGACTACAAACTCCGCGAAGAGTTGCGCGAGCAGTTGCCTGAGCTGTTCGCCGGGCGCGGCGCAGTCGTTGTCTACGCCACATCCGAACCCGAAGAAGCGCTGCTACTGGGTGGCAAAACCGCCCTCATGCAAGACGGCCATGTCACCCAATTCGGCCCCACCGCAGACATCTATCGCAAGCCCGAAACCCTCACCGCCGCGCGCGTCTTTTCTGACCCACCGATCAACGCCGCCACCATCACCAAGCGCGGCACCAGCGCCGAACTGGCAAGCGGGATCACATGGACCCTCACCGGCCAAGCCGCCGCACTCTCTGACGGCGACTACACCATCGCCATCCGCCCCCATCACGTCACCCCGGTCGCGCAGGGCGAAACCCATGTCACCCTCAGCGGCAAAGTCCTCGTCACCGAGCTTTCTGGCTCGGACTCCAGCGCCCATTTCGAAATGGCGGGCGAAGGCTGGGTTTCGCTCGCGCACGGCGTCCACAATTTCGAAATCGGCGCGGAGCACAGCTTTTTCATGGACCCCGCCAACGCCTTCTACTTTGCCCCCGACGGGAGGCTCGTCGCCTGATGGCCAAAATCACCCTCTCAAACCTGCGCCACTCCTACCTCCCGCGCCCCCAAAGCGCCGAGGACTACGCCCTCAAGGAAATCGACCTCGACTGGGAAGACGGCGGCGCCTACGCGCTCCTCGGCCCATCGGGCTGCGGCAAGTCCACGCTGCTCAACATCATTTCCGGCCTCCTAGAACCCTCTGAGGGCCGCATCCTGTTTGATGGTCAAGACGTCACCAACCTGCCGCCCGACCAGCGCAACATCGCCCAAGTCTTCCAGTTCCCGGTCATCTACGACACCATGACCGTGCGCGAAAACCTCGCCTTCCCGCTTCGCAATCGCGGCGTCGCTGCTGCCAAGATTGAGGCCCGTGTGGCAGAGATAGCTCAGATGCTAGAGGTCGAGGAAATGCTCGACATCCGCGCCTCCCACCTCACGCCCGACAACAAGCAAAAGATCTCCATGGGCCGCGGTCTCGTGCGCGACGACGTCAATGTGGTGATGTTCGACGAGCCGCTGACGGTCATCGACCCGCACCTGAAATGGAAGCTCCGCTCCAAGCTCAAAGAGCTGCACCAGCGCGTGCGCGCCACTATGATCTACGTCACCCACGACCAGACCGAAGCGCTCACATTCGCTGATCAGGTCGTCGTCATGCAAGACGGCGAAATCGTACAAATCGGCACTCCCGTCGAGCTGTTCGAGCGCCCGCAGCACACTTTCGTCGGCCATTTCATCGGCTCGCCGGGCATGAACGTACTTCCCGCCTCTGAGGAAAACGGCCAAGTCAGCCTCAACGGCCACCCTATAACGCTAGAAGGCGAAGTCACCGGCAGCGGCGGGCAAACCCAACTCGGCATCCGCCCCGAATTTGTCTCCATCGCGCCCGAGGGCCTCACCGCCCGCGTCCACAAAATCTCCGACATCGGCCGCCATGCAGTGCTGGAGGCCAAAATCGGCGACACCTCCGTCAAAGCTGTGATCGAGGGCGACCTCCCGCTCCAAGGCGCTGAAATCAACCTCGCCTTCAAGCCCGAGCAAACCCGGCTCTACCGCGACGGCTGGATCGCAACGGAGGCAAGCCAATGAAAACCGAAAACCAAAAAGCCTGGTTCTTCGTCCTCCCGGTCCTCCTGCTCGTCGCCTTCAACGCACTCATCCCGATCATGACCGTGGTGAACTATTCGGTGCAAGAAACCTTCGGCAACAACGTCTTCTTCTGGCAGGGCCTCGACTGGTTCGAGCAAATCCTGCGCTCCGAACGCTTCCACGCCGCCCTCGGCCGTCAGTTTCTCTTCACCTTCCTGATCCTGATCATCGAAGTCCCGCTTGGCATCATCATCGCCCTCTCCATGCCCCGCTCCGGTTTCTGGGTGCCGGTCTGCCTCGTAACAATGGCACTCCCGATGCTTATCCCGTGGAACGTCGTGGGCGCGATGTGGAACATCTTCACGCTGCCCGAAATCGGCCTCCTCGGCTACCTGATGAACAACACGCTCGGCATCCCATATGACATGACCCAAAACCCCTTTGCGGCATGGGTCACCATCATCACAATGGATGTCTGGCACTGGACCTCCCTCGTGGTCCTGCTCTCCTATGCCGGCCTCGTTTCCATCCCCGACGCCTATTACCAAGCCGCCAAGATCGACGGCGCAAGCCCTTGGAAAGTCTTCCGCTACATCCAGCTCCCCAAGATGAAAACCGTGCTCACCATCGCCATCCTCTTGCGCTTCATGGACAGCTTCAACATTTACACCGAACCTTTCGTGCTCACAGGGGGCGGCCCCGGCAACTCCACCACGCTACTGTCGATCGACCTCGTCAAAATTGCCCTCGGCCAGTTCGATCTCGGCCCCGCCGCCGCCATGTCGCTGATCTACTTCGCCATCACCCTGCTGGTAAGCTGGCTCTTCTACACGCTCATGACCAAGGATGACGCGCAATGAGAAAACGCTCCCTCATCCCGATCCTTTACATCGCCTTCCTGATGCTGCCGATCTATTGGCTGATCGCGATGTCATTCAAAACCACCAACGAGATCCTTTCAGGCTTCTCCCTTTTCCCGCAAACCTTCACGCTCGAAAATTACCGCGTCATCTTCACCGATCCCACATGGTACTGGGGCTATATCAACTCCATCATCTACGTTTCCCTCAACACGGTCATTTCCGTCTGCGTCGCCTTGCCCGCCGCCTACGCCTTCTCCCGCTACCGCTTCTTGGGCGACAAACAGCTCTTCTTCTGGCTGCTGACCAACCGCATGGCCCCCGCTGCCGTCTTCGCGCTGCCGTTTTTCCAGCTCTACTCCTCCGTCGGCCTCTTCGACACCCACCTCGCCGTCGCGCTGGCCCACTGCCTTTTCAACATCCCCCTTGCCGTCTGGATCCTTGAGGGCTTCATGGGCGGCGTCCCCAAAGAGCTGGACGAAACAGCCTATGTCGACGGCTACTCCTTCCCACGCTTCTTCGTTGTCATCTTCCTGCCCACGATCAAAGCCGGGGTGGGTGTCGCCGCCTTCTTCTGCTTCATGTTCTCATGGGTCGAATTATTGCTCGCCAAAACCCTCACCGCCGTTGCCGCCAAACCGATTGCCGCCACCATGACCAAAACCGCCTCTTCCGCAGGGTATGAGCTTGGCTTACTCGCCGCCGCCGGAACCCTCACCATCATCCCCGGCGCCATCGTGATCTATTTCGTGCGCAACTACATCGCCAAGGGCTTTGCCCTGGGGAGGGTATGATGCGCCTAACCTCATCCATCCTCCTCGCGCTCGCCACAGCCCCCGCACAGGCCCAAACATGGGGAAACGTTGCCAAGAAAGAAGAAGAAAAAGGCTTCTCCTGGACCGCCCCCCTCTGGCCCGAGTTCTGGATGGCATGGACCCCAGCCACCTTCGCGCTCTTCTGCTTCATCTTCTCCGCCATGGCCATCATCACCTTCCTCGAAATCCGCCGCCCCGGCGGCGATGAGCGGCGCGGCGTGTTCGGCCTCACCACCACGCGGGGCGACCGGCTCTTCATCACACTACTTGGCACCGCCTACATCTTCCTGGCATGGCTCGGCCTCGTGGGCCAACCGCTCTGGTGGCCCCTTGGCCTCGCCATCCTCTGGGCCATTTTCTGCTTTCGCAAAGTCTGAGACGCGGCCATGATCACGCGCGCACTCACCGGAACTAGCCAATGCAAAACACCGCTTCCCCGCTCACCTCAGGTCCCATCCTGCCGCTCATGGTCCGCCTCGCCATTCCCAACACGCTGGCCAATATCCTCATGGTGATCCCGTCACTAGTCGAGGCATGGCGGCTCTCCACCTTCGGTCCATCAGCCCTAGCAGGTGTCGCGCTCGTTTTCCCGCTTTACATGCTCTTGATGATGTGGTCCGCCGGGTCCGTCGGTGGGGCCGTCAGCGGTGCCGTTGCTCGCGCCATCGGGGCAGGGGACCAAGAGCGCGCCAATTCCATCGCCCGCGCCGCAATGGTCATGGGCCTTGGCGGCGCAATCATCATGGCACTCATGGTGCTTGGCGGTGGCACATGGCTCTTTGCGTTGCTCGGAGGGGAAGGCCCAGTTCTAGAAGCCGCATGGGCCTACGCCCTCGTCTTCTTCGGCCTTGGCCTCATCCCATGGATTTACCACATGATGGGCAGCGTCATCCGTGGCACCGGCAACATGACCATGCCAATGATCGCCGTCGCAATCATGACCCTCGTCCATGTTTTGGGGTCCGGCCCTGTCATCTCAGCATACGGTGTCTCAGGAGCGGCAGGACTGCTCGTCTTCGCCCACGGCATCGGCATCATAGTCCTTTACCTCTTCCTGCAACGCCCCTCCGCCCCAATCCGCCTCACCGCAGGCCCCATCGACTGGGCGCTGATCCGCCAGCTTCTCGGCCCCGGCCTTCTGGCGGCCACACAATCTCTCGTGACCATCATCACCAGCCTCACTCTGGTCCGCTTTGCCGCCCCCTTTGGCGAAGAAGTTCTCGCAGGCTATGGCCTTGGCGCGCGCATCGAGTTGCTTATGATCCCGCTCATATTTGGCGTCGGAGGTGCCTCCATCGCGATGGTGGGTGCCGCAACCGGAGCAGGAATGCACCGCCGCGCGATCCGCATTGGCTGGACCGCTGCTGCCATCGCCGCAGTCATTGTTGGCGCGCTCGGCATAATCCTCGCTGCAACCGCCGCTTCATGGGCACCCATCCTCTCCGACAACCAAACCGTCGCTTCCACCCTGATCAGCTACATCCAGCGCGTCGGCCCGTTCTACCTGTTCTTCGCTCTCGGTCTCGGCCTCTTCTTCGCCTGCCAAGGCATGGGCACCCTGATTTATCCCGTCCTTGGCGCAGTCGTGCGCCTTGCTGTGATCGTAATCGGCGGGCTGTTTCTAGCCACGAGCGGCTCCATGACACCAGAAACCCTCTTCATCGTAATCACGCTTGGCATGATCGCCTATGGCGCCTTCATCGCCATCATGCTCTGGCGCGGGCCATGGAAAGAGCGCCTGAAACTTGAGCAAAACTTGCCCTAACACGCGCGCAAAACTTCCACTTTACTAATTCCAAACTGGGGTCAATGATGCCCCTCAGGATGAGACCGCAATGAGAGAAAAAAAGAAAAGCGAGTTGCTGACCGAGGTCGAGCTTGAGTTCATGTCTCAGCTTTGGACCTTAGGCGAGGGGACCGTGCGCGACGTGCTCGACCACCTGCCAAAGGACCGCAATCTCGCCTATACCTCCGGGGCCACCATCCTGCGCATCTTGGAACAAAAAGGTTTCGTGACAAGCCGCAAAGAGGGCAAAAGCCACACATATACACCGGCACTGGCCAAAGACACCTACCAAACGCGCTCACTAAAAGACCTCTCCGTGAAGCTCTTTGACGACACGCCCGCCTCCCTTGTGGCGCGGCTCGTGACGGACGAAGATCTCAGCGACGAGGCATTGGGGCAAATCCGGGCACTTTTGGATAGGAGGTTGAAGGATGATCCCCGGTAGCGCGTTGTTAGACACATTCATTAACACCAACATACTGCTCTGCGTGGCCTATGCGCTTTGGTATCTGGCCCGAACCGCCCTCAATCAAGTCGGCCTCAAACACGCCTACGGTGCCAAGCTCAAGCTTCTCAACGGCGTCTTCCTCGCCATCGTTTTTGCCCCCCTCGCGGTGCTGGCGATCCGCAGCCTCCAAAGCACCGGCCTTGCGACGGGCGTCAACGTCAACCTCTCAGATATCGTCGTTTCCCACTACCTCGCTGGTGGCTTTGACATGCCCGCGACCGAGTTCCAAAACCTGATCATGATCCGCGAAACCGTGACCCAAAACGT
>CAZQMR010000120.1:0-9948 GCA_964594465.1 uncultured Rhodobacterales bacterium
CCACGTCTGTGCGGAACTTGATCGTGCCGCGTTTGTCATTGATCGGGTTGCAGGCCGCCGAAGCCGCCGCTGCGAGCGCCTCAAGCGCCGCATCATCCAGCGTGCTGCCGATCAGCGCCTTGGCGCAATCCTCAACCAGCAGAACCGTTGGCGCAACCGCCCCAAGTGAGACGCGGGCCTCCGTGATCGTATCACCATCACGGCGCAGATTGACCGCGCAGCCCACGACCGCAATGTCCATCTCTGTGCGCGGGATAAAGCGCAGATAAGCATCACCCGCATTGGCACCACGCGCTGGCAGATGCACCGCCTCAATGACTTCGCCTTGTGCAAGCGATGTTTTGCCCGGACCCGTCGGGATATCCGCCACATCCATCACCCGCGACCCGCTTGGCCCATGCACCGAAACTGTTGCCCCCGCCGCAATCATCGCCGGCACGCTATCTGCCGCAGGCGAACCATTGCATAGATTGCCCGTGAGCGTCGCGCGGCCCTGAATTTGGGTCGATCCCACAAGGTCCATCGCCTCAACAACACCGGGCCACTCTGCGCAAAGCGCTTCATGCTCGCTCATTTCAGCGCCAGACACGGCCGCACCAATGCGCCAGCCATCGCCCTCACGCGCAATGTCTTTGACGCCCGCGATATGTTTGATGTCGATCAGCACATCCGGGGTTACGATATCTGCGCGCAACTGCACCAGCACATCGGTGCCGCCTGCCAGAAAACGCACAGTGCCGTCCGCAGCGTTAGCAAGCGAAGTGGCCTCGTCGAAGCTTTGTGGAGTATGGAACTGCATAAGCCCTCCTTTGAAATGGCGCAAATTAAGAAGCTAAAACATGTGTGTCGAAAAGCCGGGGCATGTTCAACCAGATTGCGCTGCGTTTTCGCGCAGAAGCGACATCGGGTTTTCTTTCAACGCGTCAACCAGCATGTCCCGCACGACTTGAAACCGGGCTGTGTCTGCCAATTCACGTTGACTTGCGACCCAAAGGGGCACAGACCAGTCGTCAAGATGTCTTGACGAACGCTTTAGCTTGGGATGGTTCTCGCCAATGACTGTTGGCAAGATAACTTGACCTTGCCCATGAGCTGCCATTTCGGCCAGCACCAAAAAACTATCCGCAACATGATCGATCTCGGAGTTGGGCACGTTTTGCGTCATCCAAAGGGCTGCGCTGGACCGGGTCAATGGGCCAATGTAACCAAGCCACCGGGTTGATTTTGTAGGGCCGTCATAGAGTGCAAAGTCGAGATTGCCGACGCAAACGCCAAAAAAGTTCTGCTCTAACTGCAGGCTGGGCCTCACCGTGACATCCGCGCTGAGCCGCTCGAAATCCAGAAGGGAATTGCCACTGAGAACACTGATTTGCAAATCCGGGTAGGCTTTGGAGATTTGGGCAACGATTGGCGGCATAATATATTGGCACAGCGAATCCGTCGATGTTATGCGTACAGCCCCCGAAAGCTGAGCCTGCTCGCCGCTCAGTTCGCGTTCAATGGCGCTCATCACGTCCTGAACCCGCTTTGCGTTTTCAACCAGCGCCAGTCGATCTGGACGCAGTTCGTACCCGCGATGTGATTTTATGAAGACGGCATCGCCAACATGCTCCTCAACAGCGGAAATCCGGCGCAGTACTGTCGCATGTGAGACGCCCAGCATTTGTGCGGCACGGTTCAGCGACCCGGCTTGGGCAACTGCCAAAACATAGCGAAGATCATCCCAGTTGTTCATAATTGCACATCTTACGTCCGAAATTGTGAAATGGTATTTATTTTTGTTAGGTGTAAAGTCAGGTTACAAATTGCCTTTAACGGGAGAGAGATATGAATTTTTCTATCAAAGCCACTGCGACTGCCTTGACGCTGGCCATGAGCACAAGTTCGGCCTTCGCTGACGGACATTTGGAAGGTGCCATCAAAGCTCGCCAAGGTTTGATGCAGCTTTATTCAAGCAATATCGGCCAGTTAGGCGCGATGGCCAAGGGTGCGGTTGACTATGATGCCAAGGCTGCGATGGCGGCGGCAAACAATCTGCTTTTGCTGTCGACATATGATCAATCCGCGCTTTGGCCGCAGGGATCTGACTCAGATTCGGTTGCCAGCTCAAACTCCCTGGGAAAGATCTGGACCACCTTCCCGGCAATTGGTGAAAAGGGCAAAGCCTTTGCGGCGGCTGCACAAGGCATGGCCGATGCGGCAGGAACAGATCTTGCAGCACTTCGCGGTGCGATTGGCCCATTGGGCGCGTCCTGCAAAGGCTGCCATGAGACCTATCGCAAGCCTAAGTAAATCGGTTTTGGGACGGGTGGCGCTCATGCTGCCCGCCATTTGCTGAATGCCACGACTAAGGACATATCTATTGGGCGGCGTGCTGTTGGGCGCCGCTCTGGCTTGGGTTTTGACGGAACCCAAAACAATCGCCGCGGGCAGCCTAAACGCATTTCAGCCTGATATTGCACAAGGTGAGCTGGTTTTCGCAGCAGCGGGATGTGCGTCTTGTCATTCAGCAGATGGTGCCGAAGGCGAGGATAAGCTATCGCTTGGCGGCGGAAAGGCGTTCGTTTCTCCCTTTGGCACGTTTCATGCACCAAACATCTCAAGCCACGCCGATCATGGCATCGGTGAGTGGAGCGTTGAGGATCTGGCCAACGCGCTGATGCATGGAACAAGCCCTGATGGCGCGCATTACTATCCGGCCTTCCCCTATACGGCCTATGCGCGGATGCAGCCGCAAGACATCGTCTCGCTGCACGCCTATATGGCGACGCTCCCGGCAATAGATATGCCGAGCAAAGCCCATGACATCGGGTTTCCGTTCAACATTCGCCGCTCGCTTGGGGGGTGGAAATTGCTGTTTGCCAACAAGGGTTGGGTGCTGACAGGTGATTTGACGCCTGAGCAGGAGCGTGGGCGCTATCTGGCAGAGGCGCTGGGCCATTGCGGGGAATGCCACACGCCGCGCAATGGGCTGGGCGGTGTAATCCGGTCTGAATGGCTGGCGGGTGCGCCCAATCCATCGGGCAAGGGCACCATTCCAAACATCACGCCGGGCAAGCTGAGCTGGAACGTGACTGACATTGCCTATTATCTCGAAACCGGTTTCACGCCAGACTATGATTCCGTGGGCGGCTCGATGGCTGCAGTCGTGGAAAATCTGGCCAAGCTGCCAGCGGAGGATCGCCAAGCCCTTGCGGCCTATTTGAAGGCGGTTCCGGCGCACGCTGAGTAGCGCACGGCAAATCTCGATCTTTACAAAACAGCATCACAAGGCGATGAGCAGTTCATGCAATCGCCCGATCAAACCCTTGTTCAAAACCTCGCCCAAGACGCTCGCAAACTGTGGGATATTCCCAGCGATACGTCCGCACGCCTGATCAATGTCTCCGAAAATGAAACCTATCTGCTTGAGGCTAAGGGGTTTCGTGCAGTGCTGCGTTTGTGCCGACCGGGCTATCAAAGCCTTGCATCGCTGCAAAGCGAGCTGGACTGGATCGAAGCGCTGAGGTCAGCCCAGACGCTGGACACGCCCGAGATTTTGCGCGGGCGCAACGGGCAACGGGTTCAAACGCTCAGCGGAAATAGTGAGCAGAACATGGTGCTGTTTGCCTTTGCACAAGGGGATACTCCAAGTTCAGATGGCGATCTTGGTCCAAAGTTTAAATCCCTGGGCAGGCTGGCGGCAGACCTTCATACCCACGCGCAGGAATGGACTCGCCCGTCCGGTTTTACGCGGCCAAGATGGGGGCTGGAGGATGTGTTTGGCCCCTCGGCGCATTGGGGAAACTGGCGCGATGCGCCCAATGTCGGCGCAAACGAGGTCCGCATACTGGAACAGGCTGAGCAAGAGGTTGCAAAGCTGTTGCGCGGTTTTGGGAATGGCCCAGATCGCTTTGGCCTGATCCATGCGGATATGCGGCTTGCCAACTTGCTGGTGTCTGGCGCGCAGATCACTGTGATTGACTTTGATGACTGTGGATTCGGCTGGTTTCTTTACGATTTTGCGGCCGCGATCAGCTTCATCGAAGATGATCCAAACATGCCTGAATTGCAGGACGCTTGGCTTGCTGGTTATCGCGAGAAGCGTACGCTTTCAAAGGAGGAGGAGGCGATACTGCCCAGTTTGATAATGCTGCGCCGCTTTGCGCTCTTGGCATGGATCGGCACGCATATCGATGCACCAGAACCCCAAGCCCTGGCACCAGATTTCGCGCCGCGCAGCGCTGCTTTGGCCGAGCGTTACCTTGCCGGCCAACTTTAAGCTTTAAAGATCGGTGAGATTTGCCTTGAGCGCAGAATCTACCAGCTCAGCAACCGAGCGCACCTGCATCTTTTCCAAAATACGCGCGCGGTGATGATCAACAGTCCGTGGGCTGATATCAAGATTGCGGGCAACCTCTTTGCTGGATGCATTGGACGGGTTCTCGACCATCCAAATCGCAATCTCCCGTTCGCGATCCGTCAGGTTGTCAAACCGCCGCCGCACCAGTGCTGCCACTTCGGATTCTTCACGGCGTTTGAGGTCAGTTTGAAGGGCAGCCTGAATGCGCTCAATCAACACATCCTGACGAAACGGTTTCTCAAGAAAATCAATGGCACCCGCTTGTATGGCACGCACAGATTCCGGGACGCCGCCATGGCCGGTGATGAAGATAATCGGGATCAGAATGTCATTCTTGTTGAGATGGGCCTGCAGTTCCAGACCTGTCATGCCCGGCATCCCGTGGTCAAGTATCAGACAGCCCGGCTCATCACGGTCGTAGTTGTCCAAAAACTCTGGCGCGGATGCGAAGGTTCGTACCTCAAATCCGCGTTTCCCAAGTGAACGCGTTAACGACGTTCGAATATCAGCGTCATCATCAACGATAAAAACTTTGGCGATTTGTTCTGTCATTTCATCCCCGCCTGCTTGGTATTGTTAAGCAGAATTTCCCTTCAGCATCCCCTGAACGCTCATACCACAACTGCCCCCCGTGTTGTTCGATGATAGCGCGACTTATCGGAAGTCCAAGCCCCATTCCTTCGGCTTTCGTTGTCTCAAACTTCCCAAACAACTCAATTGTCGGATCCACTCCCGGACCAGTATCTGCCACGCTAAGCATTATCCAGCCGTCATTTTGTTCGGCGACAATAGTAACAAGGCGTTGATTGTCTTTGGTAGGGGCGATTGCCTCGATGGCGTTGCGGATCAAGTTGACCAACACTTGCGCAATCTGAACGTAAGACCCGTCAGCCATGCCAACATCCGGTGCATTGACGATCATGCGAACCCCGTTTTCGCGGGCCTCGGCCTGCATCAAGCGGACTGTCTGATCAATCAATTCGTTGATGCTAAAAATGGATTTCGTTTCGTCATCTTTGCGCACAAAACTGCGCAGGGCTTTAATGATATCACCCGCACGATGGGCCTGTTGGTCAAGGTCTCTGAGAATGTCGAGCAGCTCGACATCCGTGAGGTTGATCGCCGAGGCTGTGGAGAGCGCCGCATCTGCGTTTTGAGTGATCGCGGTCAGCGGCTGGTTCAGCTCATGGGCAAGGCTGGCGGCCATTTCGCCCATCGTGTTTAGGCGTTCTTGACGCGCAAGGTCTTGGTTTAGCTTCTTGATTTTGGCGTCATTTGCGTGTTTTTCCGTGATATCGTCGATGGTTAGGACAGCGTGTTGTGGCCCTGTCTCATCGTGAATCATGATCGCGTTGAGCTGAACCCAGGCCGCGTTCCCATCGCCGCGCATGATACAACGCTTCTGTTCAACCTCAGTATTGCCGCTAAGCGTATCAGCCAGAAAGGTCGGTTGATCTATGTCATCTGGGTGCCAGATGTCCTCAAGTGACATGTCGAGAAGGTCACTTTGTGCAAAACCGAGGATTTCGCAAAGCTTTGGGTTCACGCGCAAAAACTGACCGGTTTGAGGCGAGATTTGAGCCATGCCGCGACTTGCCAAATCAAAGGTGCGGCCATACTCGGCTTCTGTTTTTCTGCGCCGCGCAACCTCCTCCATCATGGTGTCATTGGCTCGTTCCAATTCCACAAAGGTCCGGGGGAAGGGGGCTGATCCGTCATAGACACCGCGCGAAATCTCTGTCGCGCGATCGGCCAGAGCTTTGACCGGGCGATGAATGCGTTGCGCCATTATCAGACCGATCAGCGCGGTTAAGGCGGCAATGCCCGCCGCCAGCCAAATGTTTTGTGCTCGATTTTCTTTGATGCCGCCGATGAAATCGTCTTCGGGTGCGAAAACTCCGATGGTCCAAGGCAGCGTTTCATTTTCAATCTGTGTGATCGTCGACACATATTTTGCGCCACCATACTCGAAATTCCCAAGATTGCGGGGGTCTGGAACAATCGAATCATTTCTCAAAAGGTAGCTGAAAGCCGTGCGCGAAACGGCGTCATCAATTTCGGTGATCCCGGTGAAGCGCAACGACCCGTCACTACGTTTGGTTTTTGTGAGCTCGGGATCAGGGTGCGCAATCACATCACCATTATGGTTGAGAATGACGGCCTTTCCGCTTTCGCCAACCCTTAGATTGGAAAGAAACTCGGAAATGTCATCGATCTCAATATCGACCCCGATCACACCTTGAAGCCCGCCATCAGGGCCAATAACCGGCGAAGCCACTGTAATTCCCGGTTTTTGCGATGTGAAAAAGATGTAGGGGTCAGTCCAGATGCTCGCCATTTTTTCCGACGAGCGCTGATACCAAGGCCGCGAGCGTGGATCGTAGCTGTCCTTGGGGTCAGGTCTTTGCTCAAGTTTTTGGTAATCCGCGCCGCGCCAAATAAGCGTGGTTTCGCGCTCATCGCCATTGCGTTTTATGAGCTTGGAGCGAAAAGGGCCGGGGCCATCGGAGCGCATGACATAAACGAAATTGCCCTCCTGATCCCCATAAAAAACCCCAGCAAACTGGGGGGTTACCTGCAGTTGTTGAAAGAGAAGCTTCTCCAGCAAGTCTCGATCTTCGCGGGCCACGATTTCATTTTGAGCAAGTCGAGAGGCAAGTTCTACGGCGCCTTGAGCAGGTTCCAGAAAGCTCACCGAGTGTTCTTTGGTGTTGTAAGCGACATCATCCAGCAATGCGCGGGCCTGATTCAGCAATGCTTTTTCTGAAGACAGGTATGATGAGCTAACCACGATCAAAACGGCAATAAACTGCAAGCCAGCAATGCACAGGGACAAAACAAGGCCAAGAGGAAGCCTCATGAGCTTCTCCTTTTCGTATTTAGAAACAAAGCCTTGGTCGGATTTTTGTGTATCAAGCGAGCTGTTCTGATCATCATTCTGTACTCTAGAGGGCCTCCTCAGGGAAAGCCACTGATCGATGCACAACATAGGTGGAATTGCCTAGGCAACCAAGCGAACTATTGCACATTGGTCAAGTGGTATAATTTCACACCAAGACCTACGGCTGACGGGGTCGGAATTGCGTAATAGTTAGGATCACGCCGAACACGGTCTGATCAGAGTTTATAGAGAGCCGGTGCGTTAGGGGGCTGATGCGCCGGTTTTCGTTTTTTTGCGTCCCATTTCCCACTGAAAAAAACCAATGTACTAGTGTGCTTATGCAGTGCAAGCGGCGTGCGAGTTCAGCGGCTTACGGCCTTAGCACAGATCCGGCACGCATATGTCACGTGTACTGCACTGCACATCCGGAAAATGGCATGCGAACGCCGAGATTATGACTGAAGTGTTAACTGAGTGGGTAGCGCTTAATCTGATGAAACATCCCTGCCAGATCTTCGCCAAGCAAAGTCACTGCGTCCAACACTAGCGGATCCGGGATCAAATGTCGCATCTTGGTTTCCAACTCAGCTATCAGAACATCCGCCACATCAGAAGACAGGGGGCCGGACAAAGTCATATGAAATGCGAATTCCTCCATGACATAGGGATACCCCCATCGCTCCAGATTTTCCCGTTGGCTTTGACTGAGCGCTGACGGATTGCGCCGCTTGATCTCGACCGCGTTGAGCGACGCACGAAACCGGTCGAGCTGGCGCGTGACTTCGCCAGCAAATGCGCTCAGCGCCTCTGTATCCTCACCGGGCCGCAATGCCAGAAAGCCATTTTTGTCGCTCAACGAAGGGGCCAGGATGGGCACGGGCGTGAGCGTTTCAGCGAGGTCACGAACTGCCGTTTCCAAATCGCTCTGGGTGCAGCCGTCGGCTATTCTAAACGGGGCCTTCAGCGTTGCGTGAAACCCATATTTTTGAGCCTTTTGGGTGACGCTCGTGATGTCAAAGCCGGGGATGTCAATTTGGGTCCGCCCGGATGCGTGCAAGCTGCTCCACCCCAACCAAGATGAGGTAAATTCCTCAAATGGGCCTGAAGGGGGCGTGTAATAGATCGCGTATCGTTGGAACATGATCAAAGTGCTTTTTTGTGATCCGACCCGTGCCAAATTATTTGCAACAATTTTGATCAATCCACAATTGCTTTGTCACATAGGATTGTGGGGCTGCATGCTTTACATGGCGGCACATCAAACATCCAACTCACGATAGGTGCCCGGAGCCAGCTCCCCCAGCGACCAGTTGCCAATGTCGGTGCGGATGAGCCGCAGGGTTGGATGGCCGACCGCCGCAGTCATACGGCGCACCTGCCGATTGCGCCCTTCGCGCAAAGTCATGCGGATCCATGTGTCAGGAATGGATTTGCGCACCCGGATGGGAGGTGTTCGTGGCCACAGATTAGCAAGGGGAGCGGCGCGTTGTGCCTTTGCAGGGCGTGTCATGCCATCTTTTAGCTCGATCCCGTGGGCCAGTTTTTGCAGGGCCTCATCATCGGGAACCCCTTCGACCTGCACAAGATAGGTCTTGGCCATCTTATGCTTTGGATTTGAAATACGCGCCTGCAATTTGCCGTCATCAGTAAGGATCAAAAGCCCTTCGCTGTCACGGTCTAAACGCCCAGCAGGATAGACCCCGGGAATGTTCACAAAATCCTTGAGCGTGGCGCGGCCCTCACCATCTGTGAACTGGGGCAAAACGCCAAACGGCTTATTAAAAAGCACCAGTTTGGCCATCAGGGGGCGCTCAGTGGGGGCAAAGTTTTCAACATCTTGCTCATGTGGCAGTCTCAGGGCAGGGGGCGTCGTTCACACTACATAGCCAGCCGCGCGGGTTGGCTCTATAGCGAAATGATGAAGCGGGGTGACAGATGTCAGAGCTTAGGGGCAGGCTTGAAAGTTTTGACGGAAAAGCTGTGGGCTTTTTGTCGGCGGCGCAAGTGGCGTTCCGTGGGGATGCGGGTTTTTTAAGTGAGGTGGTGGAGCTGTGCTGTGATGGGTCACAACACGTGAGCGCTGGTGCCAGTTGGATGCTCAAGGATGAGCTTGAGCGTGGTGCGCATCTTAGCGGCGAAGACGTGGCCAAGCTGCTTGGCGGTTTGGATGGCGTGGTGGCATGGCAGGCGCAGTTGCATTTGTGCCAATGTCTTGAATATGTGGAGCTTTCTGAGCGCGATGCGCTGGTTGTCGCGAGATGGGCGCATCGGTTTGAGACCGCAGCGCGCCCGTTCCTCAGGGCGTGGAGCTTGCATCTGAGGGTGATTTTAGCGCGCAGATTTGCCGCTTTGGCAGGTGATGGTGCTGCTGCGCGTTTGCGCGGGGAGGCGGATGAGGCGGCCTCGGTCCGGGCCCGAATGCGTCGTTTGAAGTAGGTTGCGACGTTTGGGCTCGGTGGGGCGAGGCTGTGTTGGCATATTTGGGTTGGTCTGGTCGTTTTGCGCGTATTTTCGTGGTCATTGGCCTTGCTGGGGTTCGAAACTTAATCCTTGATGTCGGAAGTTGAAGGTCGGGTGCTTTTAATGCGAATTAGGGTGTTGTTTTTCACTGCATGTTCCTGATAGACCCGTCGGCGGAGACGTGGCCGAGTGGTCGAAGGCGCTCCCCTGCTAAGGGAGTATACCGGGAACGGTATCGAGGGTTCGAATCCCTTCGTCTCCGCCA
>CAZQMR010000121.1:0-9922 GCA_964594465.1 uncultured Rhodobacterales bacterium
CCCGGCCATCCAGATGCACGATCTCGCCCGGTTCTGCAGAGCCGGGGCGCAGTTTCTCGATCACAGCAGCATAAGAGCCATTGGGCACAAAGCAGATGTCTTGGCTGTCTGGCTTATCCGCAACCGTCAGGCCATATTTTTTGGCCAAAGCACGGGTCTCGTCTTTGGATTTCAGATGGCCAAGGGGGAAGCGCAGATAATCAAGTTGTGGCTGTGTGGTGGAAAACAGGAAGTAGGACTGATCACGGGTTGCATCGGCAGCGCTATGCAGCTCTGCTTTGGCGGTGCCGTCATGGCGCTGGATGTAGTGGCCGGTGGCCATGCAATCCGCTTCTAAGTCTTTGGCGGTTTCCAACAGATCGCGGAATTTCACCCGCTCATTGCAACGAATACAAGGCACAGGGGTTGCGCCCGCAAGATATGCGTCGGCGAACTCGTCTATCACGCTCTCGCGAAACTTGTTTTCGTAATCAAGAACGTAGTGGGGAAATCCCATCTCCTCGGCGACACGGCGCGCATCATGGATGTCGCGCCCAGCGCAACAGGCACCTTTTTTGGCAAGCGCCGCTCCATGGTCATAAAGCTGAAGCGTGACGCCAACCACATCGTAGCCTTGATCGGCCAAAACTGCGGCCACGACGGAGCTGTCAACGCCGCCCGACATTGCCACAACCACGCGGGTGTCGCTGGGTGCTTTTGCGAATCCCAATGAGTTCACTTGGTGCGATGGTGAAGAATTCGTGTCCATGATGCGTTGCAATATAGTAAAACCTGAATGACGTACAAGGCAGCTCTTCACAGCCTGTTAAGCCAGTAAGGCGTACTCCTTTCGCCGGGAAATGGTGTAAGAAGGGGTGTATTTTATGTACATCAAACGTGAAAAGGGCCCGGTGTTTGTCACAACACCGGATGGCCGGAAAATATCAAGGGCGGATTTGCCGCCACCAAACACGTCACGCTGGGTGGCACGGCGTAAAGCCGCAGTCGTAACGGCTGTTGAGGCGGGTTTGATTGACGATGAGGAGGCCTGCAAAATGTATGGCCTCTCGATGGAAGAACTAGACAGTTGGCGCGATGCAATGCTGAAACATGGCGCGCGCGCGCTTCGGGCGACGTCCTTACAGGACTACCGCAAGCCGGAGTAGACAACTAAAGGTTGTGTATGCTAATCAGGATTCACCGATTCGTATAGCTGGTCCCCAACAGTGCGCGTGCGTCGGATAGCGTTGAGCGATATGTGCTCAATTTTAGGGATTCATGGTGAACAAACCCGTGTGCCGGTAATACCCCGTTAACCTTTGTGACCAACACTGGGCCATGTGAGCGACTGACGCTAATGGAGCCCTGAACGATGCGTGTATTACTTGTTGAAGACGACCCTACGACGTCCAAGAGCATCGAATTGATGCTCTCCAACGCGAATTTGAATGTCTATGCAACCGATCTTGGTGAAGAGGGCATCGATCTCGCGAAACTCTATGACTACGATTTGATTCTACTGGACCTCAATCTGCCTGACATGAACGGGCATGAGGTGCTGCGCCAGCTGCGCGTGGCCAAGATTGAGACACCGATTCTCATTCTCTCCGGCCTTGATGACACTGAAAATAAGATCAAAGGCTTCGGATTTGGTGCTGACGACTACATGACCAAGCCGTTCCACCGCGAAGAACTGATCGCACGCATCCATGCTATTGTGCGCCGCTCCAAAGGCCATGCTCAGTCCGTGATTGAAACCGGCCAGATTTGCGTGAACCTAGATGCAAAAACGGTGGAGGTCGACAACAACCCAGTTCACCTGACTGGCAAAGAATATCAGATGCTTGAACTGCTTTCCTTGCGCAAAGGCACAACCCTGACCAAAGAGATGTTCCTCAATCATCTTTATGGCGGCATGGACGAGCCTGAACTGAAGATCATCGATGTCTTCATCTGTAAACTACGCAAGAAGCTCGCGCAGGCAACCAACGGGGACAACTATATCGAAACCGTTTGGGGGCGTGGATATGTGTTGCGCGACCCAGTGGCGGATTCAGGCGAACAGTTTGCCATAGGCGCATAGGGATCAGGCTCCTTAGCTAATATCGACTAAACTGCAAAACGCGCGCAATGGCTTTGGCAAATTGCGCGCGTTTTGATTTTCAAGAGCCATAAATGGCGAAACGCATTGAAGAGGGTGCTGCGATTTAGGATAAGCTTGGGCTCAGGATAAACCCATTTGGCGCACCTCTTATGTCCAACTCAATTGAAATTTCCCAGTTGTCCGAAGCCGAGGCTGCGTTGCGTTTGGCTGAGCTTGCAAGCAGCATGGAAAGGGCAGAAACGGCGTATCATCGCGATGATGCTCCTGAAATCTCCGATGCCGAATATGACGCTCTTAAGGCTGAGAATCGAGCACTTGAACAACGTTTTCCGCAGCTAAAACGCGCCGACAGCCCAAGTGACCGCGTTGGGGCGCCAGTGGCGGATGGGTTTCAAAAGGTAGGGCATGCGGTCCCGATGCTGTCATTGGCAAACGCATTCAACGAAGAGGACATAACAGATTTTGACGCGGGCATCGGGCGGTTCCTCGGTTTGGACACAGCTATTGCGTACACGGCCGAACCTAAAATTGATGGGCTCTCCCTGTCGCTGCGTTACGAAGGTGGCAAGCTGGTTCAGGCAGCCACGCGCGGCGACGGTCAAACCGGTGAGAATGTTACCCAAAACGTCCTGACAATTGACGACCTTCCAAAAACTGTTCCTACCATTCAAGCGGTTTTGGAAATTCGCGGCGAGGTCTATATGTCCCATGCCGATTTCCAAACACTGAATGCACGCCAAGAGGCTCAGGGCGACAAGCCGTTTGCCAATCCGCGCAACGCAGCTGCTGGGTCTTTGCGCCAGTTAGACGCGAGCATCACCAAGTCACGACCGTTGAAGTTTTTCGCCTATGCTTGGGGGGAGCTGTCAGAACCGCTCGCTGAAACCCAGTTTGAAGCGATTGCAGAGATGAAACGCCTTGGGTTTCAAACCAATCCACTGACCGCTATCTGTAAATCGGCAGCTGACATGATTGCTCATCATGCCAAGATAGAAGCGGCGCGACCCGATCTTGGCTACGACATTGATGGTGTGGTCTACAAGGTCGACGATCTGTCTTACCAAGGACGGCTTGGGTTTCGCTCTTCCACGCCACGTTGGGCGATTGCTCACAAATTCTCTGCCGAGGAAGCACAGACCGTTCTTGAGGCCATTGAAATTCAAGTTGGGCGCACCGGGGCATTGTCACCGGTGGCGCGGCTCAAGCCTGTGACAGTTGGCGGTGTCGTGGTTTCAAATGCAACGCTTCACAACGAGGATTACATTCTTGGCCGCGATGGCAATGGTGATCCAATCCGGGATGGCCGTGACATTCGCGAGGGCGACACAGTCACGATTTATCGCGCAGGCGATGTCATTCCTAAGGTTAAGGATGTCGATCTAAGCAAACGCTCTAAAGCCTCCAAGGCCTATGTATTTCCTGATAAATGCCCCGAATGCGGGTCTGATGCATTTCGCACGCCCGGTGAAGCTGTCGCGCGGTGCACTGGTGATCTGATTTGCCCGGCTCAAGCGATTGAAAAGCTAAAACATTTTGTGTCTCGCGGTGCATTTGACATTGATGGGCTCGGGGCCAAGCAGGTTGAGGCGCTGTATGAGGATGGCTGGATCAAAGAGCCTGCGGACATTTTTCAGCTTGAGGCGCGCTATGGTCCGGGCAATCTCCAGATGTTGCAAAACCGCGAGGGATACGGCGCAAAATCAGCTCAAAAGCTCTTTGCCGCGATCAATGATAAGCGGAATATCCCGCTCAACCGTCTGATCTTCGGGCTTGGTATTCGTCACGTGGGTGACAGCACGGCGACGTTGTTGGCGCGAAATTTCAGCACATGGGAGGCGTTTGCCGAAGGGATGGCAGCCGCGCATTCGCTTGAAGGTGACGCATGGGACGGCCTGAATGCGATTGACGGTGTAGGCGAGGTGATGGCCAAGGCGCTTGTCGATTTCTTCCAAAACGAGGCCGCGAAGGCCGCGCTTGATCGCTTGATTGCTGAGTTGGACGTACAATCGGTTGAGGCGCCAGACACAGATGATAGCCCGGTTGCCGGCAAAATCGTTGTCTTTACCGGCACGCTGGAACTGATGACCCGTGCTGAAGCCAAAGCGCGGGCCGAGGCGCTGAGCGCCAAGGTCTCAGGCTCGGTTTCTGCCAAGACGGATATTTTGGTGGCGGGGCCGGGGGCTGGATCAAAGCTCAAAAAGGCGACAGACCTCGGCGTTCAGGTGATGAGCGAAGAAGAATGGCTTGCACTGATCGGTTGAAGGCAGGAACATCGCTGACATGTCTGGTGCGCGCCCCGAAATCCTATTTCCACTGTTTGGTGCTCTCACCGGGCTGAATGGCATTGGACCGAAGATAAATCTGGCCTTTGAAAAGGCCGAGATTTTGGCACCACGCGATCTGCTTTATATCTTGCCCCATTCGATGATTGATCGCCGTTTGCGCCCCTCATTGGAGGGGGCTGAATTTCCGACCGTTGCAACGGTTGAAATCGAAGTGATCCGACATGACCCAGCGCCCAAACGCGGGCGGCCCCACCGAGTTCAAGTGCAGGATGCCTTTGGTGTCTTTATGCTGGTGTTTTTCAATCCGCGCGGCGATTGGCTGCGCCAACAGCTCCCGGCAGGTGAGCGGCGGATTGTGTCGGGTAAGGTCGAGCTGTTTGATGGCATCGCGCAGATGGTCCACCCGGATCACATTTTACGGGTCGATCAAGCGGATAGCCTGCCGGAGTTTGAGCCGGTCTATCCGCTGAGTGCCGGGATCACGCAGCGCACCATGTTCAAGGCGGTTCAATCTGCACTTGAGCGGGCACCTGTCTTTGCCGAATGGATGGACCCTGAGCTGAAAAAGCAGCGGGATTGGCCCGATTGGATCGAAGCACTAAAGGCCGCACATGAGCCGCGCGGGCTTAAGGATGTCAGCCCAGATGCGGCGGCGCGGCAGCGCTTGGCCTATGACGAGCTTTACGCACATCAGATGACCTTGGCGATTGCGCGCGCGGCGACCCGGCGCAGCAAAGGTCGGGCAACCAAAGGTGATGGATCATTGCAAACTGCGGTTTTGGCGGCTTTGCCCTATGAGCCAACAGGCGCGCAAAGCCGGTCGGTTGCGGAAATACTGCAGGATCTGGCGTCGCCTTTGCGCATGAACCGTTTGCTACAGGGCGACGTGGGAGCGGGCAAAACGCTTGTGGCCTTGCTATCCATGTTGGCTGCGGTGGAAGCCGGTGGGCAAGCGGCCATGATGGCGCCAACAGAGATTTTGGCGCGGCAACATTTGGCAGCCCTGGCCCCGCTCGTAGAGGTGGCAGGCATTCGGGTTGAGGTTTTGACCGGACGCGACAAGGGACAAATTCGGGCACAAAAGCTTGGCGCATTGGCGTCTGGTGAGATCAATATTCTGGTTGGCACCCATGCGCTGTTTCAAAAAGATGTTGAATTTCAAGATCTTCGACTGGCAGTGGTCGATGAGCAGCACAAGTTCGGGGTGCGTGAGCGACTGGGCTTGAGCGAGAAAGGCCAGAGCGTTGACACGTTGGTGATGACCGCAACACCGATCCCGCGCTCGCTGGAACTGGCGCATTATGGCGATATGGATGTCTCGGTGCTTGACGAAAAACCGCCCGGGCGCAAACCGATTGAAACCGCCATCATTTCGGCGGAACGGTTGGAGCAGGTTTTTGCGCGGCTTGGATCAGCGATCACCGAAGGCCGCCAGATTTATTGGGTGTGCCCGCTGGTCGAAGAGAGCGAAGTGATCGAGGCCACCGCCGCTCAAGAGCGTGTGCGCAGCCTGCGCAAAGCGCTAGGAGAAAATGTGGTTGGGCTGGTGCATGGGCAAATGCCCGTGGCAGAAAAAGACGCGGCCATGGCCAAGTTTGTCGCCGGTGAAACGCGGGTTTTGGTGGCCACGACAGTGATTGAGGTTGGCGTGGATGTCCCTAATGCCTCGATCATGGTGGTGGAAGGCGCGCAAAAATTTGGCCTCGCACAGCTGCACCAGTTGCGGGGGCGCGTTGGACGGGGAGAGGCGGCCTCGATCTGTTTGCTGATTTATGATCCGCCGCTTGGGGAAAGTTCCGAGGCAAGGCTTACGGTCATGCGCGAAACCGAGGATGGGTTTCGAATCGCGGAGGAAGATTTGAAATTGCGCGGGGCGGGCGATGTGCTGGGGGTCTCGCAATCCGGATTGCCAAAGTTCCGGATCGCGGATTTGGAGAGCCAAAGCGATTTGATGAAACTGGCCCAAAATGATGCGCGCCGACTTCTGGAAAAGGATCCAAATCTGACCTCTGAGCAAGGGGAAGCGGTGCGAACGCTGCTGTATCTGATGGGGCAGGACCAAGCTTTTCGTTATTTATCAGTGGGTTAACATTTTGTTCACGAATGTTCTCAAAAAGTTCTTGACCAGTAGGGTTAAAAAGAGAACATTAAGGAAACAAAAAGAACAATCGACTGAGGTAGAGAAATGAAATTCATCGCTGAAACACTCGACAAAGACACTCTCAAGGCACTGGTTGAAGATGTGGCCGGATTGGCTGCGATTTGCTTCTTGTGCTTCGCTGGCTTCTCATTGCCTGGCTTGGTCTAAGACCATCAGATTTACCTGACTTCTAAGTTGCTCTTGCGCGGCGCGCTCCACTCAAAGCGAATAGTCCCTCTTTCGCTTTGATCCCCCCAAAGGACAGCCAACATGCCTGTTTCGGCGTCCCGCTCGGTTTGGAACCTGCCTGCACCCTAAGGTGTTTTTCCTGAACACCTTCTCCGAACCGGAGTGTGCCCGCGCAATTCACTGTCGCCGCGTTCATCCCAGAACGCGGCGATTTTTTATACCGCTGGGAAATTGAAAAAGACTAGACGTCTTTTACGCCAATAAAGTGCTGTGTGGCGATGGAGCGGCGGTTATCCGGCAACCAGTGCCTGGTCGAAGGCGGCAATCACCGCTTCCAAGGTCAAAAGGATAGAGGCGTGCCGGTTTTTGTATTCTTTTGCGGGCAGCAGAACTTCGAGTTCTTGGAACGGAGCAGTTGGCGCGGGACCATCTGCTTTGAGCATGGCTTTAAGTTGATCGCGTGCCGTAACGGCATCGTCTCGTGTACGTCCGATGATCGACGCACCAACGACTGAGGCCGCGGCTTGACCCAGTGCGCAAGCTTTAACGTCTTGGCCAAAGGCAGCGATTTCCCCGTCTTCAATGCCAAGATCGACCGTAACAGTCGAGCCGCATAGGGGGGAGCGTTTCATCGCGCTCGCAGTCGGATCAACAAGGCGTTCAGTATGGGGAATATCCGCCGCCAGCGCCAAAATGCGCTTTGAGTAGAGCTTTATCAGGTCGCCATTCTCAGACATCACCCACCACTTTTCAAATCAGTCAATGTTTCATAGATATGGCGCAGGTTCGATCTTGGAAAGGGGTCTTGGAAGAAATGGCTAATTTCGACGCTGCGACATTGGTATATAATGAGGCCGGTCTGATCCCTGCGATTGCGCAGGATGCTGAAAACGGTGAGGTCTTGATGATGGCCTGGATGAACGCGGAGGCGGTGGTAGAGACGCTTGAGAGTGGCCATGTGACCTACTGGTCGCGCTCGCGTCACCAGTTTTGGAAAAAGGGCGAGACGTCGGGGCATTTGCAGCATCTTGTGTCGCTCAGTTTTGATTGCGATCGGGATTGTTTGTTGATGCAGGTCCGGCAAGTTGGGCCTGCATGTCATACCAATCGGCGCAGCTGTTTCTATACGCAAGTGCGCGATGGGACCGAGGTTATACTAAGCGAACCGATGGTTTAGACCCAGCTTTTGGTATATATCTGAGGGGTTTAGGCCGTCTTGGCGGTACTTTGACAAGGCACGCGCGTCATCCCGCTTAGCAAGGCGCTTGCCAGTTTCATCGCGGATCAGTTTGTGGTGGCGATAGATCGGCGTGGTCAGGGCGAGCAGCTTTTGCAGGATGACGTGGATTTTGGTGGCCTCAAACAGATCATCGCCGCGTGTGACATGGGTGATGTTTTGGGCCGCGTCATCAAGCACAACGCTGAGATGATAGGACGTGCCGAAGTCTTTGCGCGCCAACACTATATCACCGAGATGGGATTGGGCGTAAGCTGCGGTGAATTGGGTCTCATCAGGGCCGTGAAGCCCCCCGATTTCATTAAACTCTAGCGGGCCGTTCAGGTGTTCCAGTGCGCGGGTCATGGATAGTCGCAGGGCAGTGGTGCTGGGTATTTGTTTGCTCGGAGATCCGAAATTGGCCGGGTTTTGAGCGCATGTGCCGGGATAGATCAGGCCGTCTGGACCTTGCAGGGGCGCGCCTTCTTGGGGGGCTTGGCTGGCGGCTTGGATGTCGCGACGGTTGCAGTTGCAAGTGTAGAGCAAGCCTTCTGACCAAAGGCTTTGAAGGGCGTCTTGATAGACTTCCATGCGGTCTGATTGGCGTAGGACTGGTTGTTCCCAGGATAGGCCCAACCAATGCAAATCCTCGTAAATCAGATCTTCCCACTTGGGGCGTGCGCGGGTTTGATCAATGTCTTCAATCCGCATGTGAAAGGTGCCATTTGCGCTATGTGCTGCGTCCCATGCGGTGATGGCAGAATAGGCATGGCCCAAATGAAGCGGGCCGGTTGGGGATGGGGCAAAACGCTCGGTGTGGTGCATCACTCTAGGCGTCGAAGAACGTAAACTGTGGAGCGAAGATTGATGCCGGGTAAGTGATAACCGTATTCTTGAAACAGTGTTTCGATGTGGGGTTGTTTTAGGATGGTGCGGACCTGAGGCATGAACTCGGAATTGTCCAGCGCGTGATCATTTAAAGAGAAGGTGAAAAGGCCACCGGGTGCAAGTCTGTCGACAATGGGTGTGAGCGTTGAGGCCGGTGCATGGCCCGGGCTGAGAACGCCGACTGCTGACATGGACGCATAAGTCCCCTGTTCGAAGGGAAAGGGATCTGTCAAATCGCCCACGGTAAGCGATTGATATATATCCTTTTGTTTGGCCTGTGCGATCATCTCGGCAGACAGATCGGTGCCGTGGAGATTTGTGAAACCGGCGGCGGTTAGCGCCTCGCCTGAGACGCCGGTTCCGCATCCTATGTCTAAATGCGGGGCAGTTTTATCGGTTGAATAGCTTGCCAGTGCCTTGGCACATCTCTGCGGTGTGACATAGCCGTTTTTGTGAATTTCGGCGTCATAGCTTGCGGACCAATCGTCGTAAAAGGCGCGTGTTTCATCTGGGCCTTTGAGGTCGTAGGCACCTGTCAGGAAGGTCTTGTCGCTCATGTCAGCCTCTTTTGCGCGGAACGCCCTGAGGCTATCAAGCGGCTTTGCGGGCGTCCAGCCATAGGGACCAATCGGCTTTGGCGCGGTCTGTGTAGGCTTTGTAGCGGGTAACACGGTTTCGGCGTCCACCCTTGATGTCTGGCACGGGGGGGAAGAGGCCGAAATTGACATTCATGGGTTGGAAGGTTTTGGCTTCTGCGCCGCCGGTGATGTGATTGAGCAGGGCACCTGTGGCGGTGGTGAAAGGTGGGGGGGCTATGTTGCGGCCTTGAATTTCTGCAGCGGCGAGGCGACCGGCGAGCAGGCCCATGCCAGCGCTTTCGACATAGCCTTCGACGCCGGTGATTTGGCCTGCAAAGCGGATATGGGGTGCGGATTTAAGGCGCATTTGGGCGTCGAGCAAAGTGGGGGAGTTGATAAAGGTGTTGCGGTGGATGCCGCCGAGGCGGGCGAATTTGGCGTCTTGCAGGCCGGGGATGAGGCTGAGGACGCGGGCCTGTTCGCCGTATTTCATTTTGGTCTGGAAGCCGACGATGTTGAAGAGCGTGCCAAGGGCGTTGTCGC
>CAZQMR010000122.1:0-9898 GCA_964594465.1 uncultured Rhodobacterales bacterium
GCCAGTTGCGAACCTTTCCGCCAGCTTGGTAACCCGAGTTAATTCAATAGAAACAGAGGATTGCGCCGCAATCCGATTTGATTTGGAAAGCGGCGCACAGGTTACAAGCTCCGTCACTTTGGGTGCCGCGCAAGACCATTCACGGCTCCGCTTAGTCTTTGAAAACTTGACCGCAGAAAGCGGGACCGCCCCATATTGCCCCGCAAACACGGACTGGACTTTCACCGCCAGAGGCTCATGTGATCAGGCCAAAATCGACCAAACGGTCACCAGTTTCGCTGCTTCATCTGCTGGTTTCGTAGGCTTTTTGGCCGACGTTTCAAACAGCTTGCAAAGCCTCCCCAACAGCGCGGTCACCCTATCACAAGCCCGCCAATCAATCGAATTGGTCACCGCGATCTACATGTCCGCCAAGTCCAAAAACACCATCACCCTCCCCTTAGATCCCAAGCATTCCGGTTGGAGCGACCTCTTATGAGCAAAATCAAATCCGTTGAAGCCCGCCTCTATCAAGTGCCCCTAGCCGAGGTTTTGGTGGACGCAAAGCATGGAACTCACACGCATTTTGAGCTTATCACAGCCACAGTGACGCTGAGTGATGGCAGTACTGGGACGGGGTATAGTTATACCGGCGGCAAGGGAGGGTATGCGATTGTCGCCATGATTGAGCATGATCTGGCCCCGATGCTGGTTGGGCAAGATGCCAGTGATGTTGAAGCGCTCTACGAGGAGATGCAATGGCATATCCACTATGTCGGGCGCGGTGGTGTGGCGAGCTTTGCGATCTCTGCGGTTGATATCGCCCTTTGGGATTTGCGTGGCAAAAACAAAGGCTTACCGCTTTGGCAGATGGCTGGTGGTGCTGGAAAAACCTGCCGCGCTTATGCCGGTGGGATCGACTTGAACTTCCCTCTGCCCAAGCTTTTGGACAGTATTCGCGGGTATCTGGCGCGGGGCTTTGATGCAGTGAAAATCAAGATCGGCCAGCCTGATTTGGCTCAGGATGTGGAGCGGATTGCCGCGATCCGGGAGATGATTGGGCCGGATATCGGGTTTATGGTCGATGCGAATTACGCCATGAGTGTAGAGCAGGCGATTGAGGCGGCAGAAGCATTCAAGCCATTTGATCTGATTTGGTTTGAGGAGCCGACCATCCCGGATGATTATCAAGGCTATGCCCGAATTGCGGATGCGACTGGTTTTCCGCTGGCTATGGGGGAGAACTTGCACACGATCCACGAGTTTGAATATGCGTTTGAGCAGTCGAAACTGGCGTTTATTCAACCCGACGGATCGAATTGTGGTGGCATCACAGGGTGGCTGCAAGTAGCTGAAATATCTAGAAAATATGGCATTCCAGTTTGCTCGCACGGGATGCAGGAGCTGCATGTTGGGCTGGTCTCAGCGCAAAGCAATGGGGGTTGGTTGGAGGTTCATTCCTTTCCGATTGACGAGTATACGCATCGACCTTTGGTTGTGGAAAATGCGCGGGCTGTGGCTTCGGATGAGCCGGGAACTGGGGTTGTGTTTGATTGGGATAAACTGGCCCCGTTTCGGAAGGTTTGAGCTTGGAAATTCTGAGTTTGAAGCAGAAGGCCTTTTACGAGGCGAATGGGTATCTGACGCTGGAGGGGCATTTACCCATTGATATTATTGATAAAATTCGCGACGAGGTTTCCCGCTTTGAAGATGAGGCGCGGGGGATGGAGCAGTCCAACGAGCGGCTCGATCTTGAGGACAGCCATAAAGCGGATGCGCCGCGCATTCGGCGGATTAAGTTGCCGCATTTGATCAGTGATGTGGTTGGGGAATTGATGCGCTCGGATATGATCTTGGCACCGGTGCGGGATTTGATTGGGCCAGACCTGCGGCTTCACACCTCGAAATTAAACATGAAATCAGCAACTTATGGCGCCGAGGTGGCTTGGCATCAGGACTTTGCATTTTACCCTCACACCAATGATGACGTTTTGGCTGTCGGCATCACGCTGGATGATATGGCCCATGAAAATGGGCCACTTATGGTCTTTCCGGGCACCCATAAGGGACCGATTTTTGATCATCATACGGGCGGTGTTTTTGCGGGAGCCATGCAGCCCGAGGCGTGTGGGTTGGATATGGCGGATGCGGTGGAATTGACGGGTCCGGTTGGCACAATGACGGTGCATCATGGGCGCATTGTGCATGGGTCGGCGCTCAATACGTCGGTTCGGGATAGGCGGTTGTTGTTTTATGAAATGATGGCGGCGGATGCGTTTCCGGTTATGGGGTCTATGACTAAGTTTAGGGATATGGATGAGTATAACAGCAAGATGTTGTGCGGAGAGCCGACTTTGGAGCCGCGTGTGGAGCCTGTTCCGGTGCGCATTCCGCTGCCTTTGCCGGAGCGTCAGGGCTCGATTTATGAGATACAAAAGGCGCGATAGACCGGCGCACAGATGCGGCACGCATATGCTGTGTGTACTGCACTGCACGTCTCGATTTGGTTAATATGCGCTTAAATTTGGGTGGAAGTGTTAACTGAGAGTTTATTTGCCTCCGGCGGGGAGTTCGCGCCGTCTCGGAAACGATCCGGGGGATCGTTTCAGGCGCAGAACGGGCGGAGCCCTTGGAAAGTGATGTGGAGTGAACTTAGCGCGCTCCTTCGAAATCCGCACTTTATTGGAGCGATCGGCGACTAGCCGATCTCAATTTCGCGGCGCCAGATGTTAGACTAAGAATTCCGATGAGATGGGGAGGTAGGCCGCGCCGAGGGCGGCTCCGTTGCGCCCTAGGGTGCCAGCTTTGACTTGCGGGCGCAGCATGCCGCGGGTGTCGATTTTTTGGATGGCTTGGTCGAGTTCCGTGACGAGGGTTTGGCGGATCGCGTCGGGGAAGCCGCCATCGAGCAGGATCATCGGCAAGTCGAGTGTTGCGGTGATGCTGACGCTGGCTTTGGCAAGCGCTTGAGCCGTGTGTTTGATCCAGGATTGAACCAGATCATTCTCAGTCGACCAGATTTGGTCGTTTTCTGCGAGACGGAAGGCTGGGTCGCCTTTCGCCTCGCGCAGGGCATTTTCCAACACGTAAAGCGAGGCATTTTGGATCAGCTGGTGGTTGGGTTGGGACACATCGCTGACCGGGATTGAGCCGAAGGCGGCTGCGTTGTTGTTTGCGCCCAGCAGGACCCGATGATTTAGAACCAGGCCGCCGCCTACGAAGGCCCCGACGTAGAAATAGGCGAAATCGGCCACCCCTGCGGCGGTCCCAAAAGTCATTTCCGCGCTGCACGCCAGCGTGCCGTCATTGGCGACATAAGTCGGCAGATCGCTGAAACGGGCGAAGCTGTCCTTGAAATTGTGATCTTTCCAGGCGGACATCTCTGCTTTGGGAGCGTCGACTGCATCGAGCCAGTTCCAAAGTTCGAACGGTGCGGCAACACCGATGCCGGTGATCCGCCTTTGGTGACCTGCGGGGATGTTTTGGCTGAGTTCTGCGATGCCGGTTTGAACGAATTGGTCGATTTGGACGGGAGAAGGATAGGGGTAGGACAGGGTTTGGTTGGCTTGGATATTCCCGACAAGATCCACCAGCAGCAGATCGGCCCAGCGCCGCCCGATGCGCAGGCCAAAGGCGTAGGCGCCTTCTGGGTTCAGGCTTATAGGATAGCGGGGTTTACCGACTTTGCCTTTGATCGGCTCGCCGCGTTTGAGCAGCCCGTGATTGAGCAGGTTGCGAGTCAGTACCGAGGCGGCTTGGGCGGAGAGCCCGGTTTTTCGTGCGATTTCAGAACTGGCGATGCCGGGTTCGGATTTAACGACTGAAAGCACGAGGCGCTCGTTATGATCGCGTTGTCGTGCTGGGTTCACCCCAGTGCCGTATTGGGTTGGGTTTGAATTGGTCGAAGGAATTACGGCTTTGGCCGCAGGGTTTGGCTTCTCCATTCTTGCACATTGCCCAAGTCAGCATAATAAATCAATCTACTTTATTTATTGACAATCACGTCCCTCGCGGCATGATTGAATTACTTCGACAAAAAGATTCTAACAGGCGAAAAGCCTGATCACCCCCGGGAGGACCTAATGAAAAAACTATTGGCAACAACTGCGATTGTAATGGCAGCTCTGAGCACGACTGCAGCGGCGGACACAGCCGCCTGCTTGATCACAAAGACGGATACAAACCCGTTTTTCGTTAAGATGCGCGAAGGTGCTGAGGCGAAAGCGGCTGAGCTGGGCGTTACCCTATCAAGCTATGCTGGCAAGGTTGATGGCGATCACGAAACTCAGGTGAATGCGATTGAAACCTGCATCGCCAATGGGGCGAAGGGCATTTTGCTCACTGCGTCTGACAGCTCGTCCATCGTGCCATCTGTGCAGCAGGCACGCGATGCGGGCCTTTTGGTGATTGCGCTTGATACGCCGCTTGATCCTTTGGATGCAGCTGACATGACTTTCGCGACAGACAATTTTTTGGCAGGCGAGCTGATTGGTAAATGGGCTGCGGCGGCTATGGGCGATGCAGCTGCAACAGCCAAAATCGGCATGTTGGATTTGGCTGTGAGCCAGCCGACTGTTGGCGTTTTGCGCGATCAGGGCTTCCTTCAGGGCTTTGGCATTGATCTGGGCGATCCCAACAAGTGGGGCGATGAGACCGACAGCCGTATCGTTGGCAATGACATCACATCTGGCAACGAAGAGGGTGGCCGCAAGGCGATGGAGAACCTTCTGGCCAAAGATCCGATGATCAATGTGGTTTACACAATCAACGAGCCAGCGGCTGCGGGGGCTTATGAGGCGCTCAAAGCGATTGGTCGTGAGAATGACGTGTTGATCGTGTCTGTCGATGGCGGCTGCCCAGGTGTGGCCAATGTCAAAGAGGGCGTGATTGGGGCTACCTCGCAGCAGTATCCGCTGCTCATGGCCTCTAAGGGCATTGAGGCGATTGCGGCTTGGGCTAAGGATGGCACGAAGCCTGCGGCAACCGCTGGCAAGAACTTCTTTGACACAGGGGTGGCACTTGTGACGGACAAGCCAGCGCCCGGTGTTGAGAGCATTGACACAGCCACCGGCACGGATCGTTGCTGGGGTTGATCCCAAGCTGCGATATGTTTGCTTAAAATTGGAGGGGCGGGCTGCGGCCTGCCCCTTGTTTTTCTGACCAAGGCTGCTGGGGTGTGTCATGACCAATAGTGATAATTTTGAGGCTGTTGTGGGCGATGCGGCCAACACGGTGGCTGAGTTTGAGGACCATAAGAAGGGGTTTTTGGGCAAGTTTCAGACCGCTTTGCATCAAACGCCGGCGCTGGTGCCGTTGATTGTTTTGGTGTTTTCGCTGGGGCTGTTTGCGGTTTTGGTCGGCTCGAAGTTTTTCTCGCCCTTTGCGCTGACACTGATTTTGCAGCAGGTGCAGATCGTGGGGGTTTTGGCCGCCGCACAGAGCTTGATCATTCTCACCGCTGGCATTGATCTGAGCGTGGGGGCGATTGCGGTTTTGTGCTCAGTGGTGATGGGGCAATGCACGTTCCGCTATGGCATTCCGGTGGCGATTGCGATCCCGGTGGGCTTGATTGCGGGCACGTTGATTGGGGCTGCGAGTGGGTGGCTGGTGGCGCGGGTGAAGCTGCCGCCTTTCATTGTGACGCTGGGGATGTGGCAGATTGTGCTGGCGGCGAACTACATTTTTTCCGCCAATGAGACGATCCGCTCTCAGGACATTGCGGCGGATGCGCCGATGCTGCAGTTCTTTGGCGAGAAGATCAAATTTGCCGGGGCGACGTTTACATATGGCACGATTTTCATGATCCTGCTGTTTCTGCTGCTGGCGTATATTCTGCGCCACACAGCCTGGGGGCGGCATGTTTATGCGATTGGCGATGACCCGGAGGCGGCTGAGCTGGCGGGGGTGAATGTGAACCGCACGCTTATTCAGGTTTATGCACTTGTGGGGCTGATTTGTGCCTTTGCGGCATGGGTGATGATCGGGCGGTTTGGCTCGGTTTCGCCTTCGGCTACGACGGGTGTGATCGGGAATATTCAGGCGATTACGGCGGTGGTGATCGGGGGGATTTCGCTTTTTGGTGGGCGTGGGTCCATTTTAGGTGCGCTGTTTGGGGCGCTGATTGTGGGCGTGTTTGAGCTTGGCTTGCGCATGTACGGGGCCGATCCGCAATGGACGTTTATGCTCATCGGGGCGCTGATTATTGCGGCGACGACGGTGGATCAGTGGATCAGAAAGGCGGCGGCGTGATGAGTGGACTGACAGATAAGCAGCCGGTTTTGCAGGCGAAGAATTTGGTGAAGCGCTATGGGCGGGTCACGGCGCTCGATCATTGCGACTTTGAGCTTTACCCCGGCGAAGTGCTGGGGGTGATTGGGGATAATGGCGCGGGTAAATCGACGCTGATCAAGGCGATGTCGGGTGCTGTGCTTCCTGATGAGGGCGAGGTTCTGCTCGATGGCAAGCCGGTCAATTTCCACTCGCCGATTGATGCGCGCAGTGCGGGGATTGAGACGGTTTATCAGACGCTTGCGATGTCCCCTGCCCTGTCGATCACGGATAACATGTTTATGGGGCGCGAAATTCGCAAGCCAGGTTGGCGGGGCACGCTACTGCGCCAGTTGGATCGCGGGGCGATGGAGGCGATGGCGCGCGATAAGCTGAGCGAGCTGGGGCTGATGACGATCCAGAACATCAATCAGGCGGTGGAGACGCTTTCGGGCGGGCAAAGGCAGGGCGTTGCGGTAGCGCGGGCGGCGGCGTTTGGCTCCAAGGTGATTATTCTCGATGAGCCGACGGCAGCCCTTGGCGTCAAGGAGAGCCGCCGGGTGCTGGAGCTTATTCAGGACGTGCGCGCGCGGGGCATTCCGATCATTTTGATCTCGCACAATATGCCCCATGTGTTTGAGGTGGCGGACCGGGTGCATGTGCATCGGCTGGGCAAGCGCTTGTGCGTGATCAATCCCAAGGAGCATTCGATGTCCGACGCGGTGGCCTATATGACCGGCGCGAAACTGCCCGATGCGCTGGACGAGTTTGCGTGAGCCGCACTGATTTTGCTGGGATTGCGGCGCATTTGAATGCGCTGCCTGCTCGCGAGGAGCGATATCTGGTTGCGATTGCGGGGCCGCCTGCGAGCGGGAAATCTACGTTTTCTGAAGAGCTGGCGGAGGCTGTCGCGGGAGCGGCGGTTGTGCCGATGGATGGGTTTCATTTGGACAATGATGTGCTGATTGCGCGGGGGCTGTTGGCGCAGAAGGGCGCGCCGCAGACCTTTGATGTGGAGGGATTTCGGGAGTTGTTGCCACGGTTGCAGGTGCGCGAGGATGTGGCCTATCCGACCTTTGATCGCGGCGCGGATTGTGTGGTTCCGGGTGGAGGTGTTTTGGCGGCAGAGGCGCGGCTTGCGCTGGTTGAGGGGAATTATTTGCTGCTGGATGAGGGGGATTGGGCCGGGTTGGAGTGGGATGTTTCGGTCTGGCTGGATGTGCCGCGTGATGTGCTGGAGACGCGGTTGATGGCGCGGTGGCTTGGGCTTGGGTTGAGTGAGGCGGACGCGCGGCGCAAGACGTTGGAGAATGATTTGCCCAATGGGGCGTTGGTGATTTCGCGGAGTGTTGGTGCGGATTTTTCTGTCGTAGGTGAGGCTTAGAGTTTTTTGCCTCCGGCGGGGATATTTTAGGAAAGTGATGTTTGGTTTGGCGCATTAGCTGGCTTGTTTTTGAGCTTGTTGGGCAGTCAGGTTTTCAAGGGCGGTTGCGGCGATCTCGAAGGAGCGGCGACGGGCGGTTTGGTCGAAGATTTGGCCGGTTAGGATGACCTCGTCGGGTTGGTGGGTGGCGATGAAGTCGTTGAGTTGACGCTCTACGGTTTGGGGAGAGCCGGTTGCGGTGACACTGAGAGCGCCGTTGACTGCTTCTAACACGCGGGGGCCTAGGGTTGTTTGGATGTCATCGACGGGTTTGGGGAGTTTGCCGGGCTTGCCGGTCATGACTTTGGCGAAGGCTTGTTGCACGGAGGTTCTGAGATAGGCGGCTTCTTCATCCGTGTCGGCGGCGACCACGTTGATTGCGAGCATGAAGTTAGGTTCGGGCCATTTGGGGGATGGGCGGAAGTTGTCGCGGTAGACTCTGGTGGCTTGGGTCAGCGCGCCGGGTGCGAAATGGGAGGCAAAGGCATATGGCAGGCCGAGATGGGCGGCGAGCTGCGCGCCAAAGAGCGATGAGCCGAGCATCCAGACCGGGACATGGGTGCCTGCACCCGGCACGGCTTTGACGGGGGCTGATGGATCTGGGTCGCCGAGATAGGCGATGAGTTCGGCGACGTCACTTGGAAAGGCATCGGCCCCGTCCATGTAGCGGCGCAAGGCACGCGCGACGGCTTGATCGCCGCCGGGAGCGCGGCCAAGGCCGAGGTCGATGCGGCCCGGGAAGAGGGTGGCCAGCGTGCCGAATTGCTCGGCTATTGTGAGCGGGGAATGGTTGGGCAGCATGATACCCCCGGAGCCGACGCGGATGGTTTTGGTAGCACTTGCAACTTGACCGATCAGGATCGAGGTGGCGGCAGAGGCGATGCCTTCCATGTTGTGATGCTCGGCCAGCCAGTAACGGTGATAGCCGAGTTTTTCCACATGCTGAGCGAGCGCGAGCGTGTTGGCAAAGGCGTCCGCCGGGGTGCCGCCTTCGGGCACGGGGGAGAGATCGAGAACGGAATAGCGCATGTTGGAAGCCTCCTGATTTAAGGGCAGGATCGTTTGCTTTTGGGGATTGGTCAATGGGGGCGTCTGCGCAACTTCTGCACATTTGCTGCGCGGGATATGCGGCGGGTGGGCTTTAACCTGCTGCTGACTGGCCCCGTGGAAGGGCCGCAGCAAGAGGGAAAGATCATGCAGGCAATTGTATTACGCGGGCTGCCGCGTGGAGTGGCGCGGGACGCTTGGTGGATGAGTGATGCAAGCGTTTCGGCTGCTGGCGAGAATGGCGGCGGGGCGCAGTTTTCGCGGGTGGAGGATCCGCGTGGGCGGGCGATTTGGGCGCTGGCGCTGCTGGTGGCGTTGCTGATTTTGGCGGATTGGCTGTTTTGGGATCGCTATGTTGGGGTCTCTTTGGCGGGGTTTGCGTTGGTGCTGCATGGCTCCCTCTGGGCGTTGACCCGCGATGAGGCGACGCGCCGCTCCACGGCATTTCATGTGGCGACTGCGCTATTGAGTGTGTTGCCAAGCATTGAATTGGTTCAGACGCTGTCGGTACTGTTTTTGATTGCGGGGCTGATGGTGAATGCGGCGCGGGTGGCGCTAGGACATGAGGTGCTGGAGGCCGGAATTTGGCGCGCGATGATGCGCGTGCCACTGACGCCGATGGTTGCGATTGCGCGTGATGTGAAGCTGGTCCGGCTGGATGTGCCGGCGGGGATTGGGGTGACGCGGCTGATGAGCCAGTGGGGGCTGCCGGTGGTTGGATCTCTGGTTTTTGTGGGATTGTTTTCGCTGGCCAATCCGGTTCTGGAGGCTTGGATTGCGGGGCTTTTTAGCTTTGAGTTGGTGTTGCCCGAGGTACTGCGGGTGCTGTTTTGGCTGTGCCTTGCGGCGGTGCTTTGGCCGTTTTTGGTGCCGCGCCGACAGCATGAATTTCTCACAGGTGGGCGTCAAGTTGCCTTGACAGGGGCGATGCCGGGCGCGAATGGGGTGTCGATTGCCAATGCGTTGATGGTATTTAACCTGTTGATGTTTGGGCAAAATATTCTGGACGGGATCACTTTGCTGGGATTTGTCGCCCTGCCTGATGACATGACGCTGTCGGAATATGTGCGTAAAGGGGCCTATACGCTGATTGCGACGGCAATGCTGGCGGGGGGCTTTGCGATACTGGCGCGACCCTTTGTTCGGGGCTCGCGGCGCTTGTCAGGATTGCTTTACATTTGG
>CAZQMR010000123.1:0-9814 GCA_964594465.1 uncultured Rhodobacterales bacterium
GCTTTGCCTGACGGGATCATCGGGAAGCAGTTTTCGTGCTTTTCCACCAAGCAGTCAAAGACCACCGGGCCGTCATGCTTGATCATCTCCATCAGCGCATCGTCGAGATCTTTGGGGTCGGTGCACAAAATGCCCTTGGCGCCAAACGCCTCTGCGAGCTTCACGAAATCCGGCAGCGCCTCTGACCAGCTGTGGGAATAGCGCTCACCATGCAGCAATTCTTGCCACTGACGCACCATGCCCAAACGCTCGTTGTTGAGGATGAACTGTTTTACGGGCAGGCGATACTGCGCCGCTGTGCCCATTTCCTGCATGTTCATCAGCCACGAGGCTTCACCGGCCACATTGATCACAAGGCTTTCAGGATGGGCGATCTGCACACCGACAGAGGCCGGCAATCCATAACCCATTGTACCCAGCCCGCCAGAGGTCATCCAACGCTTGGGATCTTCAAAGCCGAGGAATTGCGCCGCCCACATCTGGTGCTGGCCCACTTCGGTGCAAACATAGCGATCCATGCCTTTGGTGAGCGCCTCGAGCCGTTCCAGCGCATATTGCGGCTTGATCACGCTCTCGGAGTTCTCATAGGTCAGGCATTTGACATCGCGCCAGTCATCGACGGTTTTCCACCATTCCATGACGGCGTTCTTTTGGGTCTTGCGACCTTGATCGCGCCACTTGCCCAGCATCGCCTCGATCACATGCTCAACATCACCAATGATTGGCACGTCCACATGGACGTTCTTGTTGATGGATGAGGCGTCGATATCAATATGAACTTTCTTGGAATTTGGCGAAAAACTGTCAATCGTGCCGGTGATCCGGTCATCAAAACGCGCACCAATGCAGAGCATGAAATCGCAGCCATGCATCGCAAGATTGGCCTCATACGTGCCGTGCATGCCAAGCATTCCGAGCCAGTTGTCGCCGGACGCAGGATAGGTGCCAAGCCCCATCAGGGTTGAGGTGATCGGGAAATTCGTCTCGGCCACCAGCTCGCGCACAAGCTGGGACGCCCGGTCGCCGGAATTGATCACGCCGCCGCCTGTGTAGATGATAGGGCGCTCAGCGGCCTCCAGCATCGCGATGGCCTCATCAATGCTCTCAGGATCACCCTTGAGCTGTGGCGCGTAATGGCCGGTGCTGGCCTTTTTGGCTGGCGTATAGCTGCCAGTGGCAAACTGCACGTCCTTTGGAATGTCGACCAGAACTGGACCGGGGCGGCCATTGGTGGCGACATGGAAGGCTTGGTGGATGGTTTCCGAAAGATTATCCGTCTCGCGCACGAGCCAGTTATGCTTTGTACAGGGCCGCGTGATGCCAACCGTATCCGCTTCTTGGAACGCATCATTGCCGATCATGAAGGTTGGAACCTGACCTGTGAGAACAACCATTGGAATGCTGTCCATCAGCGCGTCGGTCATGCCGGTTACAGCGTTGGTGGCGCCAGGGCCAGAGGTTACGAGCACAACGCCCGGCTTGCCAGTGGAGCGGGCATAGCCCTCGGCCGCATGGGTCGCACCTTGTTCGTGGCGCACAAGGATGTGGCGAATGTCGTTCTGCTGGAAAATCGCGTCATAAATCGGAAGGACGGCACCGCCGGGATACCCAAACACGGTATCGACACCTTGCTCTTTAAGGGCTTTGACGACCATTTCGGCGCCGGTCATTTGAGTGCTCATTTTTTATCCTCCCATCCAGTTCAGGTTGACCGCTTGCAAGATTGCTTTGGCCATAAAAAAACCCCCTTGCGGGGGTGTGGCGTGACGGTTGATCGGGAAATCTCCCGGCCAGTCACGCCTTGCGTAGCAGTACCACGATGTTGATCGCTTTCTTCATATCAGTATTTGTAACGTGAGAATCGCTCTGGTCAACAGGCGAAATTGCGAAAGTTGCGCAATTTGGCACATTTTTGAAATTTTCTCGACTTGAGCTGGCAGTGGGTTTCAGAGTGAAAGCGTTATGGGGGCACAATAGGACGCTCTCAGCGTGGACTGCTGGGGGGCAGAAATCCAACGCGAGAGCGTCCTGCTTTCCACGTTGTCACGCGGATGCTTCGTTTGGTGCTGAGCTCGTGACGTGTAAAATCCGTCCTTAGCGTGCGCTCTCCTTAAGGTAGTTGAGTGCACACGCAAAGCGAGAAATTGTTGGGTCCGTATAAGAAAAACTTACGTTCACGTAAGGTGAGCAGTAAGGCTTTAGGAAAAGGCGCGCTCAATGAGCGCTTCGAAATCCTCGGGCGTCTTCACTTTTTCCACATCCGCCGATTGAACGGTCACGCCCCAGCGCTTTGCGATTGCAGCATATCGGGGCAGGCGGTCTTCGACCTGACGGCGATAGCCGTAGCGAATGAAATCATCGGGATCGACGTCGCTTTCAGTCAAACCTTTTTCGCTGCAATAGCGCTCCCAATGTGCGTGCAGCTCATTTTCCCTATAATACATAGGCTTAGGGGCACGATCGAAACGTCGGACCAGCTCGTTGGTATGCTCATTGCGCCCTTCAATCCAGACCGGCAGAACCTCTGCGCTGATCGCAGACATGACCGGATCATTCGGGTCATCGGCCTCAACCACCTCACAAACCGAGCCTGATGTGTCGCAGACAAAATGCTCGTAATCATAAAGATCGAGCGCCTTTTGCATGAAGGGGATCGTATCGAGCGTGGCGGCGATTTCCGCTTCCCGGTGCAGGCGCTGGCGGCGCAAATACTCCTCAAACGGGATTCCGCCTTTGTCTGGATCGCCGGGTTTTCCGAGGAAAGTCGACAGCGGAGAGAGGTTATTGAAGGTCAGATTCGATGCAATATAGATCGAATCACTGCGCAAAAGCTCCCGCAGAAACGGTTGGCGCATGGCCTCGCGCTTGAAATTATCGACGATATGTTCGCCCAGATAGCGCGTGCCAATGCGGTAATCGACCGAGTAGTGAAACCAATCACCGCCGTCGCGCAGCATTTCGGAGATAAAGGTTTTGCCAAGGCCTGACATGCCAAACAGCATGATGCGCTTGTGTTTGGCATTGCGCCAGTCTTGTGCGGTTTTGTAGATCATACGCTCGGTTAGCAGCAATTTAACGCTGTTTTCAACGCAAAAGCCGCAAGATCCGTCCGTCGATGATCAGAAGTCCCAGCGCGAGGACCAAAAAGCCACCATAGGCTCTAAGCGGTAGGGCTTCGCCGAGGAAGACAGAGCCGAGGATAATGGCGATGGGGGGCACCAGAAGGGTGACCAGCATGAGGTTGCCCGCACCGGCCATGGCCAGCACGCGGTAGTAGAGCAGATAGGCGAAAAATGTTGCAAAAACAGTATAATAACCGATGGCGGCCCATGTACCCATACTGAGCGCAAAGCTTGGCGCGCCCTCAAAGAACAGTACGATTGGGATCATGGTGAGGGTCGAGCCAGTGAGCATGCCGGTTGCGGCCATGACTGGATTGAGGCCCTTTAACTGGGTGCGGGCCCAGATGGCGGCGAAGGCGTAGGAAATGCCAGAGGCGAGGACGGCGATTTGGGCCATAGAACGTAGGTCGAGATTGGCGAGTGCGGAGAGGCCGATGGCCATGGAAACGCCGAGAAATCCGAGCGCGACGCCGATGAATTTTCGCATGGTGAGGCGCTCATCTGCCAGCAGAATGGCGGCGAATAGGACGCCAAAGACTGCGGTGATTGAGTTGAGGATTGCGGTGAGGCCGCTCTCGATATGGAGCTGGCTCCAAGATTGCAGGGAGAACGGGATCACGTTGTTGAGTGCGCCCATCACAAAAAAAGCGAACCATATCATCGGGTTGCGCGGGATTTCCACCCGGCGGACAAGCACCACCCCCCAGAGCAAAAGTGCGGCCCAGCCGACGCGGTGGAGCACGATGGTAAGGTAAGGCACTTCTGCCTGAGCGATTTTTACGGTCAGGAACGTGCCGCCCCAAAAAAGCGCGAGCAGGCCCAGTTCGGCCCATGCGCGGGGCGATATGGAAACTTGTGTGGTCATGGGCGCGACCCTCGCAGGGCGGCTTTGATTCTGCGACCCGTTTGTTGCGGTAATTGACAGATGCGGTTTTGGGAGCGTAAAGGGGGCGCAAGGGTCGCAAGCCCCTGCCGCTCGCAGGCGTTAGCCGTGGTGAAGTTTTGCGAAGTGAGTTTACAACATACCCACATGATCAATGCGGTTTGTTGGCAATGCGAGCCCCAGCTGTTACCCCGCGCAAATCATGCGAGGATGTTATGTCACCACCAAAAGAAACAACCCTTAAGGGGTTGAAAACGCAGGCAAAAGCGCTGCGAACGGCCCTTTCGGAAAAGGGTCAAACCGTCAGCCATTCTGAGGCGTTGGAGCTGCTTGCCCGCCAAATGGGGGCGCGGGATTGGAACACGCTTGCGGCCACGGCTGAGGCGACGCCCAACCGGATGGAGTTTGCGCCGGGCATGGAGCTTGGCGGGCTTTATCTGGGGCAAGCGTTTCGGGGCACTGTGCTTGGGGCGCAGGTTTTGAATGCGGGGCAACGGACGCGGCTTACGATTGAGTTTGATGCACCCGTGAATGTGACGCCGGAGGCTTCGTTTGAGGTGTTTCGGCGGCGGATCAATGCGACTGTGGATGCGGGTGGGCGGACGTTTGAGGAAACCTCGGACGGGAAGCCGCATTTGCAGATTACGGACCTTTGAGCGACGCACAAACACGGTGAAAAAGGCGCACAACCCGTATGCGGGATTTATCGGTTTTCGTGGCTTTTGTCTCAACTGATTGCCAAAGGGTTAAGACGCACGTGACGCCGCGTGCATCTTGACCCGTTGGTCATCACGGCTCTAGTTTTGTCTTATGACGCCCGGAAAAGCATATCTAAGCTCGGATGAAATTCGCCCGATTGCGGCGCGCTCGGATTTGGCTGGGGTGCTGTTGGTGGCCCATGCTTACGGTGTCATCGCGCTGGCGCTGGCGCTGTTTGCGATCTGGCCCAATCCGCTGACGTTCCTTTTGGCTGTTGCGATTATCGGCTCACGACAGCTCGGTCTGGCGATCCTGATGCATGAGGCAGCACATTCGGCGCTGTTCAAAACGCGGGCTGCAAATGAATTCGCAGGCATTTGGCTATGTGGTGCGCCGATCTTGGCGGAGATGTTGGGCTATCGGCATTATCACCTGACCCATCACCGAAATACTCAGCAGGAGGGCGATCCTGATTTGCTGCTGTCGCGGCCTTTCCCGACGACGCGCAAGAGTCTGTTGCGCAAGTTCCTGAGGGATTTGACTGGGCAGACGGGTATCAAGCTGTTGATGCGTCAGATCGTGACGCATTTTCGGATGGCCGGGGATCACGAGGCGATTGAGGCGGCGGAGAAATCCGGGGCGCAGGCGTTTAAGGGTGGGGCTTTGTTTGCGCCGCTGGTTGCCAATCTGGTGATTTTTGCGCTGCTTTGGATCGTGGGCGCTTGGTGGTGGTGGCTGGCGTTTTGGTTCTTGCCGCTGATGACTTGGTTTCAATTGGTGCTGAGGGTGCGCAATATTGCGGAACATGGTGCCACGGAGTTCTCGGACAATGCGCTGCAAAATGTGCGCACCACTTTGGCGGGGCCGGTTATGCGGCTGTTCTTGGCACCTTATTGGGTGAACTATCATCTTGAGCATCATTTGATCATGCATGTGCCGTGCTGGAAATTGCCGCGCTTACACGCAGCAATGCTTGCCAAAGGGCATGGGGAAAAGATGCGGGTTGCTCAAAATTACTGGCAAGTGATGCGTGAAGTCGGTTGGAACACCACGTCGCGCGCCTGATAGATGCTGCCAAACACTCACTCGAAATCTAGTCGGCCCACTGCCCAATTGGCGGGGTGGTGAAAGACGTCTCAGTTAGAGACTTTCAACATTTCAACAATACGGCTTTTGGGCTTATCGGCTTTTCAGGTGATAGGGGAGGGTAGGGCACAAAATACTATATATGCTATATATCAATAGGATGGTGTGATAAATTAATCTCTTACATTAAGAAAATTTGGCAAACCGCTTAAACCCGCATTGCCTGTTCCAAAAACATGGCCTTTTAAGAATGCAACCTGAACAGCAAAATTAAAAACGAGCATTGGGTGTGGGCATGACAAAAATATTCGGACTGGCACTTGCCGGTTTTCTATCGATGACGCAATTCGCGGGCGCTTTCGGATTTGCGCATGATTCTGCGAGGAACTTGGGTGGGGTCAGTGACCGTCCCGACGCGCAAGAAAGACTAAACAATCTCCTGCGTGAGATTGACGATCTGCGGCATGAAGCAGAAACCAAATTGGACGAGACCGATTTGCTACCTGAAATGCGTGATCAGGATTTCGCTCCGGTCGCGGAAACCGTTGAGCAACCCCTAGACGATGCTTCGTTTTCATTGATTCTTTCGTCAGATTCAACTGAGCCAGCCTTGAGATTTGACGAGGCTGTCACTGCGGTCCCATTGCCAAGTGCGGGTTTTTTGCTGTTGGCAGGGCTAGGTGGTCTTGGCTTGGTGCGCCGTAAAACGCGCGGCTGACGTCAGTAAAAGCTGATCAAACGGATCAAATGACAAAGGGGCCCGGCGACAATGCTGTCGCGGGCCCCTTCTCAATTTCAAAATCGGCAAGCCGGTTGGCTTACTTTTTCATGGCATCCAGAGATTCTTGAAGGATTGCTTCAGCTTCTGCCTTGTCGCCCCAACCGATCACTTTCACCCATTTGCCTTCTTCGAGATCTTTGTAATGCTCAAAGAAGTGCTGGATGCGGTCGCGTGTTTTCTGAACGACGTCGCCGAGGTCCTGGATGTTGGCTTGAAACGGGTCGGTTTTTTCGTGTGGAACGGCGATCAGTTTGTCGTCCATGCCGCCATCATCTTCCATCTTGAGCACGCCGATAGGGCGGCAACGGATCACAACGCCGGGCTGCAATGGGAAGTCGCAGAGCACCAGCACGTCGGTTGGGTCGCCATCTGCGTGCAGTGTGTTTGGAACAAAGCCGTAGTTGCACGGGTAGAACATGGGTGTGTTGACGATGCGATCAACGAACACGGCGCCTGAGTCTTTGTCGATCTCGTATTTGATCGGTGCACCGCCACCGGCGCCGCCTGTGATTTCGATCACGACATTGATGTCGGATGGGGCGTTTTTACCGGCGGGGATTGCGTCGATATTCATTTAAGTCTCCAGTTTACGAATTACTTTGGCGCGGCGATTAGCACGGGCAGGCGGTTTGGCCAAGTGTTTATGCACAGTTGAAATAGGGTCAATTTGAGGCAGGTTGTGCGGTGCGGGTTTTGCGGGTTTCACCGAAGATGTTCACAAGGTTGCCTGCAATGATCAAAACCGCGCCCAAGATGACCCAGATCGCGAGTTTTTCGTCATAGATGAAGAAGCCGATGGCAGTGATTGCGGGCAAACGGATGAATTCCATTGGGGCGACGACTGAAGCGGGCGCGTTGGCCAGCGCTGAGGTCAAGGAGAAATGCGCGGTGAGGCCGGTGATGCCAATCAGCGTGATCCAGAGCCAGCCGAGGCCCTGGGGCAGTGGGATGCCGCCGGGCAGGGACAAAAAGAAGCTCATGAGCGCTTGCAGCAGGGTCATCCAGAAAAGCACGCAGAGCACGGTGTCATGGCGCATGATTTGTTTGGTCAGGAGCGTGTTGCAAGCGAAACCGATGGCAGCGCCAAGGGCGGCGATATGGCCGATCTCGATAGGGGCAACGCCGGGGCGGGCCACAACGAGCACGCCTGCAAAGCCAAGTAGTGCGGCGATGATGCGGGGGCGTGTGAGGGCCTCCTTCAGAAAGAAGGGCGCGAGCAGGGCGACCCAAATTGGGTTGGTGAATTCCAGCGAGACGAGTTGTGAAAGCGGGATCAGGGTGAGGCCGTAGAACCAAAGGTTTTGACCAAAATAGTGCATGACATTGCGCGCGGCATGAAGTTTGGGATGCTGAGTGCGGATTTCAGCAAAGCTGCGTTTGTGAAAATGGAGCAACGCGCAAACAATCACAAAGCCGAGGATCGAGCGGTAGAGCATCAGCTCAAATGTGTTGAGCGTATCTGCGATTTCGCGCCCACCGATGGCCATTAGCGAAAATGAGGTGACGGCGCCGAGCATCCAGGCCAGGGCCACATAGGGGCGGGAGGTTTGTTCCATGATGCCGCTTAGAGCGCGTTCGGCTCAGGGCCGCAAGCGACAACAGCCAGTGAGGATGATGGGGGTGCTGCTGGATTGCGTGAGGTAGTCGATCTCAAACGGGAACTTGCGGTCTGACATCGTGTCATTGCACCTGCGCTGACGGATCAGGGCGATGCCTGTTCCTGTCTCTGAGATGAGGGTGAAGGCGCGGGGCCATGGGCGCCCTTCGGTTTTAGTGATCAGGGGGATGTCTAGGGATTGGCTGGGGATGTCGGGGGTGGAGAAGGTGGCGGTATCCGAGCGGATTTCGAGCGACCAGAACGGTTCGACCCCGCCGCAAAGATAGGGCTGGGCGCTGGACGCGGTGGCAAGAAACAGAAACGAGATCAGGGCTTTAAGCATTTTTTCAGCATGGCGCAGTAATTGGCGTAAAACCAGTCAATTAAGGACAGAACCTTGCGGCATTTTTTGTGGCTCGTTTTATGCGCAGTGATCTCGGGCTGTGTTGCAAAACATGAGACGGCGTTTCGCGATGTTGTAGAGCCGGGGATTGGGCAGAACTGGCGCGTGACTGCGGTTGATGTGGTTGTGCCGCGCTCGTTGAGTGTTTCAGAGGAAAAACGCTTTGCACCGAAGGCTGACATTGTTTGGCGGGAGGAGCCGCTGGGAGATCGTTATGAACAAGTTGAGCGGATATTGCGCGAGGGGGTGACCCGCGGTGTTCGGGGGCTGCGCGGCTGGCGCGATGTGCGGGTCAAGGTTCGGCTGCGCGAGTTTCATGCGCTTTCCGAGCGCGCCCGAAAACATCTGAACTTTTCTGGTGTTCACAACATCACTTTTGAGATCCGGGTTTATGATCAGGGAACCGGGATTGAGATGAGCAAAGGCGATGTCGTGCGAGCGGATTTACCGGCTTTCGTTGGGCGAAAAGCACGCGCGGCAGAAGCGCGTGGGCAAACGCAGCGGGTGCGGATCGTGGATCATATCGCAAAGGTAACTGCATCTTGGCTTGGTACCGGTTCGGACCCGCGCAATTCGTTTGTAAAATTTGGGCTTTGATTTCAGGGCTGGGACCTAAGGCTGCAACGGTGGTGCGGGGTGCAAGGTTTGGAGCCTCCGGCGGAAGTATTTTTGGAAAATCGAAGAGGCTTTTGGCGCTTATTGCGCGGCTGGTTAGGCTAGCAGGGTTAGGTTTTTTGCATGACGACGTCTATCCAGAGGTGCCTTGTGCCGACCCAATTTGAGTTGAGGTTGGCTGTGTCGACATTTGAGCCGCATGGCGCGACTTATGTAAATGTTTGGGCATTTCCAATCATGCGCATGGGCTGGCCGTTTTCATGGCCAAAGTAATCGCGCCTATGCGGGCTTAGATTTCAGTTGCATGGTTTTTGCTTAATCGCTTTTGGGACTGTTTGGATCAGTTCAGCTGTTTCACGAGACGGGGTCGCTATTCCCACTCAATCGTGCCGGGTGGTTTTGAGGTGATGTCGTAAGTGACGCGGTTGATCCCGGGCACTTCGTTGATGATGCGAGTTGCGGTCTCGCCCAAGAATTCGTGGCTGAACGGGAAATAATCGGCGGTCATGCCATCGACGGACGTCACGGCTCGCAGGGCGCAGGCGTAATCATAAGTGCGGCCATCGCCCATGACGCCGACCGTGCGCACGGGCAGGATTGCGACGAAGGCTTGCCAGATGTCGTCGTA
>CAZQMR010000124.1:0-9794 GCA_964594465.1 uncultured Rhodobacterales bacterium
TTGTTAAACGCATGCCCCATATGCAGGCTACCCGTCACATTGGGCGGCGGGATCATAATGCAGAAACTCTCCGCACCATCGCGCGCATTCGCCCCCGCCTTAAACGCGCCCTCGCTCTCCCACGCCTCATAAAGCCGGGGTTCCGCACTCTTGGCATCAAAATTCTTGTCCAGGGCCATGGGTTCTCTCACTTGTCTCGCAAACTCACCGCGCTTTTATCCCCCACCACCCCAAAGGGGAACCCATTGCGCAGATAATTCGCAGCGCCCCAACGTCGCCCCCGCCGCTTTCCCCTTTACCAACCGCACAAACCCACTATCTTCCGCCTCAACACTCGCTAAATCCATGAGGTACTAAGATGAGCAGTTTCGGTGTCAGCCAATCCGTCGCACGTGTAGAAGATCTGCGCCTCCTGACCGGCACAGGCCGCTATATCGAGGATATCTCCCCCTCCGACGCCGCCCACGCCTATTTCTTCCGCTCTCCCGTCGCCCATGCCATGGTCAAATCCATTGACACAGCCGAGGCCGCCACAGCGCCGGGTGTGATCGCCGTCTACACAGCCGCAGATTTCGGCGATGAGCTGATCAACCAAATGGACTACAACCTCGTGGTCAATCGCGACGGCACCAATGGCGTCAATCCCGTGCGCCCGGTCTTTGCCACCGACCGCGTCCGCTTCGTCGGCGAAGCCCTCGCCGTGGTGATCGCCGACAGCCTGCCCGCCGCACGCGACGCTGCCGAGCTGATCGAATTCGACTATGACGAACTCCCCGTGCACACCGAAATCGCCTTCGGCGGCCCGCAAATCCACGACGAAGCCCCAGAAAACCGCGTCTTTGATTGGGCCTTCGGGGATGAGGCCGAAACAGAAGCCGCCTTCAAAGCCGCCGCCCACACCGTCAAAATGGAAATCGTCGACAACCGCATCATCTCCAACGCCATGGAACCGCGCGGCTGCTACGCCAAATGGGACGGCTCCCGCCTAGAATTCGCATTCGGCGGCCAAGGCGTGTGGGGCATCAAAGCGGGTCTCGCCGCCAAGCTCGGCCTTGAGCCAGACGCCATCAAAGTCCTCAACCCCGATGTCGGCGGCGGGTTCGGCACCAAAGCCTTCGCCTACCCCGAATATTTCGCCACCGCCTTCGCCGCGCGCAAGCTCAACACCTCCATCCGCTGGATGTCCGACCGTTCCGAAGCGATGCTGACCGACAATGCCGGGCGCGATCTCGTCACCACCGCCGAAGCCGCCTTTGACGCGAACCACAAGCTCCAAGCCATCCGCATGCACGCGCTCTCCAATATCGGCGCGCATTGCTCGCTCATGGGCCAATACATCCAAAGCGAGCTGGCCCTCAAAGTCCTCCCCGGCGTCTATGACGTGCAAAAAGCCTTCTTCCATGTCGAGGGCATTTTCACCAACACCACCCCCGTGGACGCCTATCGCGGCGCTGGCCGCCCAGAAGCGATCTACGTCATGGAGCGCCTGATGGACACCTCGGCGCGCGAAATGGGCCTCGACCCAATCGAGCTACGCCGCAAAAACTTCATCCCTGCCGCCGCCTTCCCCTATAAATCCGTCTCCGGCGAAACCTATGACGTCGGCAATTTCGACCAAGTGCTCGACCGCGCCCTGAAAGAAGCCGACATCGCCGGTTTCGCGGCCCGCAAAGCCGACAGCGCCAAGGCGGGCAAACTGCGCGGCCTCGGCCTCAGCTACTATATCGAAAGCATCTTGGGCCAAGACACCGAGATCACCAAAATCGAGTTTGCCGAGGACGGCATGGTCGACCTGCTCGTGGGCACCCAATCCAACGGCCAAGGCCACGAGACTGTCTACGCCCAGTTCCTCCACTCCAAAGCCGGCATCCCGTTTGACAAAATCCGCTTCATCCAAGGCGACAGCGACTTGATCGCAGCCGGTGGCGGCACCGGCGGCTCCCGCTCGGTGACCATGCAAGGCAACTCAATCAACAAAACCGCTGGCGAGATGGTCGAAAAGTTCAAAGAGCTTGCGGGCGAAGAAATGGAAGTCTCCATCGGCGACATCGAATTCTCCGAAGGCACCTACTCCATTGCAGGCACCGACAAATCGGTCACCATAATGGAGCTGGCCGAAAAAGCCCGCGCCAAAGGCGCTGCGGACTACATCGTCACCGAAAGCCAGTACCAGCTCCCGGCCCGCTCCTATCCCAACGGCGCCCATTTTGCCGAAGTCGAAATCGATCCCGACACCGGCGTCACCGCTTGCGTCAAATACACCATCGTCGATGATTTCGGCTTCCTGATCAATCCAGCTTTGGCCGAAGGCCAAGCCCATGGCGGCGTCGCCCAAGGCCTCGGCCAAGCCCTGACTGAGCATGTGGTTTACGACGAAGAAGGCCAGCTCCTCACCGGCTCCTTCATGGATTACGCCATGCCCCGCGCCGATGACCTGCCAATGATGCCCTTCCACGCCGAACTCGTACCCTCAACGGCCAACGAAATCGGCATGAAAGGCTGCGGCGAAGCAGGCACCGTCGGCGCATTGGCCGCCGTTACCAACGCCGCGCTCGACGCGCTCTGGGATCAAGGCATCACAAAAGTGGACATGCCCATGACCCCGCTGAAAATCTGGTCACTCCTCCACAGCCAAAAAATCGCTGCTGAATAAACAAAAGCGCTGCGGCTCAACCACCGCAGCGCGCCACCAAACATCACTTTCTAAAAATATCCCCGCCGGAGGCATAGTAACTTCTGGTTAAGAATCACGTTAGATTTTAACGGATTCTTCATCAAAACTTCCCGTTCCAAGCCGTGCAGTGCAGTAAACACAGCATATTCGTGCCGGATCTGTGCAGCCCCTTTTTGCGCTACCCCTCCCCCAAAGCCACTGTAATCGTTAAAGGAATCGTCACAGACCCCGAGCCCGTAGGTGCCGCCACAGAAACCGTTTGCGCCCCCGCACCACTCCTCACCGCCGCAACCGCCTCACTCGCATCCGCCACGGCCCAGCTATTGGCCCAAGGTGTCGCGGGCACCCGCACGTCTCGCGTAAACGCAACCCCCGCATCCACCACACGTCCATCCAACCCCAAATCCGCCGCCGGAACCGCAAAATTAGACTCCAAATAAAGCCCCGCAAAATGCAGCCCAATCACATGCCCGGTTTCCAGATCAATCACCGCAGACCCAGAATTTCCACCAAGCGTTGACGCATCATGCGCCGCCGCCTGCACAACCGCTCCATAGCTCTCAATCCCTGCGCGCGCGCGCATCTTGCCGGGCTGTATCCTCTTGATATCAAACTTAGAATTAAAAATGCGCAACTGCAAATTGATGTTGTTGCGATCATCAAATGCCGGATAGCCAATCACCGCAATCTCGCGCCCAACCGTGTCCGCAGGGTCAATCGGGTCCAGCTTCAAATGCGGATGCCCTGCAGGTAATCCCCGCACCTTAAACAGCGCCATATCCCAGTAAGGATGCACCATCTCAAGGCTCACCAGATCCAGCATATGGGTCGCGTCTTCCTTGGTTTCGCGCTTAAAATCGACGCCCGCAACCTGCCCCGGCTTAAAGCGCAACTGCTCCACGCCCTCACCCAGCGCAAACAGCTCCGCCACATGCCGGTTCGTCATCAACAAATTCGGCCCGACCAAAAAACCAGTGCCCGCATAACGCCGGCTCGGCATCTTGGGAATTTCAATGCGCCCGATCAAAGGTAAGGCATTGGTAATATGTTTATGCGAGATTTCATCGCTCGCCAGATGCCCCCAAATCGGGTCAGACACGCTGAAATCATTGTTCAGCACATCAATAACCGGGCGCTCCGTGGTCAAAACGATCGCTTCCACGGCCGCCACCTCATGGCGGGACAGCGTTTTGCCCTGCGCGAGTTTTTTGACCCCGTTCTTGGCGTTGCTCAATTGCTTGCGCGACGACTCTCCAAAAGGCCCGGTGGGCGGATACTCCCGCTCCGCGATGCTCTCAATCTGCCCACCAGAGAGCGAATTGAGATAGGTTTGCAGCCGCTTTGAGTGTTCTTCATCGCTCATCGCATGATCCTTTAATGCCACGTTAATCCGGGATTAACTCATAATTAACTTTTCCAACAATGGCACAATGTTGCCACGACGCCCCTTATCGTGCAAACTCCAATTCATATTTGTTAAACTTATTATTTTGAACCGCTTGCACGAGGTTTTGAATGTCGCTCGAAAAATACAAAAAGCTCCTTTCCCGCCAATCTGGACTGGAATCGACCGGCACTAGGGGCGCTTTTGAACTCAGTTCCGCCGCCGCAGGCGACATCCTGGACAAAACCCACGACCAGCTCAAACGCATCAATCGCCCCATAGGCGTCAGCCGTGACGACTTTGATGCCGCCCGGCGCAGACTGATGAAGGCCGCACCCCAAGCGCTTGATTTAGTAGCACAAAATCAGCCCGAGCACACCTATGAGGACGAACATCGCTTTGCCCTAGAAGCCATCGTGCGCGCCGATGGTTCGCGCAACACATTCTACGTAAACGACAACACCATCGACACGGATTTCTACGCCGACGATCTGGCCGAATGGCGTACCCGTACCAACCGCGCACTTCCCTCAATCACCGAGGCCGCGAAAAGCGTCGGACGAATTGACAAGGGCGAAACCGATATCACTCATGTTGGCACCTGCTTTGCAATTTCTCAGAACCATGTCGCGACAAATTTGCATGTATTACAAGAACTTGCGGACCGCGAGGCTGGTGGTGCATGGGGCGAATGGGAACCCGTAGATCGCGCTTTCGTGAATTTCCAAGGCGAACAGGACAACCCCGGTCAGCACAGTTTTGAGATCATCCGCGTTGTTCAAGCAGGCCCCCGTGACATCGGGGGCGAAGCAAATCCAGATCGCCTTGATCTTGCGGTTTTAGAAGTCAAACCCATCACAGATACCCCCTTTCCCCGCGCCATGAGCCTTGATGCAGTTGGTGTCACTCCCATTGATGGCTCCCCCGTAACCATTGAGAAAGAAAGAAAACTTTACGTTATTGGGTTTCCAATGAACCCGCTTTCCGCACCTTTCGTGAATGATGTCCTGCTCGTCTTTGGCGGCGAATTTGGCGTCAAGCAATGGGCGCCCGGTGAGATACTGGACTTGCCCGGCACACATGCGAAGGATAGCTGTGAGTGGATGTTTACACATGATGCCTCAACCCTTGGCGGCAACTCCGGCTCTTTGATCATGGACTTCCAAGACACGGACAATCCGGTGGCAATGGGTCTGCATTTCGGCGGGTGGGCCCGCAAAGAAAATCGCGCCCATGTGCTTGCCGAATTGCGCGAGTATCTCGCCCCATTTGGTGCCAATTATCGCACCCCCAACACGTGATCGACACCTGACATCCAGATGCCCAATTTCGCTGCCCTTGCCAAACACATCACCTTCACACGGGACGGTTTTGCCAATCTTTACAACCCCTTGGCAAAGCAGGCAGGCGGTTTTGAGTTTATGGTTTTGGTCATGTTGGAGGGCGGTCCAGAGGCCGCCGCGAACGATCAAACGGCCTTTGAGCTGGCCTTCAAAGCGGCCCATGAGGCGGGCTTTCTCGCCGATCTAAGTCATGTTTTGATTGAAAGTGGTGCAACCAAACCAACGACAGAAACCCGCACGCTGGCTTTGCAGGCAATTGTCGACCGGGACCGCGATTTTCTGGACGCAGATCAGGTCAATCAGCACACCTTGGCAGCCATGCGCCAAGTTTGTCTTATCGAAGTGGACTACAATAGGAAAACGATCCGAGGTACAGGCTTTCTGATCGGGCTGCAAACCGTGCTCACGTGTTGGCATGTTTTAAGGTCAGAAGTATCACCGGAGGGCGAGATCAAAGACGGCGCCCATAAACGCATTAAGGTCTTGTTTGATCAGTATAAAGGGGCGCGGAGCAGTATCATTGCTGGCCATAATGAATATCGCCCGGTGAAAGAGTTTTTGACCGATTTTTCCCCCTGCCATATGGATGAAATTTCTGGCACGAAAGGTCTAGCGCGCATCGCGGATGCCGAAGGGAAACTTGACTATGCGGTGATCCGCCTTGATGGATCGCCCGGTGCAGAGCGCGGCTTTCAAACCTTATCCGACCAAGACCCAAGCCCAGGAAATCTCATGCTGTTTCAGCATCCAGAGGGCAATACGATCAAGGTTGATATTGCTGATGATCACGGCTTTGAGGAACCCGATCACCCCTATCGCTACATGCACCGCGCCAATTCGAAATCTGGCTCGTCAGGGGGGCTGCTATTTGACTCAAAGTTCCGTGCTGTGGGGCTGCATCAAAGCGGGCTGACGCCAGATGGCGGAGCGAATTACAATCGCGCAATACTCGCGCGTTTGATCCGTGCGGATCTCTCGGGCGCGCATCTGAGTGTCGATAAAACCCTAGAGCCTTTGCAGCAACTCTCTGATAAACATCCACTTTTTGGGCGCGAGAGCATTCAGCGCAAATTTTGGCAAGTGGCAATGGGGCGCAAACATATCCTACGCATTCAGGCCCGGCGCAAGCGCGGTAAGAGCTTTTGCATACGCATCTTGCGCGATCTGATGCCGCCCGACACCCACGCAATCATCGAGCTGGAAGCTGCGAAAATGCCTGCGGGCGCGTTTGAGCTCGGCACGGAAATTTTGCGCAAAATCGATAAGGATATTGACGCAACAACCCTGCCCAAGCCCAAGGAAAGCACCACTGCGTCTGCTGCATGGCTCGACAATCAGTTCTATCCCCGCTTCGTCGAGTTGTTGCGCAAAGCGGGCAACAACCGGGTGATTTGGCTGGTGATTGACGGGCTGGAGCATCACGAGTTGCCTGATGGGGCGAACCGGCGTTTCCTGGAGGTAATCTACGAAAATGCGGTCTCAGAACCGATGCTGCGGGTGGTGTTGGTGGGGCTGAAAAGCATGGAAGTTCCAGGGGTTGAACGCCATATGGTTGAAGCGATCACGGACAGCGACTTGGACGTCTCCAAGCATGATTTTCAGAACTATCTGTCACGTCGCCTGATCGCCCAAAATGTCCAAGCCAGCCCAGAAGAGCTGGAGCGCCTGTCGACAATAATGCGCTCGGCCTCTGAGCCTGTTGATGATGAAACCCGGGTCATAAAAGCTGCTGATTTCACGCAGACTTACCTGATCGCCCCACTTGGCTTGGGAGACGGCGGCGATGAGTAATCTGTTGAACCAAGCTGCGGTTTTGGGACGGTTTGATCCCATGACGTTGATTGAGAACGCGGCTGATCGCGGGGGCGCGTTGAGCGCTTTAGCTCCGCTTTGCGATGAGGTGAAACATGATGGCGCGATGGCTTGGATCATGCGGGCGGACGCCCGGCGCGATCTGCTAGGCGCGATGTCACAGACAGCACTTAAGGCTGCAATAGGAGCCACAAGCGCACAAAAAACGGACCGGTTTGGGGATTATCTGCGCATAGCGCTTTCTGGGCGCCGGGTGTCCGAAAAGGGCCTTGGCATTGACGCGCTCAAGGACCTGCAGGCCGCGCTTGAATTTGTGGGGCAAAAGGACGGCGAAGACCTTGATCGACCAGCTCGCGCAGCGCTTTTGGCACGCGAAATACGGCGCACGATCTCGCGCAAATCTGCAGATGCGTCACTGCGATTGGTAAGCCCCGAGAAGCTTTACGGGCGCACAGGCGAGTATCAAGCGCTCGTCGATTTCTCCCAAAGCGGTGAGGTTGGGGAAAAATACGCAACGGCCGAGCATTCCGAAGACCGGTGGATTTTCCTTGTGACCGGCGTAGGTGGCGTGGGCAAATCGGCGCTGACATCGCGTTTCGTCTATCGCACCCGGCGCTGGAAGGGCGGGATGCCGGTTGTCCTGCTCGACTTTGACCGCCCGGCCCTTTCATCAGGCGATACGCTGCAATTGATGTTTGAGGTCACGCGCCAATTGGGTTTGCAACGCCCTGATATTGATGACCTTTTGTCGCGCTATCGCTATGAGTTGCGGGAAATGTTCTCGGATGCGACGCTGCAAAGCTTTGATCTAACCCAATCGCTTTTTGTGCGCGCATTAGGGCTTTTGGCAATCCATCTTGAGAAGCATTGGAAAGATTTCGGCAAACCCATCGTGATCGTTTTGGACACGTTCGAGGAGATCCTGGATCGCGGGCCAAAGGCCACGAACTTCATCCTCGATTGGCTGTCGATGCTGCGCGAGCATGTGGGGTTCACCAATCTGCGGGTGATCATTGGCAGCCGGGTTTCACCGGGGCCGGAGTTTGAGATGCTGCACGGTGCTCTTTCGGGTCATATCCCTTTGGTGGATCTCAAACCGCGGGCAGCCCGCGCGATGCTGGTCGGGTTTGGCATGCGCAAAGACCGTGCTGCGCGGGCGGTGGAGGCCTTTGGGGGCAATCCGCTCACACTGATCATTTTGATGCGCTATGCACGGGATATGGGCGCCAAGGAGACCGATGAGCTGATTGCGGATGGCGCAGAGCATGACGTGCTGTCTGGCCTGTTGGCACAGCAATTCTTGTACTCGCGCATCCTCTTGCGCCTGCGTGATGATGAGCTGGAAAAACTGGCCTCGCCGGGCCTTGCATTGCGGCGGGTGACCAAACAAATCATCCAAGATGTGTTGGCAGAACCTTGCGGGATTGAACTGCGGGATGCGGCGCATCTGGAGGATATTTGGCAGCGATTGCGCGCCAAGGTTTGGCTGGTGGAAAGCGAGGACGCCGACACGGTGCGCCATGTGCGGGGCTTGCGAAACGTGATGCTAGGCCAGTTGAGCGCCAAGGATCCAGCTGGGGTTGAGGCGATCCATCGTGCCGTGATTGGCTATTATGAGGCCGGGAAAGATGCGTTTATGCCGCCCTCAGCCCAGCGGTTGGAGGCGCTCTATCATCGACTGCTTTTGGATCAAAGCGACGCGCTAACACAAGAAAATGCCCCGGCTTTGATGACCCATCTGGGCGGCGATGCGGCCAATTTGAGCGATGCCGATCAGGCCCGGTTGAAGCTTTGGGGCGACGAGCAAGCGGTATTGAGCGAAGTTGAGGTCTCGCGTTTGAAGCCATTTGCCGGGGCGGTGAAGGCGGCGCAGAAACGGTCCGTCAAAGCGCAGTTGAATGTAGGGCAAGCGGATGTAAGTGAGTTTGACGAGCTGTTGAAACAGTCATTCAAACCAAGAAAACCGTCCAGCTCAGCACGATCTGCGCCCAAGAGAAGCCAGCCGCCAAAGGTTGAAATTGAGTATGAAATCACTGTCGATGATGACCTTGTTGGTGCGCTTTTTCTGGAGGGACGGTTTGATCAGCTTCGCAAGATTGGGGAGACGGTTTTAGAAACATATGTCGCAGGCGAACATGATCCAAGCACGATGCGAGACTTGGTTTTTACGTCTTATTGGCGGGTTGCAATGGCATTTCGCGCAGTTGATGAACGCAGTTCTTGGTGGTCGGAAAATGTGGTGGAGGTTTATGAAAAACGCAAGCTGCGCCAGCGTCTTGATGTGCCATTGCAGGAGAATTTCGAGCGTTTGTCGAATTTGTGGGGGTTGTCCACGCTGTTGGGGGATGCGGATACGGCAGCGTATTTTGCCAAGGAGGCTGAGCCGTTTGCAAAGATCGCACGCTCGCTTAGTACGAACCAATTGTCAGCACTTCGTCTGGCTAAGCTGAATGTTTGGTCTGGGTTGGACGTGCCGTTCCCGTATTTCCCGCGTGGCGATTATCCCATGGGGAACTACAGGAATTACACGCGGGATTTTATTGCGCAGCTTATGCCGGATTTGGAGGCTGGTCGGCATGGG
>CAZQMR010000125.1:0-9787 GCA_964594465.1 uncultured Rhodobacterales bacterium
ACGGGTTGTTTTTGTTCTTCTTGTTGAGCTTGTCGCGCAGGATTTTCTTGCCGCCGAAGAAGGGGAGATCGGCGCGGAAGGCACCGTCTTCGTTGACATTGTAGGTGATGACCTGCTGGAGCATGCCTGCGTCGCGGTACATCTCGAACTCTTCCATACCGTGGGACGGAGCGCAGTGAACGAAGCCTGTGCCTTCCTCATCCGTGACGAATTCCGCATGGCGAAAATCGCGCGGGTCGTCCCACTCGCCATTGCCGTCCTCGGCGCTATGGAACGGGTGTTCTAGGCTTGTAGCTTCGAGCATCTCAGCCGTTGCGTCGCCAACGCGGCGATACATGCCTTCCTCAAGGCGGGCTTTGGTCAGCACAGCTTCTGCGAGCTTGTCCGCAAGGACGAATTTCTCACCGATCTCAGCCCAGCATTCTTCGGGGCGATCTGTTACTTCATAGATGCCGTAGGAGATGTCTTTGCGATAAACGACGCCTTTGTTGGACGGGATGGTCCAGGGCGTGGTGGTCCAGATAACGACTTTGGCGCCTTCAAGTGGCGTGCCTTCGCCGCCGGTCACGCGGAATTTCACCCAAATCGTGAAGCTTTCCTTGTCGTGATACTCGACCTCGGCTTCCGCCAATGCGGTTTGCTCAACCGGCGACCAAAGCACAGGTTTGGAGCCTTGGTACAAAGACCCGTTCATCAAGAACTTTTGGAATTCTTCAGCGATGGTCGCCTCGGCCGCGAAATTCATCGTCAGATACGGGTCGTCCCAATTGCCGGTGATGCCAAGGCGCTTAAATTCCTCGCGCTGGATATCGACCCAGCCTTGAGCGAATTTGCGGCACTCTTGGCGCAGCTCGATCAGCGGCACGTCGTCCTTGTTTTTGCCCTTGGTGCGATACTGTTCCTCGATTTTCCACTCAATCGGCAGGCCGTGACAATCCCAACCCGGCACGTAGCGCGCGTCATACCCCATCATTTGGCGCGAGCGCACGATGATGTCTTTGAGGATTTTGTTCAGCCCGTGGCCTATATGGAGGTTGCCGTTGGCATAAGGAGGGCCGTCATGCAGGATAAACGGTTCGCGATCCCCAGCGCTGCGGCGCAGGGCGTGATAGATGTCGAGCTGTTTCCAGCGCTCTAGCCATTCAGGCTCGCGCTTGGGCAGGCCAGCGCGCATTGGGAACTCGGTCTGTGGTAGGGCGAGCGTGTCTTTATAGTCGGGTGTTTCGGCAGACATTACCGGTCTCCGTTCAGGAATTTGAAATGGTTTGGAAGGGTTGCGGTGCGCAACACGGAGCGTATCCCGGCGGCTCAGAGGCTGAGCGCCGGGCCGGTAATTCGTGATATGAATGACTGGGCCCAAGACATGCTGCGGTTATATGGGCGCATCGCAGGGGCGGCAAGGGGGCTTTGAGGGTCGGATTGATTAAGTATTTTTAGAAAATCGAAGCTTGAAGGGTGGTTTCGAGCAGGCTGTGATCACTGAATTTGAGGCGCACCGGGAGCGTCAAGACTTCTTGACGGAACTCTGGCGGCAAGCGGACCGCATCTTTTTCGGTTGTGACCAGTTGTGCGCCCACGGCGCGGGCTTCGCGGATCAGACGCTGGAGCAAGGCGCGGGGCAGGTCGGCGTGATCGGCCAGCGCATGGGTTGCGATGAGATTTGCGCCCAAGCCTTCAAGCGTGTCGAAGAATTTCTGCGGACGGCCAATGCCCGCAAAGGCGATAACGGGGGTGTTTTGCCAGATCATGCCAGTTAGGAGCGGCTCCAGCTGCGCTGTCAAGATTGGTTTACTGTTCAGAATCGGCCAGCTTTTGCATAGCGCCACGCAGGCTTCGGGCGGCCCGATCTGCAGCGTGAGGTCCGCACGGCTTAGGCCTGTTTCAACCGTCTCGCGCAAAGGGCCTGCGGGGATGACGCGGCCATTGCCAAAGCCAGCGGCGGCATCAATCACGATGATTGAAAGGTCGTGGTGTAGCGCGGGGTTTTGGAAACCGTCATCAAGGATCATTAGATCCGCACCAGCGGCTTTTGCAGCGGCTCCTCCCTTGGCACGATCCTTGGCGACCCATGTTGGTGCAAAGGCTGACAAGAGTAGCGGTTCGTCGCCCACATCAGCAGCGCTGTGCTTGTCAGGGTCGACCCGCACGGGTCCCTCCAAGTTGCCGCCATAGCCGCGCGACACGATATGGGGGGCTTTGCCAAACCCGCTGATCAGCTCGCATAATGCGATCACGCTGGGGGTTTTGCCGGTGCCGCCCGCATTTATGTTGCCCACGCAAATGACCGGAATGTCGAGGCGAAATCGGGGGCCTTGCGCCAAGCGTCGCGCGGTGCCTGCGGCATAAAGCTTGGCCAATGGGCTGAATACATGCGCAAATAATCCGGGGCGTTGGGGCGGATTGGACCAAAATCCGGGGGGCTTCATTTGGCGATCTCAACCAGATAGGGCTCTAAATGCTCAATCACGATGTCGGTCACGCCTGCACCTTCGCTTGTGATATCCCAAGCTGCCGTGGCCGCACGCGCAGCGATATCCGGGCGCAAGGTTTCGGATACTCCGCTGGCAAGCGAGGCCGCATCCTGAATTTCAATGGCGGCACCGGCATCAGAAAACCGCTCGTAAATACCCGCGAAATTGGTGACATGCGGGCCGTTCAAAATGGCCGAGCCAAGGCCCGCAGGCTCAAACGGATTGTGCCCCCCAACCTCCACAAGCGAGCCGCCAACAAAGGAAACTGGCGCCAGGCGATACCAAAGGCCCATCTCCCCCAATGTGTCCGCCAGATAAATTTCCGTCTCTTCGGTGCAAGGTTCTTGCGCGGAACGCTGTGCCAAGTTCCAGCCTTGCCCGCGCAGCTCTGACGCCAAAGCGTCGCCGCGTTCTGGGTGGCGGGGGACAAGAATGAGTAAGAGGCCGGGATTGGTTTTGCGCGCAATGCCATGGGCCTTTGCCGCGATGGCTTCCTCGCCGGGATGGGTCGAGGCAGCAAGCCACACCTCGCGCCCGGCCAGAACCGTTGCAAAGCGCGCGCGCTCGTCTTCGTCATATTCCAAAGGCTGCGCGCCTTCTTTGAGCGTGCCTGTGGTGATGACTTGACCCTTTTTCGCACCAAGCCGGGACAGGTAGGTTTTGGTGTCATCATCCTGCGCCAAAATCAGACTGAAACGCCGCAGCATCGAACTCATAAAACCCGGAATCCACCGCCAACGGTCATGGCTTTTCTTGGACAGCCGCGCATTGACCGACACAATCGGAATTTTGCGCTTTTCGGTTTCATGCAAGATGGCGGGCCAAAACTCGCTCTCGGTCCAAATGGCCAGATCGGGGGACCAATGGGTCAGGAAAGCACGCACGAAGGGCAGCGCGTCGACCGGAACAAACTGATGGATCACCCTTGCGGGTAAGCGTTTTGCCATCAAATCAGCCGATGTGAGCGTGCCCGTGGTCATCAGAAGACTGACCTCTGGCCAATCCTCTTCGATCTCGCGGATGATCTCTAGGAGCGCGAGGCTTTCCCCAACCGACGCTGCATGAAGCCAAACTAGCGGCCCAGTGGGGCGTGGAACACTGGCAATGCCCTTGCGTTCGCCGATCCGATCCGGGTCTTCTTTGCCATTGGCCAGACGGGTCTCAAGCTTGCGGCTGGCCCAGCCCTCTGCACGCGCGGAAAAGGCCAGATAAGCCGCAAGCCCGATAGAACGTCTAAACAAGGGACTTAGCTAAGCTCTTCGGTAGAGCTGGCTTCGCGCTCTTCGTCGCGCAACCGATGCAAATGGGCGATGAAAAACCGCATATGCGCATTGTCGACTGTTTCCTGTGCGCGGGCTTTCCACGCATCATAAGCACTGGCGTAGTCTGGGAAAATGCCAACAGTTTCGATGGCATCAATATCGCGAAAAGTCGTGGATTGCGGGTCTTCAAGCTCGCCGCCGAATACGAGATGCAGGCGTTGCATGGGGGGTCTCCGTTACACTGTCTGTTGCACGCGCAGGGGTAACGGATCGACTGCTGTGCGTCCAGTTTAAAGACAAAACATGGTTGCTATTGGCCGAATCAAAAGAACGGCGCCCCACAATTTGGGGGCGCCGCTACAATTTGGTGGTCTCATCAGTCATTAGGCAAGCAGCGCCTTGAGCAGCAAGCTGTGCTGATGTTTGCTCAGACTGTGACCGGAGGACGATAGGCCCTTCAGCCACAGCAATCCTGAGTTATTTGGTTTTGCTTGTTCCGCGCCACCCAAGCAGGGCCAAGCCGCCCAACATCAATGGCAATGTACCCGGAATTGGAACGCCAGGGATGGACCCACCGGGCGGTGTTGGCAGTACATCTGATCCAATGCGGAAACTGATGTGATCGCCGCATAGAAATGTGCCCGCATCTCCAAAGTCGATATAAAGCGTTTCGCCGTCAAACGAGCTGGAAATGTTGTTAAACGTCGCGCCATCAAGCTGTTCAAAGCTGGTAAATGTGTCAATCGCATCGAACGCATCGCTTATAACCACACCGCTGAAGTCCATTTGATGGAAAGTGCCGTAGCCTGTTGAATAGACGTCGACGATGTCATCGGTGATGTTGACCTTTAGAAGATCGAAAAACGCGGCTTCATACCCGTTGCCGACGACCCGCTGAAAGGAAGCATGTGTTTCCTGACCCGCGCCTGTTTCAGTTACGTAGTCAATATTGACGGTTTCACCTGTCAAGGAGATGCCAAAGGCCGCTGGTGCGAGTGCCGCAGAAGCGACAAAGCCCAGTGCGATTGATTTTACAGAAGATAGAACAGTTTTGATTGATTTGGACATGGGGGCGTCCCTTTACTAGAGTTACTATTTACACACTTACAAGAGATCAAACACCGATCTCATTTACACTACCGTGCGAACATTTAAGAACTTTTACACTTGGCTTTCGCCGTTGTCCGTCCGGTGATTGAGTGATTAAGGCAGGGCGCGTCACATTTCAAACAAATTGTAGTGACGTGGTTAACGGATTGCGCCGTTTCCTTTTACTTTTACTTTTTGCCGATCCTCGGCTCTTCGCCTTTTAGCAGCCGTTGGATGTTGGGCCAGTGTTTTACCCAGATCAGCACCGACATCACCAGCGCCAACCATGCTGCATGAGGAGCGCCAAACACCCAAAGCCAGACCGGCGAGGTGGCCGCCGCGACCAAGGCGCTCAGCGATGAAATGCGGCTTAGAATGGCTGTGGCGAGCCATGTCATGCAGGCCGCGAAGCCGGCCCAGAAGTTGATGGCCAGCAGAATGCCAAGGAATGTGGCAACGCCCTTGCCCCCTTTGAAGGTCAGCCAAACCGGGTAGAGATGGCCCAAAAAGGCGCCTAGCCCCGCGAATAGGCCAGCGGTTTCTCCCCAGACCGCCGTCGTGATCAGCACAGCTACCGCCCCTTTTCCTGCGTCAAAGATCAGTGTTGCAGCAGCGGCGCCCTTGTTGCCCGTGCGCAAAACATTGGTTGCGCCAATATTTCCGGAGCCAATCGAGCGCAAATCGCCAAGCCCCATGAGTTTTGCAATCAGGATGCCAAAGGGGATCGCGCCGAGGGTGTATCCGCCAAGGAATGCTGCCAGCCACATCTCAGACCTCCCGCGCGAAAACTTCGCGCCCACCCACGAAACTGCGCAGAACCTGCCCGCTCATGAGGCGCATGTCGTATGGCGTGTTTTTGGACTTCGATTTCAGCGTGTAGCGGTCCATCGTGAAGGGTGTGTTAGGATCAAAGAGGATCAGGTCAGCGGGCGCGCCGGGTGTGATCCGCCCGGCTTCAAGGCCCAGCAGTTTGGCTGGATTGAGGCTAAGCGCTTTGAAGAGGGTCGGAAGATCCACATGGCCTGCGTGATAAAGCTGCATTGCGGCCGGGAGCATGGTTTCCAACGCTACGGCGCCTGAGGCTGCTTCTTCAAACGGCAGGCGCTTGCTTTCCTCATCTTGGGGGGTGTGCATCGAGGAAATGATGTCGATGACACCATCCGCAAGCGCTGCGACCATCGCCATGCGGTCGGCCTCGTCTCTAAGCGGTGGTTTGACTTTGAAGAAAGTGCGGAAATCGCCGATATCGAGTGTGTTGAGCGTCAGGTGGTGGATCGAAATCCCGGCGGTGACATTGAGGCCTGCTTTGCGCGCGCGCGCTAGAACTGGGAGCGACACAGCCGTGGTAATTTGATCCGCGTGGTAGCGCGCGCCTGTCATCTCGACGATGGCGAGATCCCGTTCAAGCTGCATGCGCTCTGCCATGGGGGAAACGGCGGGCATTCCCAGCGAGGTCGCGAAGACACCGCTGGTCATCGCGGCATCTTTGGAGAGGGTTGGCTCTTGGGGGTGGGCGATTACAAGCGCGTCGAGGCCAGCGGCATAGGTGAGCGCGCGCTGGAAGGTTTTTGGGTTGGAAACCGGGCGATCCCCATCGGTGAAGGCGACAGCGCCAGCATCCTTGAGAAAGCCGATCTCAGTCATTTCGCGCCCCTCGCGGGATTTGGTGAGGGCGGCCATGACGAGCACATTGACCGGGGCGGTTTGATTGGCGCGGCGCTGCACGAATTCCAGCGTTTCGGGGGTGTCGATGGCAGGCGTTGTGTCTGGGCGGATCACCATTGTCGTGACGCCACCGGCGGCGGCCGCGAGGCCTGCGGTTTTGAAGCTTTCTTTGTGGCGCTCACCGGGTTCGCCGACCTTGACGCCGATATCGATGATGCCGGGCGCTAGGTATTTGTTATTGCAATCAATTTCGGCGTGGCCCGCCTTGTTGGACGGGTTGGTGTCTTTGAGGCGCTGGGTGATGGTGCCGTTTTCGACGATGAGCGAGCCGGGTGTGACGGTGCCGGTTTCAGGGTCGATGATCTGGGCGTTTTTGAGGAGGAGGTTCATTTGGTTGTCTCCATCTTCTTGCAGGGCAGGCGGACGCCCCGAGTTTGCCGCTGCGCGGCTGCACCGGCCCGCCCACCAGCCGCTGCCCGGATTGGCTTGGTTTGGGTCATTGGGTGCCTCGGGCTTGCATCAGGAGGTCCATGACGGCCATGCGCACGGCGACGCCCATTTCGACTTGTTCTTGGATGACGGAGCGGTTGATGTCGTCGGCGAGCGTGCCGTCGATCTCGACGCCGCGGTTCATGGGGCCGGGATGCATGACGATGGCGTCTTCTTTGGCCAGAGCGAGTTTGGCGGGATCTAGGCCATAGCGGTGGTAGTACTCGCGCTCGGACGGGATGAAACCGCCGTCCATGCGCTCTTTTTGCAAGCGGAGCATCATGACCACGTCGACACCGGCGAGGCCTTCGGACATGTCGTCATAAACTTCGCAGCCAAGCTCGCCGATGCCGCTGGGCATGAGGGTTTTGGGGCCGATGAGGCGGATGCGGTTTTCCATTTTGCCCAGCAGCATGATGTTGGAGCGGGCGACGCGGGAATGGGCGATGTCGCCGCAGATGGCGATGTTGAGGCGTTGGAGTTTGCCTTTGCGACGGCGGATGGTGAGCGCGTCGAGCAGGGCCTGAGTGGGATGTTCGTGGCGGCCGTCGCCCGCGTTCAGGACGGCGCAGTTGAGTTTTTGGGCCAGAAGATGCGCGGCACCGGCGTTGGGATGGCGCACGACGAGGAGGTCGGGGTGCATGGCGTTTAAGGTTAGGGCTGTGTCTATTAACGTTTCGCCCTTTTTCACCGAGGAGGTTGAGACGCCCATATTCATCACATCTGCGCCCAAGCGTTTGCCTGCAAGCTCGAAACTGGCTTGGGTGCGGGTAGAATTCTCAAAGAACATGTTGATCTGAGTGCGCCCGGCCAAAACCTCGGTATGTTTGTTGGCGGAACGGTTCTGATCGACATATTTTTCAGCAAGATCAAGGATTTCGACGATATCGCCGCGCTCAAGCTCCTTGATGCCCAGAAGATGTTGGTGCTGGAACAAGAAATATCCCCTTTCTCGCGATGCTGATGGCTTATATCAAGGTCAGCAGGTGCCACAAGTGAGGAACTGCGATGAGCCTGCCGGGAATTGCGACTTTAATTGACAGTGCGCGTGCGCCAAATCCGCGCCGTGTTAAGGTTTTCATGGCCGAAAAGGGCGTGGAATTTCCGGTTGAGGATGTCTCGATCATGGAGGGGGAGCATAAGCAGCGGGACTATTTGCACCGGGTTGGTGCACCTGTTGTGCCGGCCTTTGTGCTGGAGGACGGCACGGTGCTGACGGAGACGATAGCGATGTGTCGTTATTTGGAGGCGCTTTACCCGGAGCCGAATTTGATGGGCGAGGGCGCGTTGGAGCAGGCGCAGATTGAAATGTGGTCGCGCCGAGTGGAATTTGGGCTTTTGATGCCGATTGCGATGGTGCTGCGACATGCCAATCCGGCGATGGCGGTTTTGGAAGAGCAGGTGCCAAGCTGGGGCGAAGCGAACGTGCCGCGTGTTGGTAAGGCGTTGAAATGGATGAATAAAGTATTGGGTCAGAGCGAGTATGTGGCCGGAGCGCGCTATACTGTGGCGGATATTACGACGTTGATTGCGGTGGATTTTATGCGGGCGATCAAGATTGCGATACCTGAGAATCATGAGAATTTGCTGCGATGGCGGAGCGCTGTGGGGGCGCGGGCGTCGAGTGCGGTCAAATGAGTTTGGATTTTTACGAGGCGTTAACGGCTTTGGACTGGCAGGTGGAGCTGGGGGCGGATGAGTGTATTGGCGAGACGCCTGTTAACCGCTTTGAAACCAAGGTTGAGAAACCATTAACACCTGCTGTCGTACCGCAGGCTGAGGCAAAAGTGGCTCCGATTGAGCCGGAGGCAGCGCCGGAATTGAGCGCTATTTCGGCGCAGATTGCGGCAAGTTGTGCGACGCTTGACGATCTGAAGTCCGCGATCATGGCGTTTGAGGGCTGTGAGCTGAAGCGCGGCGCGAAAAATACGGTTTTCTCGGATGGGAACCCAGCGGCGGAATTGATGATTGTCGGTGAAGCGCCGGGGCGCGAAGAAGACGCGCAAGGGGTGCCGTTTGCGGGGCAGGCAGGGCAGCTTTTGGACAAGATGTTTGGGGCGATTGATCGTGCGCGCGGCGGAGAGAGTGCTGAGGCCGCGATTTACATGACCAGCGCTCTGCCGTGGCGGCCGCTCCAGAATCGTGACCCAAGTGCTGAGGATATTGCGATGCTGCGTCCTTTCTTGATGCGCCATATCGCGCTGGTTGAGCCCAAGGTGCTGGTTTTGATGGGGAATACGGCCTGTAAGGCTCTGTTGGAGATGCCGCGCGGGATCACCAGCTTGCGCGGGACTTGGCAGGAGATAGGCAAAACGCCTGCGATGCCGATGTTTCACCCTGCTGCGCTGCTGCGTGATCCATTGAAGAAGAAGCCAAGCTGGGCGGATCTCTTAGCTATTAAGTCTCGGTTAGCAGAGGGTTAAGATATGTCGCGAATTGATGAAAATGCGGAGTTTTTGGCCGTGAGAATCGCGGTTTTGACGGTTTCGGATACCCGCAGCCTTGAGGATGACAAATCTGGCGACACGCTGGTGGCGCGGCTGACGGGGGATGGGCATCTTTTGGCGGATCGGGCGATTGTTAAGGATGATCGCGGCGCCATTGCGGAGCGGCTGCGCGGCTGGTGCGCTGATCCTGAGATTGATGTGGTGATCTCAACGGGTGGCACTGGACTGACGGGCCGAGATGTGACCGTGGAGGCGCATCGGGACGTTTATGAGAAGGAAATTGATGCTTTTGGCACGATTTTCACCATAATCTCGATGGAGAAGATTGGGACATCTGCGGTGCAATCACGGGCTTGTGCTGGCG
>CAZQMR010000126.1:0-9706 GCA_964594465.1 uncultured Rhodobacterales bacterium
TTTCCAGACAGTTTACAACCATATCGCTGCAACACAGCCGGACATGTTCGACTAGGGCAAATGCGATCTAGTGTCGTGCTGGATGAGATGGGAACACAGCGCTGCAAAAACCTGCAATGCGTTTGAGAAGGTGTTTGCAACGCCTCCAAAAGAAGCGGGATTTGCGAGGCACTTGCTGCAGCCTTTTTTTGGCGGCCTGCAAATCTATCTCTTTATCTTTAGGAAATATCGACAAAACCTGATCGGTTTGGGCTGGATAGTCTTTCAATTAGTCTGCATGAGCCAGGCACGCACGATCACTTTTGCTTCTTTTGGGCGTAAACTTTGAAGTGTGCCGACCAAGAGCCTGCGATTGAGCCAGTCGAATGTGCCAGCACCAACTTTGGCTGAAATCATCGACATCGCGTATCGCCCTTGCGGTGCGTCATCGTCCAGGATCACTCTGTTGCGGACCGTGATTATTTGCCCGCACTCTGTTTGCATTTCATAAAGCGCATCCAGCTCTTTTACACCGTCGGGGCGCAGAAGTTGACGGTCTGCACCTCCTTGCAAGACAACACCGCTGAGGCCCGCCTGATTTGGTCCGCAAAAGAAATGGCCCCCCGTGATCGGCACGAGGTAGCGGTGGCCCAGCGGCGTCGCGCCAAGGTCTTGTGTCTCACCTACTGTAACAATTGCGCTCCAAAGCAAACTGGCGTTTGGCACAATCGGTGGATTGGTTGCAAGAAGTTCAGTGTCGGTCATCGCCAAGGTATGACCTGCAAATTGGCGCGATGGCAATGGTCAAGTTGGTACGCAATATTCCAAATCTCCAAACGATGCGTGATAGGGATCGCTTATCGCCGCAAAGAGCGAATTATTGCAATTTTATCGCATTGCGTACTAGCCTTTGGGAAAACAACACATCGATCTCTTGGGAGGAGTTTCAAAATGACTAAAGGATTGCGCAAAACTGTGTTTGCAGCGAGTGCGTCGCTGGCCTTGGCAGCAACGAGCCTCATGGCAATAGCCGCTGATGAGCTTGTGATTTCGTCTGCAACGCCACCTCAGCACATTCAAACCAAAACCATGACCGATTTTGCCGCTGCGCTCGAAAGCCGCTCAGGCGGGGCGCTCAAGGCAAAGGTGTTTGACTCAAGCCAGCTTTACAATGCGCGTGACGTGGGCAAGGCCGTTGCCCGTGGCGATGTCGGCATGGCGACTGTGCCATCCCCTTATCTCAGTCGGGTTGAGGCCAATATCAACGTGCTCGATCTGCCGATCCTCAAAGGCATGACTGCCGAGCAACGTGCAAAGATGCTTGATGGGGCAGTGGGGGACACGCTCAATAAAAAGCTTAGCGCCAAAATGGGCGTGGTTGTGCCCGGCAACTGGCCCATCCTTGGGCGGGTCTACTACTGGTCCACCAGCAAACCCTTGCGCAACTTCGAAGAATTCGTAGGGCTGCAAGTGCGCATCCCCGGCGGTGCAGGCCCTGCAGCCGTGGTTGAAGGCATGGGCGGTGTTCCGGTGGTGATGCCCGGTTCTGACATGCCCCTTGCGCTTCAGCAGGGAACGGTTGATGCAACCATGGCCTCCATCGAAAGCGTCGTGCAGCAAAAGCTGACGGATGTCGGCATTCGCTATGGCTTTTGGGACAAGGGCATTGTCGGCTTTCTGATCCCGATCGTGAGCCAGAACTACTGGAACAGCCTCTCAAGCGACGAGCAGGGCCTTTTCACAGAGGTCTGGAACGAGATCGTTGCCAAACAGCGCGTTGCCTCCATTGCGGTGGATGGCGAAATGCGCGCAACGCTTGCGGGCCTTGGCGTCACGATTTCTGATGCGGATACAGCAGCGGCAGAGGCAATGCGCACGCAAATGATGCCACAGCAGGAAAAGGTGATCGCCAAGTACAAGCTTGACGCCGCCCTTGTTGACCTTGCGGCCCAAGCGGCAAAGTGAGCGCGGCGATAGCCTTTCTCGACCGCCTGATCGGGTGGATTGCAGCAGCAGCACTGGCGATTACGTTTGTGCTGCTGCTTTACAATGTCACCACGCGATACCTGATCCAGTTTGGAATCGTACCGCCATCGGTGCAACTCAACTGGGTGTTTGAGGTTTGCGTCTTTCTTTTGGTCTGGGCGGTTCTGTTGGGGGTCGCCCGAATTGAGAAACGCGCACAGCACATCCGGGTTGATTTCCTCTACAATCGCTTTGGCCCCAAAACCCAAGCCCTCGCCGAGATTTTCGCGCTGTTATTCGCCGTCGCAGTGGCGGTGTTCTTTATCTACTCAGGCAAGCTCGTTGTGCAGGACGCGATCCTTTGGGATGAACGCAGCGAGACCACGCTGCGCACGCCGTTTTGGATCCTCTATCTCGCGCTCAGCGTCTCCTTTGGCATCCACCTCCTGTTTATCCTTGAGCGCTTGCGCCTCCTTGTGACCACAGGCCAAAGTGCTAAGCAGCAATCTCACCACTAGGACCACCCAATGGCATCCATGATCATTCTTGGCCTTGTGGTCGTGCTTCTTCTGCTTGCCCTAGGCATCCCGATATATCTCGTTTTGATGGGTGTGGCCTCAGCGCTTTTGGTCAGCGAAGGGCGCACAATTGCAGGCCTTGGGCAGCACGTGTTGGATCACCTCCAATCCCCGATCCTGATCTCGGTGCCCTTCTTTATCCTCTCAGCCGTGCTCATGCAGGGCGGCGGCCTTGCGCGCATTCTCTTTGATGCAGCCCTTGCCTGGATCGGGTGGATACGCGGTGGGCTGGCGATTGCCGGGGTTGCGGCCACGGCAGTTTTCGCGGCCATCACCGGTTCTTCAGCGGCAACCACGATGGCAATGGGCACGCTGCTTGTGCCGCTGATGGAAGAAAAAGGCTACAAACCCTCCTTTGCCATGGGCCTTACGGCTGCGGCTGGCACGCTTGGCATTCTGATCCCGCCGTCCTTGCCCATGATCCTCTTTGGCCTGATCGCCGAGGAGTCAATTCCGCGCCTATTTCTGGGCGGGGTGATACCGGGGCTCATGCAAGCGGGTCTCTTCTCGCTCTACATCTTCTTTGTCGCCAACAAGGTCGGTGGCCGCGCCGAACCTATGGTCAGTGGCAAGCAATTCGTGCGCACCAATGTCTATGCTTTCCCAGCCTACCTTATTCCGGTCGTCGTACTTGGCGGCATCTATGGGGGCTTCGTGACGCTGACGGAAGCCGCTGTTCTGGGCGTGCTCTGCGCGCTCGTCGCCGTGCTGTTCATCTACCGCACAGCCCGCCTGCGCGACATTCCCAAAATGCTGACAGAAGCAGTGGACCGAACTTCCGTGATCATCCTGATCATCATGGGGGCCACACTCGTTTCCGCCTGGATCATCAAATCCGGTGTGCCTCAAGGCTTTGCTGCGGCCATCGTCGAAAGCGACCTCAAGGCTTGGCAATTCCTTTTGATCATGAACGGCTGCCTGCTTGTGCTGGGCATGTTTCTGGAAGGTGTGGCGATCATTTTGATCGTGCTGCCTGTGGTCTTTGTCGTGGTGCGCGAACTTGGCATCGACATGACCCATTTTGCGGTGGTCATGGTGATCAATATCGAGCTGGCGCTGCTCTCACCGCCCATCGGGCTCAATCTCTTTGTGATGTCCAATGTGACCGGCCGCCCAGTTGGCGAAGTCCTGCGCGGCACAATCCCGTTTTTCCTGATTATGCTGGTGCTCTTGATGATGGTGACCTTCATTCCGGCCCTATCGACATGGCTGCCAAACCTAGTCTTGGGGGGCTAGGGCGCTTTCCACGAACTCCAGAACTGCCGCATTAAAAGCATCGGGACGCATCTGACTGACCGAATGCCCGCTGCCCTCCACAATTCGCGTCTTCGCCTTGGGCATGGCCTTGCACACCTCGGCAAAAATCGCTGCATGGACCGGGGCTGTTTCAGCACCTGACATCAGCAGAACCGGCATCGGCAGGGCTGCAAGCTCTGCGGGATCAAGCAGTGGAAATTCATCCTCCGACAGGGCCAAACTGCGGGCCGCACGCGCGTTTTCCATGCGGCGCTTGACGATATGATCCGGGATTTCATCCGGGTTCTTGCCAACAATTCCGCCGGTCAGCAGCATAACGCCGCCAAGGTCATCCCCGGCCTCAAAAGCCGCCTGTGCGGGTTTGGCGGAGGTTTCAAGGAAGGCCTTGGCAATTGCCGCACCCGACACGGATCGCTCTGCATAGCGCATCATGGGCGCCTCTACCGAAACAACAGCGCGCACGCGCTTTGGTGCCCGCAGCGCCATCGCAAGAGCAGTGAAACCTCCATAAGAACTGCCAACAAGGATCGCCTCGTCAATCGCGAGCGCATCCATCAAACCTTCCAAATCTTCGGCATCCACCAAGGCGTTGTGATCGCACGTTTCAAGCGCGTTAGGGTTGGGAAAACTGTAGCGGCGGCTATAGCTCACACAATCGAACCGCGCGCTAAACGCAGCCCATTGCGGACCCCAGGCCCGCCAATCCCCCATCGCCCCATGGATGAAGATCACCGTTGGGCCATTGCCCGCACGTACATGGTGCAGCACAATGCCATTGGGAAGCTCAATGGGGTGAGGTTTTAGGTCGCCAAGGGTCACACGCAGTCCTTTTCGCTGGTGGTGTAGTCTAGCAAGGGTCGATATAGGCAGATAATAACCAATGCCAGTCCGTGATAAGGAACCGTAATAGGATGGCCCCCTCTGCCAATACACTGCTGAACCGCTTTACCGTGAAGGCAAAGTTCCGGCATATGCAAATCATCGTCAAGCTGACCGAGCTTGGCAGCATGCGCCGTGCAGCGCAGGCCGTGAACATGACCCAACCCGCGATCTCGCAATTGGTTGCCGAACTCGAAGCTCTTTTGGAGACCCAGCTTTTCTTCCGTCACGCGCGTGGTGTTGAACCGACGGAGGCCACCAAAGAGCTGCTGCCGATCGCCCAACGCGTGCTCGCTGCACTTGAGGATGGTGCCGAAACCGTCGCAAATCGACTGCAAGAGCAGGGCGGTATCGTGCGCGTGTCTGCCAGCCCTGCGGCCGTTGGCGGCATGCTGTTTGACGCGCTCAAGAGCTTTGCCGATCGCCGCGCAGACATTCTGGTCCATGTTTCTCAAATCGGTGATGTCGACCCGCTGTCTGCAATTGCTGACAATTCGGCAGACATTGTTTGCCTGCGCGAATGCAGCACGCTGCCTGAGGGCTGGTCGTTTGTGCGTTGCGTCGAGGATGCTCTGGTGGTCGTTTGTGGCTGCAACCATCCATTTGCCAAGCGACCAAACCTAACACTGAAGGATCTGGGCCAAGGCCAATGGTTGCAAAACCGGGTTGGATCCGTAGCGCGCGACCGTTTTGAGCAGGTGGCGAGCGCTGGCAATTGGCCGCAAACCGCGCGCTGCCAGATCATCATGCACATCCCAGAACTTACCCGAAAGATGTTGCTCTCAGATCAATATCTGGCGGTGCTGCCGCGCAGTGTTGCCGCACTTTGGCTGAGTTCTGGCGAGATCGTAGAGCTGGAAACCGAGATCAGTGAACCGCTCCCCCCCTTGGGGTTCATTTGGCAAGCCGCGCGTGCGGGTTCGGCAACGGCCCTGTTTGCTGCTCATCTCCAAGCCAAAGCCGAAGAGCTTGACGCCCAAAGCTTTTGATCTCTGATCGTAGCCAAAACGTGGCCTTTCGTGATATCTTAGTTGACGGGCATAGCACCTCTGTGATCCGCTTTGTCCCCATGGATATCCGTTGGGAATTGAACTGATGCACAGGCCGCACTGGAACAAGGCGGTGCTTTTCGTTTTGCCAGCACTGGCCATCCTGATGTTCAGCTTCGTCTTGCCGTTCATGGCGGTGGTCAATTTTTCGGTCCATGATGTTTTTGCCGGCAACAACTTCGTCTGGGCCGGCATGCGCTGGTACGCACAGATCATGGGCGCATCCGACTTCTGGGCAACACTTGGCCGAACCCTGCTCTATGCGGCTCTGGTCATCCTCATTGAATTGCCCTTGGGGGTCTGGATCGCACTTAACATGCCCAGATCAGGGCGCATGGCGACCTTCTTCATCATGATCGCAGCAATTCCGCTTTTGATCCCTTGGTTCGTGGTTGGGCTGATCTGGAAAATCATGTCAGATACGAATACGGGGCCACTTGGCAGCTTGGCCAGCACACTCACGCAGCACTACGACCTCAATGATCCGCTTGTCGCGTGGGGGGTGATCCTGCTGGCGGATGTCTGGCACTGGACAGGTCTCGTGGTGCTGCTGTGCTATGCTGGCCTGATGGCGATCCCAAGTGCCTATTACCAGGCCGCACAGGTGGATGGTGCTTCGCGCGGCGCAATCTTTCGGTATATCGAATTTCCCCGGCTTCAGCGTGTTCTGATCATCGCGCTGCTGCTCAGGCTTACCGACAGCCTGATGGTCTACATCGAACCCTTCATGATCACACGCGGCGGCCCCGGTGTCGCCACAACTTTCATATCCCAAGACCTCATTCAAACAGCCATGATCGAGTTTGATTTTGGCGAGGCCAGCGCCGCCGCCCTTGTCTATTTCCTGATCATGCTGACCCTGTCATGGGCGCTCTTTCGCATTATGACGGCTCCCGATGCGTAAACGCACGGCCCCATATCCGCGCCATCGCTTGGTGCCAGTAATCTATGCAGGCTTTGTGCTCCTGCCGCTCTACTGGCTGGTCATCGTCAGCTTAATGACCCAAGAGGAAGCAACGGCTGGCCTCGCATTCTTCCCGCGCAACCCGACCTTGAACAATTACCTCTACATACTGACAGATCAAAGCTGGGCCATGGGCTTCGTCAACGCCGCAATCTACACAAGCCTAAACGTCGTCCTGTCCTTGCTGGTCGCAATCCCAGCGGCCTACGGCTTCGCACGTTACCGCTTTATCGGCGACAAACACCTGTTCTTCTGGTTCCTCGCCTCGCGGATGACCCCCTCCGCAGTGCTTTTCCTGCCACTGGTGCAGCTCTACTCAGAAATCGGCTTGATGGACCGCCATCTTGGGGTCGCGCTGGCACATTGCCTTTTTACCGTTCCCGTCGCGGTTTGGATTCTTGAGGGGTTCATCAAACAAATCCCACCCGAGCTTGACGAAACCTCGCGCATTGATGGGCGCAGCGAGATCAGCTTCTTGTTCCGCGTGCTGCTGCCTGTCGCAGCACCCGGCATCGGCGTCGCGGCCTTCTTTTGCTTCATGGCCTCATGGGTGGAATTGATCCTCGCCAACGCCTTAACCACAACCGATGCCAAACCCATCATCGTCGTGCTCTTTAGGGCAGGCGGCCCGCTTGGATTTGTCCACCTGCCAATCCTCTGTGCAGCGGGTGTACTCACGATCATTCCGGGCCTGTTTCTGGTCTATTTCGTCCGGCACCATCTGGCGCGCGGCCTATCAATGGGCCGCATTGGGCGCATTTGAACCAAGCTTCCAGTCTCAAAACGTCACAATTTGGGCCAAAAATTAGACTGAACAGCATAACGTGCTAAGCTTACTCCTATTGAAAAAAATGGGAGGTAAATAAAATGCTCGATACCACAATTTCTGATCAAACTCAGGCGTTTCTGGACGCATTTGGTGACGCCCTGTCAAGCGGCAATGTAGCCGCCGCAAGTGATATGTTTGAAGAGGATTGCTATTGGCGTGATCTGATTAGTTTTACTTGGAATATCAAGACTGTTGAGGGCAAAGATCAGGTTGCAGATATGCTGTCCCATCAGCTTTCGACCACAAAGCCAACGGGATGGAAACTTGCCGAGGGTGAGGTCGCAACAGAAGAAGGCGGCGTGACCACTGCTTGGATTGAATTCGAAACCGACATCGCGCGTGGCTATGGCCTGATCCGGCTCAAAGGCGATAAAATCTGGACATTGCTGACGACAATGACCGAACTCAAAGGCCACGAAGAGCCCGCAGGCAACAATCGGCCGATGGGTGCCAAACACGGCGCTGGAAAGAACCGTGCCACTTGGGCCGAAGACCGCGCTAATGAAGAGGCGGAGCTGGGCTACGGAACGCAGCCATATTGCGTGATCATTGGTGGTGGACAGGGTGGCATCGCGATGGGCGCGCGGCTGCGTCAGCTCGGTGTGCCAACGATCATTGTCGAAAAGAACGAGCGCCCCGGCGACAGTTGGCGCAACCGCTACAAATCGCTCTGCCTTCATGACCCGGTTTGGTACGACCATCTGCCCTACATGAAGTTCCCCGAGAATTGGCCGGTTTTTTCGCCTAAGGACAAGATTGGCGATTGGCTGGAGATGTATACCAATGTGATGGAGCTGAACTACTGGACGCAGACCACTGCCAAATCCGCCTCGTTTGATGAGGCCAAGGGTGAGTGGACCATTGTGGTTGATCGGAACGGGCAGGAGGTTGTGCTCAAGCCCAAGCAGCTTGTCATGGCCACAGGCATGTCGGGCAAAAAACGGATGCCGGAATTTGAAGGCATGGACAAGTTCAAAGGCGTTCAGCAACATTCCTCAGAACATGACGGGCCGGATGCTTGGGCGGGCAAGAAAGTTGTCGTGGTAGGCTCAAACAATTCGGCCCATGACATCTGTGCGGCCCTCTGGGAAAATGACGCGGATGTCACAATGGTGCAGCGCTCTTCAACTCATATCGTGCGCTCTGAGACCCTGATGGAAGTTGCCCTTGGCGATCTATATTCTGAGCGCGCTGTTGCCTCTGGCATGACAACGGAAAAGGCCGACCTGATCTTCGCATCCTTGCCTTACCGCATCCTTCACGAGTTCCAAATCCCGGCCTATGCGGCGATGAAAGAGCAGGACAAAGAGTTCTATGACGGACTGGAAAAGGCTGGTTTCTGGCTGGATTGGGGGGATGACGAAAGCGGGCTGTTTATGAAATACCTGCGGCGCGGCTCAGGCTATTACATTGATGTTGGTGCCAGTCAATTGATCATCGACCGCGAGGTCAAGCTCAAACGCGGTCAGGTTACATCGCTAGATGAGACCGGTGTTGTGCTTGATGATGGCACGCATCTGGATGCGGATCTGGTGGTTTATGCCACGGGTTATAATTCCATGAATGGTTGGGTTGCTGATCTGATGGGGCGAGACATGGCAGATAGGCTTGGCAAATGCTGGGGCCTCGGGTCAGACACCACCAAGGATCCCGGTCCATGGGAAGGCGAACAGCGTAATATGTGGAAACCGACGCAAGTGCCAAACCTATGGATGCATGGCGGCAACCTCCACCAGTCGCGGCACTACTCCCAGTTCTTGTCTCTACAGATCAAGGCTCGGATGGAGAGCATTCCAACGCCTGTATACGGATTGCAAGAGGTCCATCACGTCTCCTAGCAGCCAGATCATACCCAAGAATGGACCTTTGCGTTTGAAACCCAGAGGTCCATTCAAGCGCTCGAAAACAGCAAGCCCAACACAGTGTTGCAATCCAACGCAGACGTTGCTGCGAAGTATCTTGCACTATTGTGGAACGGTTTTGACCCTATTTCTAAACCGGGCCGAAGCGGAGGGTTCCATCGCGAGCAACGCGACTCAAGGATTGGAATAGTTGTATGAGGTGGAAAGATCAGAGATAGTGTGGAGCCAATCAGAAATCGCGAAGGTCACAGAAATCTGCTCAGACTGGGTCAAGGTGTCTAAGTCATTGATTTTGTTTGGAGGCGAGTACCGGAATCGAACCGGTGTACACGGATTTGCAATCC
>CAZQMR010000127.1:0-9632 GCA_964594465.1 uncultured Rhodobacterales bacterium
GCCGACGATGATGTCGACGCCCGGTTGCGTGTCTGGGTTGCCCGCTTTGCCGATCTTGGCGATGCGCCCGTCTTTGAGGCCGACATCGGCTTTGTAGATGCCGGAATGATCGACGATTAGGGCGTTGGTGATGACAGTATCGACTGCGCCGCCTGCGCGGGTGACTTGGGACTGGCCCATGCCGTCGCGGATGACCTTGCCGCCGCCGAATTTGACCTCTTCTCCGTAGAGCGCAGCATTGCCGCCGCTGCCATCGGAGGTTGCGGCACCGGCAAGTTCAGCGGTGAGGTCGCGCTCGACTTCGATGATCAGATCCGTGTCCGCAAGGCGCAGTTTGTCGCCGGTGGTGGGGCCGAACATGGCGGCGTAATCGGCGCGGGATATTTGGGCTGGCATCTTAGAGATCCCCCATGACTTTTTGATTGAACCCGATGGCGCGGCGGGAGCCGGACATGGGGATGAGGGAAACTTCGCGGCGTTGGCCGGGCTCAAAGCGCACGGCGGTGCCGGCGGCGATGTCCAGGCGCATGCCGCGTGCGGCGTCACGGTCGAAGTCGAGCGCGCTGTTGGCCTCGCCGAAATGGTAGTGGCTGCCGACCTGCACGGGGCGGTCGCCTGTGTTGGCGACCATGAGGGTTATCGCCTCGCGGTCGGTGTTGAGGTAGAGGGTGCCTTTGGCGGGGAAGAGTTCACCGGGGATCATGTTTTGTGCTCCTTCAGCGAATTGGGTTGTGGACAGTGACGAGCTTGGTGCCGTCTGGGAATGTCGCTTCGACCTGCACGTCGTGGATCATCTCGGGGATGCCTTCCATGCACTGATCGCGGGTGATGATTTGCGCGCCAGCTTCCATCATATCTGCAACCGAGCGGCCATCGCGGGCGCCCTCGACCACGGCATCGGTGATCAGCGCAATGGCTTCGGGGTAGTTGAGTTTGACGCCACGAGCGAGGCGCTTGCGGGCGACCTCGGCGGCCATTGCGACCAGCAGTTTGTCTTTTTCGCGGGGTGTTAGTTGCATGTTATATCATCCAAGGTCGTGGAAGGGGTGCGTCCAGAAGCCGGGCCAGGACGGGGATCAGGGTTTTGCGCAGCTCGAAACCGTCGGTTGCGAGCAGGCGCAGGAAGAGGAAGTCATCGCGGATCAGGCTGGCGCCTGCTGTTGGGCCAAGGGTCTCGCGGATTGAGGCGAGATGGGCCTCGGCGTTGGGGGCGATGTAGATGAGGGTGGCCATGGCCATGGCGCCAGCCGCGACATGGGGGCGGGCGAGATGGGCGGCGATGTTGCCGTTAAGCGTGACTGCGTCATGAAACAGGGTTTCACCGCTGCGTGTGATGGTGATGCGGTCCTGCAGACGGCCTTGCTGGACGATTTCGCCCATGGCGGCGCGACCAAAGATTATGGGCTCGCATAAGAGGAGCCGGGAGTTGGCTGCTAAGGTGACGTTTAAATGGCGGTCGAGGTTGCAGCCGTCAAAGAGGATGGTTTCTTGGGGGAGCCAGTCGAGCTTTGCCTCTGCTTCCACATGAAGTGCAGTGCGCACGTTGCCGATTTCGCCGGGTTGGGCGCGGTAAGCACGCTCGGCGGCTTGGGTGGTGAGGCAAAGGTGGGATTGAGCGGTTGCGGTTGCTTTGGTGGAGAAACAGTCGCCGCCGGTGATGCCGCCTGCGGTGTTGACCGACACACACTCGAGCGCGTCGCCTTGTGGGCGCGGGAACACAGCCTTGAGCGAGCCTGCTTGACGCAAATCGCCGATCACCGACGCCTTGCCCAAGCGCCGCGCGGACAGCAGAACGTCGCCCTTGGCACGGGGTTGCTTGACCCGATTTGGGGTCACAAATTTTCCAGCAGGCGCGTTGATAGCAGCATCCCAAGCTTCGTTAAGGTGACGTCAACTTCATCATAGGTTGGCAGCACTGTCAGGGGAAAGCGGTGATTCTGGTAGGGATCAAAATTGCACTGCCTACTTTTTGACCACACCTATGTTTAACTGGTCAATTTTTAATCGCTATCCCGCGACTGCACAAAAAATATCACGGTGTGATTTGCCAACCCAGCCCCATTCCCCAACGGATGACTCACCCGATTGAAAGGGTGTGTGACGACCGGACGAATTTAGCGATCTGACCAGCCGCCACACGGATGCAACAAAAGTTGCCGGACCTAGGTAGAGGTAAAATTGTGTCACAACAAGCCTGCACCCCCCTAGCCCCGGCATGGAGAGAGACCGAATGAGTTTTATCAAATCAACCTTTGCCGCTTCGCTGGTCACAGCTACACTGACCGCACCGGCATTTGCCGCTGATTGCCCGATCAAAGTGGGTGTTCTGCACTCGCTGTCCGGCACAATGGCGATTTCCGAAACCACGCTGAAAGACACAATGCTGATGCTGGTTGACGATCAGAATGCCAAGGGCGGCGTTTTGGGCTGTCAGCTTGAAGCTGTTGTTGTTGGCCCAGCCTCTGACTGGCCGCTTTTCGCGGAAAAAGCGCGGGAGCTGCTGACTGTTCACAATGTAGACGTGATTTTCGGCAACTGGACATCTGTTTCGCGCAAATCTGTGCTGCCAGTGATCGAAGAGCTGAACGGCTTGCTGTTCTACCCGGTTCAGTATGAGGGCGAAGAAAGCTCCAAAAACGTATTCTACACAGGTGCGGCACCCAACCAGCAGGCAATCCCGGCGACTGATTACTTCCTGGAAGAGCTTGGCGTTGAGAAGTTCGCGCTTCTGGGCACTGACTATGTTTACCCGCGCACAACCAACAACATCCTTGAGAGCTATCTTCAGGAAAAAGGTATCGCAGCGGACGACATCTTTGTGAACTACACACCTTTTGGTCACTCTGACTGGTCCAAGATTGTTGCTGACGTTGTGGCACTTGGCGCTGACGGCAAAAAAGTTGGTGTGATCTCGACCATCAATGGCGATGCAAACATTGGTTTCTACAAAGAGCTTGCAGCGGCAGGCATCAGCGCGGATGACATCCCAGTGGTTGCGTTCTCTGTGGGTGAAGAAGAGCTTGCGGGTCTGGACACATCCAACCTTGTGGGTCACCTCGCGGCTTGGAACTACTTCCAGTCTGCTGAAGCAGATGCGAACGATGCATTTGTTGCCAAGTGGAAGTCTGTGATGGGCGAAGAGCGCGTGACAAACGATCCAATGGAAGCGCATTACATCGGCTTTAACATGTGGGTGAATGCGGCCGTGGCTGCTGGCTCCACAGACGTTGATGCAGTTCGCACAGCGATGTACGGCCAGACTTTCCCGAACCTGACAGGTGGTACAGCGGAAATGCTGCCAAACCATCACCTCGCCAAGCCAGTTCTGATTGGTGAAATTCAGGCGGACGGCCAGTTCGACATCATCAGCCAGACATCAGAAGTTGCGGGCGATGCATGGACCGACTTCCTGCCAGAATCTGCGGTTCTGAAGTCCGATTGGAAAGATCTTGGGTGTGGCATGTACAACACCAAGACAAGCACCTGCGTTCAGACGCTTTCTAACTACTAACTTCCTCCCTGAGAACGGGGAAGGCCTAGCTTAGGCCTTCCCCAACCGGCTGCTGAGGGGCTCCACCGACATGATTAGAATTTTGATGGCAAGCCTGGTCTTGCTACTGGCGGCGCTTGGCCCACTCAACGCCCAAGAAAACGCTCCGATGCAGGCCGTTTTACAAGCCCAGTCCGAGCTGATCGTCAAATCCTCCCGCAAAACCATCCAGCCCGCGATTGATGCGGTGGCGACCTCCGGCCTGAGTGCTGCGAGCGGTGTGTTGCAGGCCTGGCAGGCCAAGGAGATGTGGCGGCGCAAGGCGGATGGGTTGTTTTTCCGCGGCGCGAAGATCGATAACAAAACCTATGAGCTGTTTGATTTTGACACGGATGCGTCCCTTGGCCAATTCGCCAAGTCGGACCTCAAGCAGATCAAACCCAATTCCGGCATTCGCGCTTTGCTCGCAACTGCGCTGGTGCAATTCCAGCTTTCCGACCCTGACCCAGAGCGCCGCCGCGCGGCGGTGACGTCGATCCAGCGGGATCCGTCGCGTGAGGCGTTAGAGCCTTTGCGGGTGTCTATTGAGGGCGAAGCGGATGCGGTGATTAAGGCCGACAAGATCCGTTTGGAGCGCTTGCTGACGATTGCATATGGCGCGGATGAGGCCGAGCGGGTTGCGGCGATTGAGGCAGTCTCGACGGATTTGGGTGTTGATACGCGCGCGACTTTGAACCCGCTGGTGGCGACGAAATTGGCGATTGTTCCGGCGGACGAGGCGATTGAGGGCAATGTTTCGGCGACCCTGGTGCCCGGAGAGGCGCTGAGCAAGGATGCGGCTTACGGGAAGCTGGTGGAGGCGAAGCTGGCCCCGGCGCGGCTGAGTGCGGATGACATCAAGACCACGCTTGGTGCTAACATTGTCGATGGCAAGGTTGGTGGCATTGCGATTGGGCGGCTGGGCGAGACTGAGGCGCGTGCGCAGGCCTATGCCGCACTTGTGAAGGCTGGGTTGGCGACAGCGACACCGACTGAAAGTGAGATGGATGCGGCTTTGAACGCGCATCAGTTTGTGGAGATTTATGCGGAACCGTCGGCAGCGGTGACCACGGCGGCGCAGGCAGCGCTTGGCACGATTGCAACTCGGGTGGGCGTTAATCAGGCGATTGATTTGACACTAGATGCGCTTTCACTTGCCTCGATCTACTTTCTGGCCGCGATTGGCCTTGCGATCACCTTTGGTGTGATGCGGGTGATCAATATGGCCCATGGCGAGTTCATCATGATGGGTGCTTATACGGGCTATGTGGTGCAGCAGGTGATTGCGAACCACACGCTGTCGATCATCGTCGCCATTCCGCTGGCTTTCGCTGTGACCTTTGCCGCCGGTGTGGCGATGGAACGCCTCGTGATCCGGCATTTGTATCACCGCCCGCTTGAGACTTTGCTGGCCACGTTCGGGATTTCGATTGCGCTACAACAGCTTGCCAAGAACATCTTTGGCACGCAAGCGCGACCTTTGACGGCACCGGGTTGGCTTGATGGCGCATGGGTGATCAATGATGTGGTGTCGATCAGCTATATCCGTATCGCGATCTTCTTTCTGGCGCTGATTTTCCTCGCGTTGCTGTTGTTCATCATGAACCGCACGCGGCTGGGGCTTGAGACCCGCGCGGTGACGCAAAACCGGACGATGGCGGCCTCCATGGGGATCAACCCGGACCGGGTGAACATGCTGACCTTTGGGCTTGGCTCTGGCATTGCAGGGATTGCGGGCGTGGCGATTGGGCTCTTTGCGAAGGTCACCTCGGAGCTTGGCAGCGACTATATCGTGCAGAGCTTTATGACGGTGGTTGTCGGCGGTGTTGGCAATTTCTGGGGCGCCCTGGCGGGCGCGACGCTGATTGGCTTCCTCCAGAAGGGGATTGAGTGGTTCAATCCGTCCAACACGCTGGCTGCACAGACCTATATGATCATCTTCATCATTCTATTCATCCAGTTCCGGCCGCGCGGCATTGTTGCGCTCAAGGGCCGGGCGGCGGGAGATTAAGCCGATGCAAAGCTCATTTATTGCCCGCAACCCATCTGTTTTGGTCTTCATCGCCTGCCTTGGTCTGTTCACGCTTTTGGTGAGCGTGCTGGCGGATGGCTATGGCGCGGGGCTGATCTCGACATCCATGGTCAAGACATTGGGCAAGACGCTGTGCTTGTGCCTTGTGGCCCTCGCGATGGACCTCATCTGGGGCTATGCGGGGATCCTGAGCCTTGGGCATTTCGCGTTTTTCGGGCTTGGTGGCTATATGATCGGCATGTGGCTGATGTATGAGCGCACGCGCGATATTGTCGTGAACTCACTGGCCGATGCGCCGATCCCACCGACCGAGCAGGAGGTGATTGATGCGATTGGCAATCAGATTTTCGGGGTGGTGGGGTCGAGTGAATTTCCGGCTGTTTGGGCCTTTGCGGACAGCTTGCTGATCCAACTGGCGCTGATTGTGCTGGTGCCGGGGCTGCTGGCGCTGGTCTTTGGCTGGCTCGCGTTTCGCAGCCGGGTGACGGGGGTGTATCTGTCGATCCTGACCCAAGCGATGACGCTCGCATTAGCACTTTATCTGTTTCAGAACGATAGTGGGCTGCGCGGCAACAATGGCTTGAGTGGTTTGCAGAATATTCCCGGCCTTGGGGATGTGCCGCAATCGACGGTGTCGGTTTGGTTCCTCTGGGCCTCGGCTATAGCGCTTGGGCTTGGCTATATCCTGTCGGCATGGGTGATGAGCGGCAAGTTCGGCTCTGTTATTCGTGGTATTCGGGATAACGAGGCAAGAGTGCGGTTTTTGGGCTACTCGGTGGAGAGCTACAAGCTGACGCTGTTTACGTTCACCGCTTGCATGGCCGGGATCGCCGGGGCGCTCTATTACCCACAAGCGGGCATCATCAACCCGGCAGAAATCGCGCCTATTGCCTCAATCTACCTTGCGGTATGGGTCGCGATTGGTGGGCGTGGGCGCTTGTATGGCGCAGTTATCGGCGCGGCCTTCGTTTCGCTGGTGTCGAGCTGGTTCACAGGTGGGCAAGCACCGGACGTACCCCTTGGGTTTTACACGGTGAAATGGGTCGATTGGTGGCTGATCGTGCTGGGCCTGAGTTTCGTTTTGGTCACGCTATTCGCGCCAAAAGGCATTGGCGGATTGTTCGATATGATCACCAAACGCGGCGGAGAAAGCTCATGAGCAGTCTTTTGGAAGTTAGCGGCGTTTCGGTTTCGTTTGACGGGTTCAAGGCGATCAACAACCTGTCCTTTCAAATCGGCGCGGCTGAATTGCGGGCGATCATTGGACCCAACGGCGCGGGCAAAACCACGTTTATGGATATTGTAACCGGCAAGACCAAACCTGATGAGGGGCGGATTGTTTGGGGGCTGGAAAACCGATCCTTGCTGGGCATGTCTGAGGCGAAAATTGCGCAGGCAGGGATTGGGCGGAAGTTCCAGAAACCGACGGTATTTGAAGAGCAGACGGTGCAGGAAAACCTGCTGATGGCCCTCAAAGAAGATCGGCGGCCCTTTAGCGTGCTGGGGTTCAAGCCTAAGCGCACGCATCTGGAGCGGGTCGAGGCGCTGGCCGAAGAGATTGGTTTGAGCGACGCGCTGCTGCGCATGGCTGGCGTGCTGAGCCATGGGCAAAAGCAGTGGCTGGAGATCGGGATGCTGTTGGCGCAGGAGCCTCGGCTGCTGCTGGTGGATGAGCCTGCGGCGGGGATGACACCGCAAGAGCGCGAGCACACGACGTCGATCCTTGTTGAGGCGGCAAAGACCCGCGCAGTTGTGGTTGTGGAGCATGACATGGAGTTTGTGCGGCGGCTCGATTGCAAGGTGACGGTGCTGCATGAGGGGGCGGTGCTGTCGGAGGGCACGCTTGATCATGTGACGTCGAACCAAAAAGTTATCGATGTCTATCTGGGGCGCTGAGCAATGCTGACACTGACCGATCTGACCCTGCATTACGGGCATTCGCAAATCCTCAACGGCATCTCGCTGGAGGCCAATACCGGCAAGGTGACCTGCCTGATGGGCACAAATGGCGTGGGCAAAACCAGCCTGATGAAGGCGATTGCGGGGGTGCATCCGCGCTCGGGCGGGGAGATGACCCTGAACGGCGAGCCGGTGGGAAAGCTGCCTGCTCATGCGCTGGCCAAGAAGGGCGTGGCTTATGTGCCCCAAGGCCGTGAGATTTTTCCGCTGCTGACGGTGCGCGAGAATTTGGAGACAGGCTATGGCTGCTTGCCGAGTGAAGAGCATAGCGTTCCGGATGAGATATTTGAGCTGTTTCCGGTGCTCAAAGAAATGCAAAAACGGCGCGGTGGTGATCTTTCGGGCGGGCAGCAACAACAGCTTGCGATTGCCCGCGCGCTGATCACCAAGCCGAAATTGTTGCTGCTGGATGAGCCGACGGAGGGTATTCAGCCCAATATCATCCAGCAAATCGGCAATGTTATCAGCCTTTTGCGCGAGCGTGGCGATGTGGCGATCTTGCTGGTGGAGCAGTATTTTGAATTCGCTTATGGGCTTGCAGATGATGTTTACATCATGCGGCAGGGGCGGATTACGCAATCGGGTGAAAAGTCGGCGCTGAGCAAGGCGGAACTTTTGGAAGGTGTTTCGGTTTAACCTCTGAAATTAAGTGCTAGGGTGACGCGAACTGATGAGGTCGGCACTTTGAGCAAAGACAAAACCGTGAGCGCAGGCGGCGCATTGTTTGGCAAGCTGAAAGCGCTTGGCGTGGAGTATGTGTTCGCCAATTCCGGCACGGATTTCCCGCCCATCATTGAGGGTTTGATCGAGGCGCGAGACAAGGGCATTGATCTGCCCCATGCGATTACGGTCCCTCATGAGCATGTTGCTGTGGGCATGGCGCATGGCTATTATCAGATGTCCGGCAAGGCGCAGGCGGTGATGCTGCACACGAATGTGGGGCTGTCCAACGGGGCCACGGGCGCGATCAATGCGGCCTGTGATCAGGTGCCGATGTTCCTGATGTCTGGGCGCACGCCGGTGGCTGAGGCCGGGCGCTTTGGCGCGCGGACTGTGCCGATTGGCTGGGGTCAGGAGATGTTTGATCAGACTGCTTTGGTTCGCGAGGCCTGCAAATGGGACTATGAGCTGCGCTTTGCGGATCAGGTCTCGGGCGTCTTGGATCGGGGCTGGTCGATTGCCAATTCCACGCCCAAAGGTCCGGTTTATCTGAGCTTGCCGCGTGAGGTTTTGTGCGAGGACTGCCCCGCGGAAGGGCTTGATCAAGCGTCCGCGATGGCACCTGTGCGCACTTCGCCAGATCGCGCGACTTTGGCTGAGGCGGCGGCCTTGTTGGCGGGTGCAGAGCGGCCGTTGATCTTGGCGCAACGCGGGGCTGGATCTGAGGAGGCTTTTGCGGCGCTGGCTGGGTTTGTGGAGGATTGGGCTATTCCGCTGTCCCACTACTGGGCCAATCAGATTGCGATGCCGATGAGCAATGCGTGTCATGTGGGTTGGATGCCGGACGCGCTGCTGGAGGCGGCGGATGTGGTGCTGGTGATTGATGCACTCGCACCTTGGTGGCCGGATCGGGTGTCTCCGCGTGCTGATGCAAAGGTTATTCAATTGGGGCCGGACCCACTGTTTGCCCGCTCAACCCCGATGCGGAGTTTTCGATCTGATGTGACGCTGGCGGGGGACACGAGCGGGGCGTTGCTGGAGTTGATTGATGCGGTGAATGCGTTTGAGAAGCCGAGGGTGATTGAGGCGCGGCGTGCGGAGATTGAGGCGATCTCGCAAAGCAATCGGGCCGCTGTGCGCAAAAAGGCTGAGGCCGGACGCAAAGCGCCAATGTCAAAGGATTGGGTGAGTTTGTGTTTGGGCGAGGCGATCATAGGGCGCAAGGCGAGCGTTTTTCACGAGCTGGGATGCCCCTTGCCGCCCTTGGAACTCGACACGCATCTGAGCTATTTTCAGGAGCCCCATTCCGGCGGGCTTGGCTGGGGTTTGCCTGCGGCGATGGGGGCGCAACTGGCGGACCCGGAGCGGCTGATTTTTGCGACGATGGGCGATGGCAGCTATATGTTTGCCAATCCGACTGTGTGCCATCAGGTGTGTGAGGCGCTCGGGCTG
>CAZQMR010000128.1:0-9626 GCA_964594465.1 uncultured Rhodobacterales bacterium
CTCATCCAGACTTGCTCGTCGCCCTCCGCGAACCAGCCCTCAAGAAGGGGGAGGGTTCCAGCGGGCGTGACATAGGCGCGACCAAACTCTGCGGTGCCGCCGCCGCCGGAGATTTTGCCGCCCTCTACCATGCCGCCAAGCTGCTGCATCATGGATTGCTGGCCATAGCAGATGCCGAGCACGGGCACGCCGAGGTTGTAGACGGACATGGGCGGCAAAGGCGCGCCGTCGCGGGTTACAGTATCTGGGCCACCGGAGAGAATCACGGCTTTGGGGGCGAACTCGCTCAGGAAGGCGTCTGTCACGCTTTGGAACGGGTGGATTTCACAATAGACGCTGAGCTCGCGCAGGCGGCGGGCGATCAGTTGGGTTACCTGACTGCCAAAATCGATGATCAGGAGTTTTTCGGGGGCGCTGTTTTGGGTGCTCTGGGTCATGGGGCTTGGTTAATCTCAAGACACGGGGAGGGCAAGGGGCGGATCATGCAGGGCTGCAATGTCGCAGATGCAATGCAGCGGGGCGAAAATCGGCTTCACCCTGTCTCTGGCTGTGGTAGTTAGACACAAGGTTTTCCAAGGGATGCGAAACGATGTCAGAGCCAGCACCAGCACGCAGACGCGCAAGAAGTGGCGGAGGTGCCGCACGGCGCGCCGAGCGCACAGCGGTGAAGTTTGAGGCGGAGAAGTTCATCACGCGGCGCATTCCGAATTTTGAAATTCTGGATGAAGAAGCCCTGCAAATCATTGAGGCCAATGCGGAAATCATTCTTGAAGAGATTGGTGTGGCTTTTGTTGACAATCCAGTGGCGCTGGCGCGCTGGCGGGATGCGGGTGCGGATGTTCAGGGGGAACGAGTGCATATCCCGCGTGGATTGGCGCGGAAGCTCTGTGCGACGGCGCCTGCGCAGTTTACGCAAGCAGCACGTGATCCGGCCAAGTCGGTTGAGATTGGCGGTAAGAATTTGGTTCTGGCTCCGGTCTATGGCCCGCCCTTTGTGCGCGATATGGAGGGCGGTCGCCGCTATGCCACGATTGAGGATTTTCGCAATTTTGTGAAGTTGGGCCATGTCTCCAAATGGTTGCACCATTCTGGTGGTACGGTGTGTGAACCGACGGATATTGCTGTGAACAAGCGGCATTTGGACATGCTACATGCGCACATGACGCTGACGGATAAGCCGTTTATGGGCTCTGTGACCGAACCGAGCCGGGCGCAGGATTCTGTGGATATGTGTGGGCTGGTCTTTGGGGAGCAGTTTGTGCGGGACAATACGGTGATGACCTCGCTCATCAATATCAACTCGCCGCTGACCTTTGACGGGATCATGATGGGGGCGCTGGAAGTTTATGCGGCCAACAATCAGGCTGCGATTATTTCGCCGTTTATTGTGGGCGGTGCGATGGCGCCCGTGACGGTTGCGGGCACGCTGACCCAAGTGTTGGCCGAGGCGATGGCGGGCATTGCCTACAGCCAGTTGATCCGGCCTGGTGCGCCAGTGATTTTTGGGGCCTTTGTTACCTCGATTGATATGAATTCTGGTGCGCCGACTTTTGGGACGCCGGAAGCCTCGAAAATTCTCTACGGTGCAGGGCAGTTGGCGCGGCGGATGAATTTGCCGTTCCGCTCTGGCGGGGCGCTTTGTGGATCGAAGCTGCCGGATGCGCAGGCGGCGTATGAGACCGCGAACACGCTCAACGCGGCGTTGTTGGGCGGTGTGAATTTCATGTTGCACGCGGCGGGTTGGCTGGAAGGGGGGCTGGTGTCCTCGTTTGAGAAGTTTGTAATGGATGCGGATCAGCTTGGGGTTTTGCACTCGATTGCGGCTGGTGTGGACATGTCTGAAAGCGCGCAAGGGCTGGATGCGATTCGCGAAGTGGGGCCCGGTGGGCACTATTTGGGCTGTGCGCATACGCAGGATCATTACAAAGATGCATTCTGGCGCAGTGGTGTTTTGGACTACAAACCGTTTGAAACCTGGGCCGATGAGGGCGGCGCGGACACAATGACACTGGCGAACGCAAAAATGCGCAAGATGTTGGCGGAGTATCAGGCACCTGTAATTGATCCAGGCGTGAATGAGGCGCTTGAGGACTATATTGCACGCAAAAAAGCTGCGGAGGCGGATGCGTTCGTTTGAGCGTTTTTCCCAAGTTTTAAAGACCTAAATCACTGTGTTTAACGCTGTGGGACTGGTTTACCTGCTGGTTACATCTGTGGATAACTTCCTAACGCGCAGTCTCAATTTCTGAGCCAAAAATAGTGCGACTTAGCGGTGTTGCGTGATGCGTTACTGCACCGAACGCTGCGATATCCTTGTTTTTTATAAACAAATTTGAGTCAAAATCCGCATGTTAAGATTCCATTTACAATTCAACCTTAGGTAGAAAAATCTGTAAACAATACCCCAATAAGGCTTTTTCTGTGCAAACTTCTTCAGTTCTACATTGTTCCGGTATTCCGTCGCAGGCGTCGCTTACTCGTCTTCCCGAATGGGTGCCATTGCCAGTAGCCGCTTATCTCGACCATGCTTTGTTAGGTCGGTCCATTCGAGCGATAGCTCGGGACCGAGGATGCCATGCCTCGACTGTTCTGCGACAGGTTCGGCGTCAAGAATCCAAACGCGATGATCCCCATTTTGATGCAGCCCTTGGCTTTGTCGTGTCGTGTTTGGATCGCTCAAAGAGTAGTCCCCAATGTTTCAAGGAGAATAGTAATATGCCTCAGCAAGACCTAGGCAACACGCTGCCCAGCTCTGAAACTGTTGCGCGCGAGGCTCGCCGGATTCTGCGGCGGTTGTGCGAAAAATCTGCCTTTTTGTTGGTTTCCCCAGACATGCAAAAAGCGGCTGTGTTTAAGGAAATTGTACCGGGACGGACAAATCGTATTGCGGTTTGTGAGCGCTCGGTTGTTCAGGCGTTTGTGCTCAAGGAGTGGATTGATGGGAAGATGGCGGGCAAGCTTGGCCGTTACACGATTACGGATGTTGGGCGGGCGGCGCTGAAGCGGTTGATTTCGGAGGATGCGTTGGCGCGCAAAAGCGGTGGGGCTTATCCAGAGCAGGCAACGCCTTATTCTGAGCAGCACCGAGAGTTTGGCGAGCGCGTGGTGCGAGATCCGTCCGGGTCTGGTCGCGAACGTGTACGCTATAATTTCGCTGAGAGCCCTTTGACAGCACTTGGCCGTAAACGCGACAAGACAGGTCAGCTTTACCTTACGCCTGATTTTGTGACGGCGGGGGAGCGTTTGCGCGAGGATTTTGAGTTGGCGCAAATGGGCCCGCGGGTTGCGCAAAACTGGGAGAGCTTTTTGACATCGGCTTCGCGTGGTGGATTGGCGCCAAAGGGGCCACTGGACGGGCCTACTGGTGCGCGGGAGCGGGTGTCCGAGGCGTTGTCTGCGCTTGGGCCTGGGCTCGCGGATATTGCGTTTCGGTGCTGCTGTTTTCTCGAAGGCTTAGAAACGGCGGAGAAGCGGTTGGGCTGGTCTGCGCGGTCGGGCAAGGTGGTGCTGAAGATTGCGTTGCAGCGGCTGACGGAGCATTACGGGATTGGGAGCATGATGGGGGAGCGCAAAGTCGGCTAAGGTGTTTTGGCGATGGCTTTAACCTTGTTTCAAGGTTCCGTCCGCTAAAGTAGCTTCCGTTACTTCTCTAGAGAAGTAACGGAAGCATCTTGAGGATTATTGACATGGAACCAATGACTTACCGGCAGAAAATAGCACGAACCCATGCGGCATTGGGTCATGCGCGCAGGCTTAAAATTCTAGAGGTCCTAGAAGATCGGCCCGATGGTCTGAGCTTTGAGCAGATTGGCAATACGTGCAAAATCAACGGCTCAACGCTTGGGTTTCACATCAAGTGTTTGATGCAGGCCGGGTTCTTGCGCAAGACGATCAAAGGGCCGTATTCGATTTACCGATACAATCCGGCTCCACTGGCAATGCTTGGCAATCCACCAGTGCAAAGGCGTGCGGCTTAGACTTGGGCCGCGGCGATGATTTGGTTGAAATCGGTTGCCTTCAGGGATGCGCCCCCGATCAGTCCGCCATCTACATTGGACACGGCAAAAATCTCGGTTGCGTTGCTGGGCTTCACCGAACCACCATAGAGCAAGCGTACTGAGCGACCGACACCAGTGCCAAAGCGGCGTTCCAGCCGGCTTCGCATATGGTCATGAACTTCGCCGATCTCGTCGAGGCTGGGGGTCATGCCGGTTCCAATGGCCCAAAGCGGCTCGTAAGCAACCACGAGGTTCTGGCCGGTTGCGCCATCCGGGATGGAGGCTGCCAGCTGACCGGACACAATGTCGAGTGTGTTGCGGGCTTTGCGGTGGCGCTCGCTTTCGCCGACACAAACAATTGCAGTCAAGCCTGCGCGCCAGGCCGCGAGCGCTTTGTCCTGAACCAAATCACTGGTTTCGCCGTGATCGGCGCGACGCTCTGAATGTCCGAGAATGACAGCACGTGCGCCTGCGTCTTTGAGCATTTCGGGCGCGATGTCACCGGTATGGGCGCCGGTCGCGCTTACATGACAGTCTTGCGCGCCAATGCCGATAGCACTGCTTGCCAAGCGATCAGCCATGACGCCGATCAATGTAGCGGGCGGGCAGATCAGAACTTCAGCGCTGCCGGTTTCAACGGCTTGTGCCTCATCGAGACTGGCTTGCACGCCGTTCATTTTCCAGTTTCCGGCAACAAGAGGAGTGCGGCTCATGTGGTTTGGGCTTTCTTCTTGGCTTTGGCGCGGGCGGCCTCAACAGCGGGTATCATTGATTTTTGAGCCCAGTCCAGTGCCAAATCGGGATCATCCAGCGCGGCCTCAGGCAGTTGCATGAAGGACATCACGCCGCGTTTTCCGCTCTTGGTTTCGTAGCTGAACGGCTCGCTGCCTTCGGCTTCAAAGGCGGGGCGCAAGGTATCATCGCTTTTGAGGTAAATCACATCGTCCACGATCAATCCGAACATGGCTTTGCCGGAATAGAGCCCGACACCGCCGAACATTCGTTTTACGCCGATTTGGCCGAGACCGGAAAACAGGTCGCGGGCAAAATCGCGAAACTCATGGGTGACCGGCATTTATTGGATGTCGAACTTGATAGATTCGCCGCAGCCGCATGCCTCAGTGACATTGGGGTTTTTGAAGTCGAAACCGGCCTCAAGCAGAGAGGTTTTGTAGTCGATCTCAGTGCCAAAGAGGAACATTTGCGCCATGGGAGCGATCATCACACGCGCGCCGTCTTTCTCAACAACTTCATCGTTGGGATCGACCTCGTCTACGTAATCCATGGTGTATTCCATGCCTGCACAGCCGCCTTTTTTGATGCCGATGCGCAAGCCCTTCTTGTCGCCGCTGTCCATGAGCTTGCGAATCTGGGCGATGGCTGCGTCTGTCATTGTGACGGCGTCTTTACCGGGGATGGAAAACATGGGTTCAGCCTTTCAAGCACTCTCTCTTAACGATAAGGGCGTGCGCGTTCCTAATCAAGAAGGGGTTACATAAAGCCCAATTCAAGTCGGGCGGCATCTGACATCATGTCCATGCCCCACTGAGGTTCCCAAATCAGTTCGACATTGACGGTTTCGATGCCGGGAAGGGGCGCGACGGCTTCGGCGACCCAGCCGGGCATTTCGCCAGCAACAGGGCAACCCGGCGCAGTAAGCGACATTGCAATCTCTGCATGGCCTTTGTCGTTTAGCTCAATCGTATAAATCAGGCCGAGATCATAGATATTCACAGGGATTTCAGGGTCGTAGACCGATTTGCACGCCTCCACCACTTGCTCGTAAAGCGGGTGGTCGGTTGAGGAGGGGCGGATCAAGGGGGTGCCCTCAACCATGTTTTCGGTCTCGCCGGTCATGTGATTTGTCCTGAAAGCAGAAGTAATTGACTCTTTATATAGGGTAAGCCCCAAGAGGCGTCCAGAGGCAGGCGCGTCTCTGCGTTATCTTGCATTGGACTTAGTGTCGCGTTACCGGGGCGCCATGAAATTTTCGTTCAAGCTTCATAGCACCGACCAAAAAGCCCGCAGGGGCACTGTTTCAACGCCCAAAGGGGATATTGAAACGCCTGCTTTTATGCCTGTAGGCACGGCCGCCACGGTGAAGGCGATGATGCCTGAAAGTGTAAAGGCGACGGGGGCGCAAATTTTGCTGGGCAATACCTATCATTTGATGCTGCGACCGGGTGCGGAGCGGGTGGCCAAGCTTGGTGGGTTGCACAAGTTTATGAATTGGGACGGGCCGATCCTGACGGATAGTGGCGGGTTTCAGGTGATGAGTTTGAGCGAGTTGCGCAAGCTGACCGAGGAGGGCGTGACGTTTCGCAGCCATGTAGATGGCTCAAAGCACCACCTGACGCCGGAGCATTCGATGGAAATTCAGCGGCTGCTCGGCTCGGATATTGTGATGTGTTTTGACGAATGCCCGGCCTTGCCTGCGGATCGCACGCGGATTGCTGAGAGCATGGAACTCTCGATGCGGTGGGCGAAACGCTCGCGCGTGGCTTTTGGGGATCGCCCCGGCTATGCGCTGTTTGGGATTCAGCAGGGTGGTTTGGAAGAGGATTTGCGTAGGCAAAGTGCGGAGGCGCTGCGCGAGATTGGTTTTGATGGCTATGCGGTTGGCGGGTTGGCTGTGGGCGAGGGGCAGGAGGCGATGTTTGGGGCGCTGGAATATGCGCCGGATCAACTGCCCGAAGACAAGCCGCGCTATCTGATGGGGGTTGGCAAACCCGACGATCTGGTGGGCGCTGTGGCGCGAGGCATTGATATGTTTGACTGCGTGTTGCCCTCACGTTCTGGGCGCACGGGGCAGGCGCTGACGCGGATGGGGGCGATCAACATCAAGAATGCCCGCCATGCGGAGGACCCAAGGCCGCTGGATGAGGAGTGCACTTGTCCGGCCTGTTCAAATTACAGCCGAGCCTATTTGCATCATGTGTTTCGCTCTAGCGAGATTATCTCGTCGATGCTGATTACATGGCATAATTTGCATTATTATCAGGAGCTTATGGCTGGGATGCGCAGCGCGATTGAAGCGGGCACATTTGCGGAGTTTCAAGCAGCGTTTCACGCGCGGCGCGAAGAGGGCGATATTGATCCGCTATAGAAAAAAAGGCGCCGACCCGAGGGTGGCGCCTTTTCGCGATGTTTGAGATGTGCGGCTTAGCTGCGCTTTTTGCGCATCAGGCCAAGGCCAAAGAGGCCGGTTGTGAGCAAGAGTGCGCCGGCTGGTACTGGCACGGCGGTGACTGCAATAGGACCTAGGATGTTTACGTTCGAAAAGAGCAAGCCTTGGCCAGTTAGGTTGTTCTGCGCAAAACCAAACAGGTTTGATGCAGCGACTCCGTTTGTGAAGTAGAAACCGCCCATTGTTGTGCCCGACAGGATCGCTGTTGTCATCGGTACATCATAATCGATAAGCATACGGCTGGCTTCTTCCTGCGAAATTTTCTTCCGCGGGACATCGTCTTCGATAATCGTGGTGGTTGTTGACACTTCGTTGAAGCTGTAGGCGTGAAATACATTGTCTTCGCCCAGCAGAAGATCGAAGACTTCTGCTTCAAGCGCTGATTCAAATTTTTGACCACGCCGCACTGTTTCTGCGTTCCAGCATGAAGAATTCGGAAAACCGTCGTCTTCACTGAGGATGCAGCCAATGCTGCGGTCAACAAAAGCATCGGTGTAAAAGCCTGGATTGGTCACGCCAAAGCCGACAATATCCCATCCGGCCATGTTGTTGGTGACCGTGTATTCAATGGCGCCGCCGCCGAAGGCTTCGGTTTCTGTTACAGTTACTGCGGCTTGGCCTTCGTTGACTAAGGCTGGAGCCTCGGTGCTGCCGGTTTCTTCATTGAGGAAGAAGGCTGCATTTACAGATGGGACCTCAGTAACAGCATGTGCTGCTGTGCCGAGTGCCATGCTGAAGGACACACCGAGTGCGATGGTTTTGAGTGGAAAAGTCATTATAACCCCTGGGTACAATATTCAACTGGTGACGCGCTGCGTCGATTGTGCCGCCTTTGTGATCAAAGAATGACGCAAAATCAACATGCTTAACCCGATGAAAGAGATTGTTTGCACAATTCAAATGCTATTTGGTGAAATGCAGCAAAAATTTGGTTTGAGTTTGGTGCTTTTGGGGCCGGGCATGTTATTGTGATGTTGAGCGCGGTCCCGTAAGCTTGGTCCAAGGAAACCGATCGGTCACGAGTGTTGACACAAGCTGAACGCGGCCCCACATAAGCTTAACAGAGCATGGAGCCGCGTGGGTCGCCGCATTTGGGACCGCCCGGCTTGCATTTATAAGGATTTGTCTATGTCAGAGACGAGCAGCGTTACACTTCCCGTACTTCCCCTTCGCGATATCGTGGTTTTTCCGCATATGATTGTGCCGCTTTTTGTGGGCCGGGAGAAGTCAGTGCGCGCGCTAGAGGCAGTGATGAAGGATGAGCAACAGATCATCCTCACCAGTCAGCGTGACGCAAGCCTGGAAGACCCAACCGCAGAACAGATTTTCGACACGGGTGTTGTGGCCAATGTGCTGCAGCTTTTGAAATTGCCTGACGGCACTGTGAAGGTGCTGGTTGAGGGGCGTCAGCGGGTGCGTATTGAGAATTTTGGCGAAAACGAGTCTCATTTTGAGGCGACGGCTACGATGATCGAAGAAACCCGCACGGATGAGGACACGATCACGGCGCTCTGCCGCTCGGTTTCGGGCGAGTTTGAGCGCTATGCCAAGCTCAATTCCAATGTTCCTGAGGAAGCGATTTCGTCGCTTGAGGATATTGAGGATGCGGGCAAGCTGGCGGATACGGTTGCGGGGCATCTTGGGTCGACCATCGAAGAAAAGCAGGCTTTGCTTGAGATCATCGATGTGGGCGAACGGCTGGAGAAGATTTACGGCGTGATGAAGGGCGAAATGTCTGTTCTGAAGGTCGAAAAGAAGATCAAAACCCGTGTTAAGAGCCAAATGGAGCGCACGCAGCGGGAATATTATCTCAATGAGCAGATGAAAGCGATCCAGCGGGAGCTCGGGGATGGCGGCGGCGGTGAGCGTGACGAGAACTCCGAATATGAGGAGCAAATTGAAGGCACGAAATTCACCAAAGAGGCACGCGAAAAGGCGGATGCGGAGCTGAAAAAGCTCAAGAACATGTCGCCGATGAGCGCGGAAGCCACTGTTGTGCGCAATTATCTGGACTGGATGCTGGCGATCCCGTGGGGAAAGCGCAGCCGGGTGAAGAAAGACCTTGGCCGCGCGCAAACCGTGCTGGATCGGGATCATTACGGTCTTGAGAAGATCAAAGAGCGGATTGTTGAGTATCTGGCGGTGCAGCAGCGTTCCAGCAAATTGCGCGGGCCGATCCTGTGCTTGGTGGGACCACCGGGTGTGGGTAAAACTTCGCTTGGGAAATCTGTGGCGGAGGCGACAGGGCGTGAGTTTATCCGCATTTCTCTGGGCGGCGTGCGCGATGAGAGCGAGATTCGTGGGCATCGGCGGACTTACATTGGCTCGATGCCTGGTAAGATCATCCAGTCGATGAAGAAGGCCAAGACGAACAACCCGCTGATCCTGCTCGATGAGATCGACAAGATGGGGCAGGATTTCCGGGGTGATCCGGCGTCTGC
>CAZQMR010000129.1:0-9575 GCA_964594465.1 uncultured Rhodobacterales bacterium
GCGCATCCCGAACGCCCCGTTGTTCTGATGGATGGCGATGGCTCTGCGCTCATGCATATTCAAGAGCTGGAAACCATCGCGCGCCATAACCTGAAGGTTTTGATCATTGTGCTCAATGATGGTGCTTACGGTTCGGAGGTTCATAAACTGCGTGCAGATGGCGTAACTCTGTCTGGTTCGGTCTTCGGCCGTCCTGATTTTGCAGCCATCGGACAGGGCTTCGGAATCAAAGGGCGGAGATTTACGAACCTTGATGACGTCCCTAAAGCCATGGAGGATTTCCTATCTTCCAATGCTCCGGCAATTTGGGACATGCATATCTCTGATCAAATCGCCTCTCCGCAAATTCTCGCCGCACACCGGTCGCACTGACAAACTGCCAAACAAAGGAGCCTTCTATGCCCCATCAACCCGCCTCATCCGCTTTGTCCCATATTCGTGTGCTTGACCTCACCCGTGTGCGCTCAGGACCAACGGCTGTGCGGCAACTTGGCGATTGGGGCGCGGATGTGATCAAGATCGAGCAGCCTGCTTCGCTGGAAGCGGACGGCGCCCTTGGGGCAGGGCGCAATACGGCGGATTGGCAAAACCTGCAGCGCAATCGCCGCAGTTTGACCCTCAACCTCAAAGACCCTGAAGGCAAAGCGCTGTTTATGAAACTGGCCAAGACGGCGGATGTGGTGGTTGAGAATTTCCGCCCCGACGTGAAAGACCGCCTTGGCATCGACTACGAGAGCCTCAAAGCCCAAAACCCCAAGATCATTCTGGCCAGCATCTCCGGCTTTGGCCAAACCGGCCCTTATGCCAAACGCCCCGGCTTTGATCAGATTGCTCAAGGCATGGGTGGTCTGATGTCGATCACCGGCGATCCTGACGGTGGGCCAATGCGCGTCGGCATCCCGATTGCGGATCTCACAACCGGGTTGTTCTGTGCGCTTGGCATCATGACAGCGCTCATTGAGCGGGAGAAGTCAGGCGAAGGCCAATGGCTGCACACTTCGCTTCTGCAATCCCAAGCCTTCATGCTCGATTTTCAGGCCGCACGCTGGTTGATGCAAGGCGAGGTGGCACCCCAAGTGGGCAACGAACACCCCACCAGCATCCCCACCAACCGCTATCTGACCAAGGACGGGGCGGTGAACATTGCCGTAGCGGGAAACGACACATGGTTGCGCCTGTGCAAGGCCCTTGAGCGGCCCGATTGGGCTGAGGATGAAGGATTTGACACCAACGCCAAGCGTCGCGAACGTCGCGATGAGCTGAACGCCGGGATCGCAGCCATCATTGGCAAAAAAACCAGTGCCGAATGGGTCGAAACACTGACCGAGGCAGGCGTGCCCTGCGGTCCGATCTACAAAATAGACGAGATGTTCGACGACCCACAGGTTCAGCACCTGGGCATCGCACAACCGCTCAGCACAGAGCCTTTTGGCGACACCCAAGCCATGGGCCAGCCAGTGAACCTGACCCGCACGCCAAGCAATCTCGTGGGCTCGCCCCCCACACGTGGGCAACATACTCAAGAGATTTTACAAGAACTTGGCATTAGTGCTGAGGAGTGTGCCTCCCTCCAAGACAAATCCGTCGTATAGCGGAAAGGATTCCCCATGACCGAACTGAAACTTCCAACCGACAAAATGATCGCCCGCATCGATGGTGCATTGGGCCATGTCATCTTCAACAACCCCGAGCGTCACAACGCCGTGTCGCTCGACATGTGGGACGCCGCAGAGATTGCGCTGTCAAGCTTTGCCGAAGATGAAGCCGTGCGCGTCGTGGTCCTGTCTGGCGCAGGCGGCAAGTCCTTTGTTTCCGGCGCGGACATTTCCAAATTCGACAAAGAGCGCGGCACCAAAGACGCGACCGAGCACTACAATGCCCGCCTCAAAGTTGTCTATGACATCATCGAAAACTTCCCAAAACCCACAATTGCAATGATCAACGGCCATTGCATCGGCGGCGGGCTTAACCTTGCAACCTGCACCGATATGCGCGTGGCCTCTGCCAAATCGCGCTTTGCAATGCCTGCGGCTAAGCTGGCGCTGGGCTATCCGTTTGATGCGATCCGGCGCTTGGTGAATTCGGTTGGGGCGGCATCGGCCAAGCAACTGATGTTCACAGCCAAATCCATTGATGCGGAAACCGCGCTTCGCCTTGGGCTCGTGCAGGATGTTGTCGCAGAAGACGAACTTGCCGCGCATGTTGATACCCTGGCAGGCACAATGGCCGGCAACGCTCCGATGACGATCCGCGCAATGAAGTTCATCGCAACGCAGGTCATGCAACCCGATCCCGCCTTGCGCGATCTCAAGCGCTGCGACGAGATGGTCGCGGCCTGTTTTGCGTCTGAAGATTACGTCGAAGGTCGCAAAGCGTTCATGGAAAAACGCAAGCCTGACTTTAAGGGCAAGTGAGGAAAATAGCCGCCATGAACCCATTAGCCGATGCGCTGGTAGCACCTCTTATCAACCGCCAAGAAACAGTTCTGATCCGCGCAGACGGAACCGAGATGTCAGGCGCAGCGCTGTTCCAGCTAACAGGTCAAATCGCAAATGTCCTGTCTGACGCTGGCGTTCAGCCGGGCCACCGCGTGGCAATGCAGACCGCGAAATCAGTAGAGGCGCTGGCGCTTTATCTCGCATGCCTGCGCTGCGGCGCGCTGTTTTTGCCCCTAAACACGGCCTACACAACGGCTGAGCTTGATTACTTCCTCGGCGACGCCACGCCCAGTGTCGCGGTGGTTGATCCGGCTGTCGAAAGCACCGTGGCCGGGCTATCCAGTGCGAAGAATATCCAGCTGCTAACCCTTGATGCCGCAGGGCAAGGCAGCTTGATGGATCAAGCGTCCTCGGCCGACCCGAATTTTAAAGACGCAGCGCGCGAACCCGACGATCTCGCCGCGATCCTCTATACCTCTGGCACCACCGGGCGCTCGAAAGGGGCAATGCTGAGCCATAACAACCTGCTATCAAACGCCGACAGTTTGGTCGCGGCATGGCGCTTCACCCACGATGACACGCTGTTGCACGCGCTGCCGATCTTCCACGCCCATGGCCTCTTCGTGGCGGTAAATGTGCTGCTGCGCGTCGGTGCCAGAATGATCTTTCTGCCGAAATTTGACACCGATATGGTCATCAAAAACCTGCCCTTGGCCACGTCCATGATGGGCGTGCCAACTTTCTACACACGCCTGCTAGGCGATGACCGTTTCACCCCTGATCTAACCGCCCATATGCGCCTGTTCATTTCTGGCAGCGCACCGCTCTTGGCCGAAACCCACCAAGCGTTCGAAGCCCGCACTGGGCATCGCATTCTTGAGCGCTACGGCATGACCGAAACCACAATGAACACATCTAATCCTTATGAGGGCGAGCGCCGGGCAGGCACAGTCGGCTTTCCGCTGCCCGCCGTTGAGACCCGCATTGTAGACAGCGAAACCGGAGCAGAACTGCCCCAAGGCGAGGTCGGCATTCTAGAAGTGCGCGGCCCCAACGTGTTCAAAGGCTATTGGCAGATGCCCGAAAAAACGGCGGAGGAATTCCGCGACGACGGCTTCTTCATCACCGGCGATCTCGCCCGGCTTGATGGAGATGGCTACATCACCATAGTGGGCCGCGAGAAGGATCTGATCATCTCAGGCGGCTACAACGTCTACCCCAAAGAGGTCGAGACAGAGATCGACGCCTTACCTGGCATCGTAGAATCAGCCGTGATCGGCGCGCCGCATCCTGACTTCGGCGAGGTGGTGATAGCGGTTGCTGTGCGCGAGGAAGGCAGCGCCATCACCGCGCAAGACGTGCAAACCCAATTGCAAACCACGCTCGCCAAGTTCAAATGCCCCAAAGAGGTGTTTTTCCGCGACGAGCTGCCGCGGAATTCCATGGGCAAGGTCGAGAAAAAAGCCCTGCGCCAGGATTATGCTGGAACCTTCAGCACCTCGTGATTGCGCCGGCTTCCATGGGCCTCATCGATCAGATCAGCCGTGGCCTGCGCCGTGCCCGCCGAGAGGGTCCAACCTAGATGCCCATGCCCAGTATTGTAGTAAACCCCCGGTTTTGAGCCCGGACCCACCTTGGGCATCATCGAGGGCAGCATAGGGCGCAAACCGGCCCAAGGCACACAATGCTCGGTGGAAACATCCGGAAAGAAGGTCTCGCACCAATCGCGCAACGGGCGCACACGATCATCGCGGATGTCGAGATTGTAGCCATTGAATTCTGCCGTACCCGCAATTCGAAAGCGATTGCGCCCCAGCCGCGACGTGACAATCTTAGCCTCTTCATCCAACAGGCTCACCCAAGGCGCCGCCTCTTGGCTGGCCGCATCATCAAGGTTCACCGTGATCGAATAGCCCTTTACCGGATAGATGTTCACACGGTCCCCAAGCTGCGCGGCAATCGCGCGGCTGCCTACCCCTGCGCAAACCACAAGCCCACCAAAATGCTGCTGCTGCTCGTCCTGATCGGCACGCCAGTCCACTCGCACCCCACTTCCCGATGGCGTGATCGCCGTAACATCAGACTTATAATGAAACGAAACGCCGAGCTTCTCGCAGCCCGCACTCAGCGCACGCGCATAGCTATGAATGTCGCCGGTAAAATCGCTCTTGGTGAAGAAGCCCCCCAGCGTCTCCGTTTTCAGCGCCGGTTCCAAACGCTGCACCTCATCGGCACTCACCTCTTCACGCTCCAGCCCCGCCTTTTGCAGCAGCTCATTTACCCGCCGCGCATGATCCAGCTCAGACTGCTTCTTGTAGACATGCAAAATCCCGCGCCGCTCCATGTCAAACTCAACCCCAACCTCGCGCGCGAAATCCAGCAGATGTTCGCGCGAGGCGATGGCAAGCTGCGCGGTCTGGATTGTGTTGGCCTCATATTGCGGAATATTGCCCATGAACTCGGCCATCCAAGACAGCTTGTGCCAAGACGGCTTAGGGTTCACCAGCAAAGGCGCATCCGAGCGCATCATCCATTTGAGCCCTTTGAGGATCGTGCCCCAACGGGTCCACACTTCGGCATTGCTGGCAGAAAGCTGCCCGCCATTGGCAAAAGACGTTTCCATCGCTGCATAGCGATTGCGATCAAAGACACTGACTTGGTAGCCGCGACGGGCCAAAGCGTATGCGGTTGTGATGCCAGTGATACCAGCACCAATGATAGCGATATGGGTCATGTTGAACCTCTAAGACAAAGCGTGGACGAAAGGACGCAACTGGCGGAATTGCCAGCTCACGTCCCCATCTGTCGCTTTACCTGAGAGCTTGACGCCAAAAGCTTGGCGCTTTCTCCTTCGGTGGGCTGGCGGCTGCCTTGGGCCGCAAACCTCTCTCCAGATAGCCGATCTCCCGGTGCGGGGCGCTGACACGGTTCATTTGCCTGAGAGTTTCCGGGGCGTTGCTCCTTCGGCGGCGGATGGCTCCGCGCTCTCCCATGTCAGTCGATCAACTTTGGCTTCTATCGCAAAAAAACATGATTCTTGCAAAGCCTTTGTCAGAGGCAATCACGCAAAAGTTTTGTCGTATTTTCCTTTGTCATCTCAACCGGATTGCCCCCCGTGGACGGATCACTCAAGGCCCCTGCAACAAGGCGATCAATATCCGGGTCGGTCACGCCCAGCTCGCTCAGCGTCTTTGGAATGCCTAGCGATGCGTTCAGATCGTCGACATACGCACAAAACCCATCAAACCCACCCGCAATGCCCAGGTAATCGGCCGCTTGGCCCATCACACCCGTGATCGCAGGCTTGTTGAACTGCAACACGGCAGGCATGACAACCGCGTTCGTCGTGCCGTGATGGGTATGGTGCATCGCGCCAATCGGATGGGAGAGTGCATGGATCGCCCCAAGCCCCTTTTGAAACGCCGTAGCCCCCATCGCCGCTGCTGACATCATATGCGCACGCGCCTCAAGATCGCTGCCATCGGCATAAGCACGAGGCAAATACTCCTTCACAAGCCGCATCCCCTCCAGTGCCATGCCCTGAGACATCGGGTGATAATGGGGCGAGCAGAACGCCTCAACGCAATGGGCAAAGGCGTCAAGCCCTGTGCCTGCGGTAATGAAATTTGGCATGCCCACGGTCAGTTCCGGGTCGCAGATCACAACAGAGGGCAGAAACTTGGGATGAAAAATGATCTTCTTTTCTTGGGTTTCTGAATTGGTGATCACGGAAGCGCGCCCAACCTCTGATCCCGTGCCGGCAGTCGTTGGAACTGCAACGATTGGGGCAATCGCATCCGCATCCGCGCGGGTCCACCAATCGCCAATATCTTCAAAATCCCAAAGCGGACGGGTTTGGCCAGCCAAAAACGCGACAAGCTTGCCAAGATCAAGGCCCGAGCCGCCACCAAAGGCCACAACCCCGTCATGACCACCTTCCTTGTACGCTTTCACGCCAGCCTCGGCGTTCTTTTCATTCGGGTTCGGGTCCACATCCGCAAAGATCGCACGACCAAGTCCTGCCGCTTCAAGCAAGTTTAGCGTTTTGGTGGTGATTTCCATATTCGCCAGCCCGCGATCCGTGATCAGCAGTGGCTTTTTGATGCCCGCTGCGGCACAAGCCTCCGCGATTTCTGAGATGCGGCCCAGACCAAAGCGGATCGATGTAGGGTAAGACCAGTTTGCTGTGAGGCTCATGTCGTTAGGCTTTCATGTGTTGGTATGAGATAAGGCGCAATTGTTCAGGCCCGTTCAAAGCCGCGCGCGATTTCCCAATCGGTTACGACCTGATCGAATTCTTCTTGCTCCCATTCTGCAGCACGCGTGTAGTGATCTACCACGTCGTCCCCAAGCGCGTCGCGCAAGAATTGCGAAGCGCGCAAGGTTTCCGTTGCCGCGCGCAGCGTTTGTGGAATGTCCTGTGCGCCTGCATCTTCGTAAACATCGCCTGTCGTGGGTGCTGGCGGCTCAAGTTGATCTTCTATGCCCTTGATCCCTGCCGCCATCATCGCCGCTTGAGCCAAATAGGGGTTCAGATCGGAGCCACCAATCCGGCATTCCACCCGCACGCCCTTAGTGCCCGCACCGCAAAGCCGGAAGCCTGCCGTGCGATTGTCCACAGACCAAACAGTTTTTGTGGGGGCGAAAGTGCCTTTGGCAAAGCGCTTATAGCTGTTGACGTAAGGCGCAAGAAAATAGGTGTAATCCGGCGCATATTTGATCAAGCCCGCCAGATAATGCCCCATCAGTTTGGACATGCCATGCGACCCGCTTGGATCAAAGAAAGCAGCCTCGCCGTCTTTCCAAAGCGACTGATGCACATGGCTGGATGACCCGACCCGATCCTTGTGCCATTTAGGCAAAAAAGTCGCCGCGCGGCCATGCTGCCACGCAATTTCCTTGACCGCATGCTTGGCGATTGTGTGATGGTCAGCGCAATCAAGGGCCGCAGAATAACGAATATTCAACTCTTCCTGACCGGCCTCAGCCTCGCCCTTGGAATTTTCAATCGGCAGACCCGCCGCAAACAGATGGTTGCGGATTGGCCGCATCACGGCCTCTTCCTTGGTGGTCTGCAAGATGTGATAGTCTTCGTTGTAGCCACTGATCGGCGCCAGATTGCGGAACCCTTCCTTGCGGATCTCATCAAAGCTCTTTTCAAACAAAAAGAACTCCAATTCAGTCGCCATCTTGGCGTCAAACCCCATCGCCTCAAGCCGCGCAATTTGCGCCTTTAGAATAGCGCGCGGTGAATGTGGAACAGGCTGATGGTGATGGTGGCCAAGAATATCGCAAAGCACCATCGCGGTCCCCTCAAGCCACGGAACCGGGCGGATCGTGGTCAGATCGGGCTTCATCACATAATCGCCATAGCCAGTTTCCCAACTGGTCGAGGCATAACCATCCGGTGTGGCCATTTCCAGATCGGTGGCCAACAGATAATTGCAGCAATGGGTCTCCTCAAAGGAGGTCTCAACAAAATTCACCGCGTGAAACCGCTTACCCATCAGACGCCCTTGCATATCGACCAGACAAGCCAAAACCGTGTCAATCTCGCCTGCCTGAACTCGCGACTTTAGGTCTTCGAAAGTCATCGGTGCTGTCATTTTGGACCTCCCTTCTTTGAAGACGCCCCGCCATAGCAGGGCGCCCTTTTTATGCTTATCGGCACTATTATTCGAAGTTGTAAGGCGCGCCAGCTTGATTGATGACGCCGTTATACTCCTTGAAGATATTCACGATCTTCTGGTGAATTTCCCCCTCTTGCGCGACCTCTTCCCAGAAGTCCTTGGCAGCGGCTTCAACTTCCGCCCATTCCGCTGCTGGAACAGACCTCAATGCCAGCTTGTCGCCATTGGCTCGCAGCGCCGCTTCACCACCCCAGTACCACTGGTTGCGATAGGTGTGGCCGGCCTCGGTAGCGGCCATGACAATGGCTTTCAGATGCTCTGGCAGATCGGCCCAGCGTTCCTCGTTGACAAACCAAGAGCCGATCCAGGCACCCGAAATATTGTTGGTTAGGAAGTAATCGGTCACATCCGCCCAACCCACAGTGTAATCTTCGGTGATGCCGGACCAGGCCATGCCATCCAACTCGCCCGTTTGCACCGCGACTTCCGCATCCTCATATGGAATATTTACCGGCACCACGCCAAACTTGGACAAGAAGCGCCCAGCCGTCGGGAAGGTGTAAAGCTTTAGACCATTAAGATCCGCAACGCTGGTGATTTCCTTCTTGGTGTTAAAGTTACACGGGTCTTGTCCAGCAGCAGACAGCCACTTAACGCCAACCTTCGCATATTCTTCTTCCCAAATCTCCTTCAGACCGTACTGGTTAAACAGAACCGGCACATCGAGAATGTGTTTGGTCGCAAATGGAAAATAGCCACCAAACTGCTGGAGCGGGGTGGGCGACGCCATGCTGTCATCGTCAGAATGCACACCATCAATCGTGCCCCGCTGAAGCGCCTGAAACAGCTCGCCCGTTGGCACGATCTGATCTGCGTAAAACAGCTCAACCTCCAGCTCGCCATTGGCCGCTGTGTTAATGTAATCAATAACCGGCTTGGTGACATGCTCACCAAGGGCCGAACCTGCATAGGTCTGGAAACGCCAGCGAATAGCGTCTTGTGCTTTCACAATCGCAGGGGCAGCAAGCGTGCCTGCACCGGCAAGCGCCGAGGTGGTGATAAAACGTCTTCTAGTAGTCATTTTAGTCTCCTTCGTTGTCAAAAATGGCGCCTTAAGGACGCTTCTATGTGGTTAATTTCCGTAAACATACCCCGGCAGCCAAAGCGCGATTTCCGGGAAGATCATGACCATTGCGAGGGCAAAAACCATCACAAGTACGAATGGCGTGATGGAGGAATAAATATCGCTGAGGCTAATCTCGGGCGGCGCCATCGCGCGCATCAGGAAAAGGTTGTAGCCAAAGGGCGGCGTCATATAGGCGATCTGGCAGGTGATCGTGTAAAGGATGCCGTACCAAATCAGATCAAAACCAAGCGCCCCGACAAGGGGCACGTAAAGCGGTGCGACAATCACCAGCATCGCCGTGTCATCCAGAAACGTGCCCATCAGGATGAAGCTGAGCTGCATCAGGATCAGGATCATCCAAGGGCTTAGGTTCAGGCGCTC
>CAZQMR010000130.1:0-9560 GCA_964594465.1 uncultured Rhodobacterales bacterium
GTCGATCTCAAATTCGTCGCCGAGAAAGCCGTCAGTGTCGAGGCAATCAACGAAGCGCTCACCAAAGCTGCCAACGGCCCCCTCAAAGGCATATTGGCCGCAACATCCGAGCCGCTCGTCTCCATCGACCTCAATCACAACCCCCACAGCTCCATCGTTGCTCTGCCCCAAACCGCCGTGCAGCCGGGCAATTTCGTGCGTGTGATGAGCTGGTACGACAACGAATGGGGTTTCTCCAACCGCATGCTGGACACAGCCGCAGTGATGGCCGCGCTCTAAATCGCGGCAGCCACGCTCCACCACTCAGGATGCTCCAGCCGGATTGCCGCTGCGGCCTCAATCGCCGCCGCGCGGTTCGCATATAGCCCAAAACAGGTGCCACCAGAGCCAGACATGCGCGTCAGGAGCACCCCCGGCGTCGCCTCAATCGCGCCCAACACCCCAGCAATCCCCGGCTCAACTTTGATTGCCGCCGCCTGCATGTCATTGCGCTGATCGCTCAGCCACGCCACAAAGCCGCTCAATCCATCCCAATCCACCATCTCCATCGCTGTATTGTCCCGCGTCTCAAGCGCCTCAAACACCCCAGCCGTTGAAACCGACGCCCCAGAATTCACCAGCAAAATTCCCATGCTCGGCAACGCCGCCACCGGCTCCAATACATCCCCAATCCCGCGCATCCGCACAGGTGCCTCCTGCAAACAAACCGGCACATCCGCCCCCAGCGACAAGCCTTGATCGCGCGGCAGCTCCATATCCCAAAGTTCGCACAAAAGCGCTAAAGCCGCCGCCGCATCCGCCGACCCACCGCCAATGCCCGAAGCCACCGGCAGGTTCTTTTGCAAATGCAGTGCCGCGCCCGGCCCCCCAAGCGTCTCAGCCGCCGCGATCACCGAATTGCCGCCACCTGCATCCAGCTCCCCGGCAAACCGCCCGCTCAGCGTCAGCGATAGCCCATGGCTCAGCTCGGCCTCCAGCACATCGCCCACGTCAGGAAACACCACAAGCGAGTCGAGCAGATGATACCCATCTGCTCGCTGCCCGGTCACATGCAGGCTCAGATTGACCTTCGCCCGTGCAAGTCGCGTAAATTCAGCCGCCATTCGCTTCCTTGGTGTCCTCAATGCTGCGCTGCTCTTCTTCAAGCACAACAGTCAAGCCCACTTCAAGCTTGCGGCGAATGCGCAGCGCATCCTCCGCTTCCGGCTCAAAAGACAGCGCCCGGCGCCACTGAAACCGCGCCTCGCGCTCGCGCCCAACCATCCACAGCACATCGCCCAGATGATCGTTGATGATCGGGTCGACCGGCTCCAGCTCAACCGCGCGCTCCATATGCGGAACCGCCGCTTCAAACTCGCCCAAGCGGTACAAAACCCACCCCAGCGAATCCGTCACAAACCCACTGTCAGGCCGCGCTGCCACAGCGCGTTCAATCATGCCCTTGGCCTCATCAATGCTCTGACCTTTTTCCACCATGGAATACCCGAGATAGTTCAAGATCAAAGGTTGTTCCGGTGCTCGCTCAAGTGCGGTGCGGAAATCAGCCTCAGCGCTGTCCCATGCATCCCCGCGATCATGACAAATCGCGCGGGAATAATACACATACCAATCCCGGCGCTGGGGTGTTTGAATGAGGTCAATCGCGCTGGAATAACTGTCGATACACTCGTCAAAGCGTTTTGAGGCGCGGAAAATCAAGCCAAGCGCTGTGTGAACGCTGGCATTCTCAGCATTCTCCTTTTCCAATTGGCGCAAAATCTCAATGGCGACATCAACCTGACCTGCTGCTTCCATCGCCTTGGCGCGGGCAATTTCAGCCCGCAGATGTGAGGCGGAATCCGCTGGCACCTGTGCCAGTGCCTCCACCGCCAAGTCGTATTGCTCCTGCTCTTCCAGCAGCTCAGCGGCGATGAACAAAGACGTTTCAGCTTCGGGGCGCAGATGCAGTGCAAGCCGCGCGTAGTAAAGCGCAAAATCCCGTTCCTTGCCGCCTAATACGACGCTGGCAAAGGTTTGGAAAACATCCGCCGCGCCATCGCTCGGATTGCCAAGAGCCGTAAACTCCACTGTTTCGCCCATCACCAGCTTGTCGCGAAGCGCATTGAGCGCAGGGTTCTGTCTGCCAGTTGCAAGCTCTTCATTGATCGCAACAATCGCATCTTCCCGCCGGCCCGTTGCCGCTAGAATTTCTGCGTAGATTTCAACGCTCTGGCCGGAAATTCGGATCAAGCCGTTTGGCCCATCGCTTATCAACTGCGCAGCCGTTTCAAACTCACCGCGCACCGCATGCGCCAAAGCGTTGTGATATTTGCCAAACATGCCAACTGCGTCTTCATCCGTGCCCATGCTTGCAAAATGAGCGCTTGCGGCTTGCTGCTCGCCGAGCGCTTCATGCATCCAGCCGATCAACAAATCGCGCATCAGCGGCGCAAGCGTGTAGGTATCGCCCCGCAAAGCACTCATGGCCGCGTGAAAATCGCCGCGCTCGATCATGTCAGCGATGACCACAAGCCCCGCGATCTGCCCCTCAGGCGCGACCATTGCCAATGCCTTTGCAGGCCCCACAGCCGCGCGAACCTCGCCCAAGCTTAGATTTGCAACAACGGTGTTCTGAAGCAGTTTCGCATTGGCTCCATCAAAGGCAAGCGCGCGTTCGAAATACTGCGCCGCTTCGCTGTAGTCGTGAACCTTCAGCGCATTGGTGCCAGCCAGATAGGCGCCCGAAACCCCGGTCATCTGCGCTGCTGCATCTGTTGATGTTAGAACCAGCGCCGCCAGCGCTATTTTTACCGTTTTAGAAAGAACCGACACACGAAACCCCTGGATACCCATTAACACTACAGAGCTGAGCCTAAGGCCCAAATTCTGCCGTTTCAATGACTTGGTTAAGCCATGGTTAAGGCGAAAAAGCGGCAGAAAAGTCGGGATGCTTCAAATTTGAGGCGGGATTGGTTCAAAAATGGACAACTCGTAGGCGGGGTCAGCCTTTCTCTTCGTCCAGTACAACGTCCAATCCAACATCCAGTTTGCGGCGAATCCGCTCCGCATCCTTGGGCTCAGGATTAAATGACAACGCCCGACGCCAATGGAATGTTGCCTCAACTTTGCGCCCTACTGTCCACAACACATCGCCCAGATGGTCGTTGATGATCGGATCAACCGGCAGCAATTCTGCCGCGCGCTCCATTGGCTCCACAGCCTCTTCATAGCGCCCCGTCAGGTACAAAACCCAACCCAGCGAATCCGTGATATAGGCATCATCCGGGCGTTCCGCGACTGCCTTGCGGATCATCGCTTCGGCCTCGTCCATCTTCTGACGCTTTTCGATCAGCGAATATCCCAAATAGTTTAGAACCAAGGGCTGATCTGGTTGCAGCTCCAGCGCCGTTCGAAAATCGCTTTCCGCGTCCGGCCACTGCTTTGAGCGCTCATTGCAAATGCCACGGGAATAGAAAATCGGCCAATGGGTGCGCTGTGGCGTTTCGATAAGCGCCAATGCATCTTTGTAGGCCGCGATGCAGTCCTCGTAAATTTCCTCACCGCGCAGCGCGTCGCCCAACGCCAAATGGCCCTCCAGATAGTCCGGGGCTTGGCGCACAACCGAGCGCAAAGCCTCAATCGCGGCATCAGTTTGCTCATCCGCACGCAGCGCTGCAGCCCGGCCAATACTCGCATCTAGCGCCTCATCCGCTTCCGCAGGCACATTGTCATAAATCGCAATCGCCAGCTCGTATTGCTCCAGATCTTCAAGGATAGAGGCCGTAAGCAAGCGACCGTTCACATGCTCAGGATGCAGAAATGTCGCCAGCCGCGCATACATAAGTGCTGCCCGCATCGTGTCGGGTTGGCCAAGCGATTGGGCCAAGGAACGCAGGTTCTCCGCCACGGCCTCTTGCGCATTGGTCACAAACGAAAAGTCCTGATCTGCGCCCGACCTGATCCGCGCCGCCATCGCACTGGCTTTGCTGTCGCGTGCGCCATTGCTCAGCAAAGCACCCAAAAGGGCCAATGCCTCATCCTTGCGGTCAAGCTGCACCAGCACATCTGCATGGAAGTAAATCGTGTCCAGGTTTAGCCGCAGCGGGCCATTTGCATCCCCCTCCAGCACTGTGTTTGCCATCTCAAAATCACCGACAACTGCAAAGGCCATGGCCTTGTTGTAGCGATTGAACGTGGCGCGACCCCCAGTGATACCCGGCGCATCAAAATGGCTCAGCGCAGTTTCCATCTCACCGTTTTCCACATGCATCCAGCCGGTCAAGACATCTTGCACCAGCGGCGGATAACTGGTCTTTTCGCCGGCCAATAAGCCACGCATTTCGCGCATATTGGAGGTTTTGAACGCATTCGTCGCGAGGACCAACGCACCAAAACGCGACGATCTGGGCGAGGCTTCCTCAAGCCGTCGTGCAATCGCAACCGCTGCTTTCATGTCGCCGCTAGCAATATTGAAAAACAGTGCCCGATCCAAAACGGCGCGGTTGTTTGGGTCGCGTGCCAGCACTCGGTTTAGGTATTTGGACCCAACCGCAAAGTCCCCTCGATAATCCGCAGCAGTCGCGGCAAGATATGACCCGGCCAACCCCTGAGCTTGGGACTGACTTGTCTGCGCAAACAGACCGCTCAGAGTAACGAGAAAAGCAATAAGGAAGCGCACAGGGGGTTCTCCAAACCAAGGTTTCAACATGCACACTAGAGATGTGCCGTTATGGTTGCAATTCAACAGTTCGCCAATGTGAAGACTGCGCAATCACTCAATCGTGCATTACATGCGCGCCCGTGCCGCGTGGATGGCCCGGCTCAGGATCTCGCACATAACGGTTAGCCCTGCGACGCGATGTTCGCAAAGCGCGCCAGACTTTCTCCAACCAACGGCCTCCATGATTTTGGGATCCAATGGTGGCAAGCTGGTTCCTTGCGCTTGAGCCTTTGGCACCGGCAAACCAACGTTGGCAGCAACCATCAGCAAAAACGCAAAAACACGCATCAGAAATCTACACGACGGCAGCGTAGCTCGCGCGTTCCTGAGAAGTTCAGCCCTCATCGGCCTCACATATTCGGATAATTCGGCCCTTCGCCCCCCTGCGGTGTCACCCAAGTGATGTTCTTGCTTGGGTCTTTGATGTCGCAGGTTTTGCAATGCACACAGTTTTGCGCGTTGATCTGGAAGCGCGGGTTGCTGCCGTCCTCGTCGCGGATGATCTCATAAACTCCCGCCGGGCAGTAGCGCTGCGCTGGCTCCGCGAAGTCCGGCAGGTTGACCGAAACAGGAATGCTCGCATCACCAAGCTGCAAATGGCAGGGCTGGTTTTCCTCGTGATTGGTCGCCGAGAAGCTCACATTCGTCAGTCGATCAAAGCTCAGCACCCCATCCGGGCGCGGATACTCGATCACCGGGTGATCCGCCGCCTTGCCCGTGCTCTCCGCATCCGACTTGCCATGTTTCATAGTGCCAAGCGGGTTCACCCCAATGATATTGGCAACCCACATATCAAACCCGCCAAGGCTCAAACCACCGAGCGGCCCATACTTCCCATTGAGCGGCGCGACATTCTTCACACGCTTAAGATCCTTGCCAACCGGCCCACTGCGCAGCTCCGCATCGTAATCACTCAGCTCATCACCATGACGCCCAGCCCCGATCGCTGCAAATGCCGCCTCAGCCGCTGCCTTGCCCGAGAGCATCGCATTGTGATTGCCCTTGATGCGCGGCAGGTTAACCAGCCCCGCAGAGCACCCCAAAAGCGCCCCACCCGGAAAACACGTTTTGGGGATCGACTGAAAGCCGCCCTTGGTCACGACGCGCGCGCCATAAGCGACCCGTTTGCCGCCCTCCAGCACGCTGGCAATCGCGGGATGATGCTTCCAGCGCTGGAATTCCATGTATGGGAACAAATGTGGGTTCTTGTAGTTCAGATCAACAATATAGCCGACATAAACCTGATTGTTTTCAAGGTGATACATGAACGAACCACCGCCCGCCTTCCAGCCAAGCGGCCAACCCATCGTATGGGTCACTTGCCCCTCGCGGTGGTTCTCAGGCTTCACCTCCCAGATTTCCTTCATGCCAAGGCCGAATTTCGGCACATCGCACTCCGCATCCAGATCAAACTTGGCAATAATCTCCTTGCTCAGATGCCCGCGCGCACCCTCGCTAAACAGCACATATTTCCCATGCAGCTCCATGCCCGGCTCATAACCGCCCTCGGTGCCACCATCCGCCGTCTTGCCAAACTCGCCCGCAACAACGCCCTTAACCTCACCGTTTTCGCCATAAACGACCTCCGAACAGGCCATGCCGGGGAAAATCTCAACCCCCAACTCCTCCGCTTGTTCCGCCATCCAGCGACAGACATTGCCCATCGAGACGATGTAATTGCCGTGATTGTTCATCAGCGGCGGCATGATCATGTTTGGCAAGCGCACCGAGCCAGCAGGCCCCAGCACCAGAAACTTGTCTTCTTTCACTTCCGTCTTGATCGGCGCACCGCGCTCCTTCCAATCCGGGATCAGCGCATCCAAGCCACACGGATCAAGCACCGCACCTGAAAGAATATGCGCCCCAACCTCGGACCCCTTCTCCAGCACCACAACATTGATGTCCTCGCCGCCCAACTGCTTGAGCCGGATCGCCGCCGACAAGCCAGCAGGCCCAGCCCCAACGATCACAACATCATATTCCATCGCTTCGCGTTCAATATCGCTCATTTGGGGTCTTCCTCTACGCTGGGGTGTCCGGGCTATAATTTGTCAACGATCTGCGTACTGACATAGCGCGCTTTCGTCAATCATTGCCAAAATGCGTCAAAAGGTAACGTTACGAGAGCCTTAGAGGCCAGTTTTGAGCAATATCCGCGCCTGCGCCACCTTGCACAGTTTCTCCCCACGGACTAACTTACCCGCCAGAACGTATTTTTAAGCCCCCATTGGGAACCCCGGACATGGATAAAATCCCTTTGACCGTCACAGGTCACGCCAAACTTGACGCCGAATTGCGCAAACTCAAATCCGAAGACCGCCCCGCTGTGATTAAGGCGATTGCCGAGGCGCGCGAGCATGGCGATTTGTCCGAGAATGCGGAATATCACGCCGCCCGTGAGCAGCAGAGCCATATCGAGGGCCGGGTCAAAGAGTTGGAGGCCATTATTGGCCGGGCCGATGTGATCGATCCCAAGAAAATGTCCGGCAATGCAAAATTCGGCGCCACCATTGAAATCGTCGACGAGGATACGGACGAGGAGAAAACCTACCAAATTGTCGGTGAGGCCGAAGCCAATATTGAGCAAGGCCTGCTCAATATTAAGTCCCCGCTCGCGAGAGCTTTGATTGGACGCGAAGAAGGTGATAGTGTAGAGGTGAAAACACCGGGCGGGGTGCGTTCCTACGAAGTTTTGAGCGTTAAATACATCTAAACCCCGGCTGATAAAAATAGGCACCAGCTAAAAAGGTCGGGCCATGAGCACAGAGCAGTCGAATATCGGGGCCACAGGCGGGCTCCGCAACGGGGGACTCAAAATGCCGTCCTTCTCACTTCCCAAGTCATTGGCAGAGCGTGAATTGCTCGCCGCCACCGCCGTCAGCTTCCTTTGGGTGCTGCTCGTGGCAGGCTACGGCGCCGGGTTCTTCGGCCTCTTTGGCCAACTCGCAGACGCACGATCGCCCGTCTTTCTAGAGGTCGGCCTCTTCGTTCTCGCCACCATCCTCCCGGTCATATTCATTTGGCTCTGCGCCTATCTGATCTGGAACACCCGCGTCGTAAACTACGACGCCCGCGAGCTGCGCCGCATCATCGCTGGCATGGAAGAAAGCCTTTCGCGTCACACCCCTGTCACTGCAGGCGACGTTGAATCTGCCGTTTCCGCCGGGTCGCGCCACGCGCTCTTGTTGCAAAAAGACGCGCTTGATGACCAATATTCCCGTCTGGCCAGCGACATTGCCGAGCTGACAAAGCGCCAGACCGAGCTTGGGCAAATGCTCTCCGATCAAGACGTTGAGCGCTCCCGCGAAAAGCATGAACTGGCTGCGCTTGTTGCCACATCTGCCCGCGAGATCACTCAAAAAGTGCCGCAGGCCCCACCGCGCCGTGCCCGTAAAAAAGCAGCCCCCGCAAATGACGAACAGACCGCGCTGCCGCTCGAGAGCCCCGAATTCCTCAGCCCCGATGCGCTGAATTGGAACGACCTTCTGCGGGCGCTGAGCTTCCCCGAAAATGCCGAGGATAAGGCCGGTTTCGACGCTCTGCGCAAAGTCCTGCCCAACCGCGCCGTTGCCCTTCTCCTTCAAGCCGCCGAAGACGTCTTGTCGATGCTCGCCCAAGAAGGCGTCTACATGGACGATCTTCAGCCCGTGGAAACCGACCCAGAGGCTTGGGCCGAATTTGTCGCTGGAAAACGCGGCGATGATGTCGCCGCTGTGGGTGCCGTGCTCGACGAAAGCGCCATCGCGCTCACCCGTGGCCGCATGCGCTCCGACACCGTGTTCCGCGACGCCAGCCTGCATTTCCTGCGCCAGTTTGACGGCTTCCTGCAAGAATTCATGACCATGTCCGAACCCCAAGACATCGTGAACCTCGCCGACACACGTACAGGCCGCGCCTTCATGCTCATGGCCCGCGCCAGCGGCACGTTTGACTAAAGCTTCCGGCCGCCCGTAACTTTAGGCATCTCGCATCCCAATGCCCGATGAATCTGAGACCACGCGAGGTATTGGTGATTCATGTCATCGGCGGAACGCTTTAACTTCCTGTTCACTTAAAAGCTGAAAATTAGGCGAAAATTAACCTGATTTCCGGGTTTGTGCGTATGCGGTGCAGTGCACACATCATATGCGTGGCGGAACTGTGCGCCGCTTCAAATCCCAAAGGATGAAAGCGGAATATAGCGCACCAAGTCACCCTCTTTGATGTCTCGGCCCTCGTCTGCAAGCTCCACCAGCCCCTCAGCCCAAGCCAGTCCAGACACCCGCCCAGACCCTTCTGACGGGAAAATTTCCGCACGCCCATCCGCACCCATCCGTGCCCGCAAAAACTCCCTACGCCCTTGTTTTTTCTGCTTTTTAAACCCCGCAGGTACTTCAAATCCTTGCGGCTTCGGAAAGCCCGCACCCAGCATTTTCAGCATCGCAGGCCGCGCAAAGATCAGCGTACAAACGAAAGCCGCAACCGGATTTCCCGGCAATCCAAACACAGGGCACCCGTCCCAAAGCCCCAGTGCAAGGGGCCTCCCCGGCTTGACTGCGATGCGCCAAGTTGTGAGCGCCCCGTGCGCTTTGAGTGCAGCCGAAACATGATCCTCATCTCCCGCCGACGCTCCGCCAGACGTCAGCACCACATCAGCCTCCCGCGCACCTTTTTCCAAAGCGTTTTCAACAGCTTGCCGCGTATCTGCTGCATGCCCCAAATCCACCGGAACCATCCCCCACCGCGCCACAAGGCTCAGCAGCATCGGCCGGTTCGCATCATAGATCTGATGCCCTTGAGCCCTCGCCTCAACCGGAACAACCTCATCCCCAGTCGACAAAACACCCACTCTAAGCCGTTGAAAAACATCAATTTCCTGAAC